>NZ_JBFUET010000009.1:0-529874 GCF_056403815.1 Mesorhizobium sp. P2_E9
AAGCAACTGCATGGTCACCGCTATGCGCGGTTCCGAAGTCTCATCAGGGTCGCCTGCCAGTGCCTGATCGCCGCCGCCGCCCAGAACATCAAAAAGATCGCCCTTTGCCTATGGCCGAACCCCAAACCGGCCCTCGCATGAGGCCCTACGCCTCCTGTCAAAATCTCCTGACACAAACATTCCAAGACACTTCAATCACATAACAAAAAAACCCCGCCGAAAATCGACGGGGTTTGTCAGCAGTCTGAGCGGTTCACCGAAAGGTGAACCGCTGAGGTAGCGAGCGACCGGCCTCGCCGCCAGAGGCTCGGACGGTGAACAGTGCATGTCATTTTGCAGGGAAAGGCGTCTCCCGGCTGCAACATCGCGGAATTTCATGGCTGGCATACCGTTTTGGCGCTTGAACTCTCGGCATTCGCGCGTATGTAAGCCTCGCGAATTGACTTCAGGGAAGTGGACTTGGCTATCTACAGGGAAAAAGACATTTTCGAGCGGCGCAATGCCGCGAACGAGGCAAAGAAGGCGCTTCTGGAGCGCTTCAAGTCGAAGCCGGCGGCAGACGATCCTGCAGTCGTGGCGCGACAGGCCGAACGCAAGGCAATCCTCAAGGCCCGCGAGATTCGCGAAGCTGAAAAGGCAAGGCTAAAGCAGGAGAAGCTGGCACGCGAGGCGGTCGAGAAGGCCGAGCGCGAGGCAGCGGCCGAAGCCGCACGCATTGCGGCCGAAGAAGCGGCACAGGCTGAAGCGAAGATCAAGGAAGCCGAAGAGAACGAGCGCATCGCCCGTTTGCTGGCCGACGAAGCCGAACGCAAAGCAAAACGCGACGCACGCTATGCGGCGCGCAAGCAGCGCACCGGCAGAACGCCTCCAGGCTTCTCAGCCCGCTAACGCCTTAGCGGCCAGCTTCGAAATCTAGAATCAGGGTCGCCTTGCAGCGGCCCTGGGGGCGTTTTGCGTCTCCGAGGCAGATCGTGCCAGCGGCCGCGCCCCTCGGGCCAAGTCCGAGGAGTCGGACGTATTCAGGCCGCGAACTTCAGCCCCATAATGCCGCAGACAATCAGCGCGATGCAGGCAAGCCGGATCGCGGTGGCGGGTTCCCCAAGCAGCCAGATGCCGAGCAGCGCCGTGCCGACGGTGCCGATGCCGGTCCACACCGCATAGGCGGTGCCGACGGGAAGCGCCTTCAGCGCCAGACCAAGCAAAGTAAGGCTGACGATCATCGAGGCGACGGTCAGGACCGTCGGCACCAGTTTCGAGAAGCCATCGGTGTATTTGAGGCCGATCGCCCAGCCGATTTCGAACAGGCCGGCGAAAAACAGAAGAATCCATGACATCGGGGACGCTCCATCCAGCATCGGGCCGGAGACGGAATCCGATCCTCAGATGCTGACCATAGTGGCGGGTCGTCCCGACCGAATTTGCGGGGAGGCGCGGGGTCGTCCCCGCACCTGAGATATAGGATTGTCCAAACGCCCGATCAACCCGGCGGCATTGTCTGACGCCGCCGGTGGGATTTCGCCGCGCCTGACTCGCCGAGGCCTACTTTTCCTTGATGCGCATCGCCTTGACCGGCGGCGCCTTCAGGGCGGGAGCGGGTGCCGGCTTCTTGGCATCCTTTTTCGGCTTGCGGGCTTCCTTGCCTGCCTTCATCGCACCTTTAGCCATGATTCGTTCCTCCAATTGCGAGATGCAGAGTGAAACAAGAGAAACGCTTTGCTGCAAGGGGGCAGCGCGCCTGTCGCGACTGCGGGTCGACGGCTTTCAACCGGTTTCTAATTTGCTCGTAAACCACGGCGGTCCGTGCCATTCTCATCTTCGCACTGCAGCATCGACCCGCGCTTTCGCCGGGTGATCGCTGGGCAGGCCGGTCAGGACAACAATGCGGATCCACATTGGCTGCGAGATGAGTTTCGACTTCCCGCAGGAAACGCCGCTTATCGCGATGCTCAATGTCCACTATTCTCGCGCCTCCGATCTCGAACGCCCGGATTTTTTGACCTCGAACCCGCCAGTGCCGATCGAAAGCTACCGCGACAGTTTCGGCAATTGGTGCAACCGCTTCGTGGCTCCGCCCGGCCGGTTCACATTCGGCACCGATGCGGTTATCCGCGCGCCCGGCACATTCGAGATGAGCGAGCTGATGGCCTGGCAGCACGAGGTGCGCGACCTGCCGGCGGAAACGCTGCTGTTCCTGCTGCCCAGCCGGTTTTGCGAGAGCGACCTTTTGGCCAGCGAAGCGTGGCGGCTGTTCGGCCATACGCCGCTCGGCATCCCGCGCGTGCAGGCGGTGTGCGATTTCGTTCACAACCACATCGTCTTCAACTACGGCAACGCACGGCCGACGCGCACCGCGGCGGAAACCTATCGCGAGCAGAGCGGCGTGTGCCGCGATTTCGCCCATCTCGCCGTCACCTTCTGCCGGGCGCTCAACATCCCGACACGCTATTGCACCGGCTACATCAGCGATATCGGCATGCCGAAGCCGTGGTCGAGCATGGATTTCTGCGCCTGGATGGAGGTCTATCTCGGCGGCCGCTGGCACGCTTTCGACCCGCGCAACAATGCGCCGCGCATCGGCCGCATCCTGATCGCCTCCGGGCGCGACGCGGCGGATGTGCCGCTGACCCATATTTTCGGACCAGGGACACTTGCCGGCTTCAAGGTGTGGACCGACGAGATCGTCGAATAGAAGGCGTTCCTGCTCGCAAGTCTTCAACCGTCTGAACGGCTGGACGGATCGCGCATTGTGCTGCCTGTGGAGCTTCGGCGGCAGGGCCGGTACAATGGTTATCCTGAAGGGACAAGACTGCATGGCCGGGCATGGCGGCTCGAAAACGGTTATCTACGCGGCGCTCGCCGGCAATCTGGCGATCGCGCTGACCAAATTCGCCGCCGCCTTCTTCACCGGCAGCTCGGCGATGCTGTCGGAAGGCGTGCATTCGCTGGTCGATACCGGCAATGGCGGCCTGCTGCTCTACGGCATGCACCGGGCCGCGCGCCCGGCCGACCGCACGCATCCGCTCGGCCACGGCCGCGAACTTTACTTCTGGAGCTTCATCGTTGCCCTGCTGGTCTTCGCGCTGGGCGCCGGCGTGTCGCTCTATGAGGGCATCGTCCACATCATGGCGCCGGAACCGGTCGCCAACGTCAAGGTGAACTATATCGTCCTCGGCCTGTCCTTCCTGTTCGAAGGCAGCTCCTGGATGGTGGCGCTGAAGGAATTTCGCCAACAGAAGGGCAAGCAGGGCTGGCTGCAGGCCGTGCAATCGAGCAAGGATCCGAGCGTCTATACCGTGCTGTTCGAGGACAGTGCGGCGCTTCTCGGCCTGATCGTCGCCTTTGCCGGCATATTGGCGGCGGAACTGCTGGAGATGCCGGAGCTCGATGGCGCCGCCTCGATCGGCATCGGGCTGATCCTCGGCGCGACGGCGATTTTCCTGGCCCGTGAAAGCAAGGGCTTGCTCATCGGTGAGCCGGCTTCACTCGAGGTGCAGGAAAAGGTGCTGGCGATCGCCCAGCAGGATCCGGCGGTGCAGCGGGCGAACGGCGTGCTGACCGTCCACATGGGACCGCAAGAGATCGTTGCCGGCTTGAGCATCGAGTTCGAGGACCATCTGACGGCGCCGGAGATCGAAGCCTGTGTCGAGCGCATCGAGGCCCGGTTGAAACAGGAGATGCCGGAGATCACGCGGCTGTTCGTCAAGCCGCAGACCACAGGCACCTGGGAGCAGCGGCGAAAGCTGATCGAAGCCGCGTCCAACTAGTCCTGGACCAGAGGTGCACCGTTGCTCCGGCGCCTTGCTCCGCTAAGATCAGTCAGTGGATTTTTGGAGGAGCAACCATGAAGATCGATGGCGGGTGCCATTGCGGCGCCATCACCTACGAAGCGGAAGTCGACCCGGCCAAGACCTCGATCTGTCATTGCACGGACTGCCAGCAACTGACGGGCACGGCCTTTCGCGTCTCGGTGCGGGTGCCGGAGGAGAACTACCGGATCACCAAGGGCACACCCAAGGTGTATATCAAGACCGGAGCCAGTGGCGCCAAGCGCGCCCAGGGCTTTTGCGGCGAGTGCGGTTCGCATCTCTATGCGACGTCGGTCGGCGACGGGCCAAAGGTTTACGGCATCCGGGTCGGCACGGCGCGTCAGCGCGACGAACTGGTCCCGCAGACGCAATACTGGCATCGCTCGGCGCTGCACTGGCTGCCTGAATTCGAGGCCACCAGGATCGTGGAAGAGCAGTAGCAGCTGCCTCTCGGTCGAAAGCCGCCCAGACAAGCAATTATGTGCTAGCCTGGCTCGCCATCAAACGGGCGGGTGATAGCGATGTTGGAAACGGACAAGTTGTTTGCCGGCTCGATCCCGGAAAATTACGACCGCTATATGGTGCCGTTGATTTTCGAGCCGTTCGCCGCAGACCTTGCACGCAGAGCCGCGTCCTTATCGCCCAGCGCCATCCTGGAGGTCGCCGCGGGCACCGGGGTCGTCACCCGCGCCTTGGCGCCAAAACTCTCCCCCGACGCAAGCTATGTCGTGACCGACCTCAACCAGCCGATGCTCGACTACGCCGCTTCGCGTCAAGCGCCCGACAGTCGCATCCAATGGCGCCAGGCCGATGCCATGGCGCTGCCATTTGAAGATGCGGCCTTCGATCTGGTTTGCTGCCAGTTCGGCGCGATGTTCTTTCCCAGCCGCCCCTCCGCCTACCGCGAAGCAAGGCGGGTGCTGAAGCCCGGCGGCCATTTTCTGTTCAATGTTTGGGATCGCATCGAAGAGAATGTGTTTGCCGATGATGTGACCAATGCCCTGGCCAGGATTTTTCCGAACGATCCGCCACGCTTTCTGGCCCGCACGCCGCACGGCTACCACGATACGGCATTGATCCGCAGCGACCTTGACGAGGCAGGTTTCTCCGGCGTAGCGATCGAGACGAGAGCCGAACAAAGCCGTGCGCCCTCGCCGCGCATTCCGGCCGTTGCTTATTGCCAGGGAACCGTGCTCCGCACCGAAATCGAGGGCCGGGATCCGGGCAAACTCGACGCCGCAACGGACTATGCCGCGGCCGCGATTGCGGCCAGACATGGCAGCGGTGCGGTCGCTGCCAAAATTCAGGCACATGTCATCGTGGCTGTGGCCTAAAACGCACCGCGTCGAAACGGGTTCAGTCGTCGCCTTCGACGACCCGCAGCCTGAGCTGCCCGGTCTTTGAATCGGCAACGCGCGGGCTGGGGTCAAGTTTGGCCGGTGCCCGTGACGGTGTCTCCGGGGTGGCATCGCCATCGGGCTGCACGCCGAACTCCAGCGCCTCGATCTTCTGGCCGCGCTTGGTCACCTTCGATGTCGAGACGAGGATGTCGTCGATGTCCTTGGCCGACTGGCCGAAATGGACCTGCAGTTTGCGCACGCGCTCGTCGACACGCGCGACATCCTCCATCAGCCGGATCACCTCGCCCTGGATCAGATGCGCCTGTTCGCGCATGCGGGCATCCTTGAGGATCGCCTGGATGACCTGGATCGACAGCATCAGCAGCGATGGCGAGACGATGACGACGCGGGCGCGGTGCGCCTTGTGAACGATCGCCTCGAAATTCTCGTGGATCTCGGCGAACACCGATTCCGACGGCACGAACATGAAGGCGGTGTCCTGCGTCTCGCCCTGGATCAGATATTTTTCCGAGATATCGCGGACATGGATCTCGATGTCGCGGCGGAAGGCCTGCGAGGCGACCTTCTGCAGGTCGGCGCCATCGGCGGCGCGGATGGCATTCCAGGCTTCCAGCGGAAACTTGGCGTCGATGGCCAACGACGGCGCGCCGTTCGGCATCTTCACCAGGCAATCCGGCCGGCTGCCATTCGACAGTGTCGCCTGGAATTCGTATGCGCCCATCGGCAGGCCGTCGGCGACAATCGCCTCCATACGCGACTGGCCGAAGGCGCCGCGCGTCTGCTTGTTGGAAAGGATCGCCTGCAGCTGCACGACCTGGCCGGCGAGCGACTGGATATTGCCTTGCGCGACATCGATGATCGCCAGCCGCTCCTGCAGTTTGGCCAGGCTCTCATGCGTGGACTTGGTCTGCTCGGTCATGGTCTGGCCGAGCCGGCCGGTCATGGCGTCGAGCCGCTGGCCGATCGACTGCGTCAGCTCGGCCTGACGCGCCCCAAACACTTCGGCGATGGCGCCCATGCGGCCCTGCATTTCGGCCTGGCTTTGCAATATGCCGGCCATCCGTGCCTCCGCGTCGCGGGCATGGTCGGCGGCTTCCGCGGCAGCGACAGCGCGCGCCTTGGCCGACCGCCACAACGCGATGACCAGCGCCACGAACAGGCCGAGAAACAGCAAGGCGCCGAAGGCCAGCGCGTGGCCGAGCGTGATTGTCGAGGCGCCAAGCCGGGCGACAGGCTGCGAAAGGATGCTACTCAGATCATTCATGTGGACAGCATAGCCGATTCGGCCTGATCGCACAGATCAAAACAAGAACACGGCTTAGATGCCCCGGTTGACGCTTTTCGCTGGACGTCTTACGTGGGACGCCATGCCGATCAAGCCGCTCATCATCCTTCCCGATCCCATCCTGCGCCAGCTTTCCAAGCCGGTGGAACGCGTCGACGCACCTTTGCGCAAACTGGCCGACGACATGCTGGCGACCATGTATGACGCGCCCGGCATCGGGCTGGCGGCAATCCAGATCGGCGAGCCCGTGCGCATGCTGGTGATCGACCTCGCCAAGGAAGACGAAACGCCGGCGCCGCATGTCTTCATCAACCCGGAGGTGCTGAGCAGCGCCGAGGCGCGCTCCGTCTACGAGGAAGGCTGCCTGTCGATCCCCGACTATTACGCCGAGGTCGAACGCCCGGCTTCCGTGCGCGTGAAATACCTCGACCGCGACGGCAAGCTGCAGGAGATGGAGGCCGAGGGCCTGATGGCGACCTGCCTGCAGCATGAGATCGACCATCTCAACGGCGTGCTGTTCATCGACCACATCTCGAAGCTCAAGCGCGACATGGTGGTGAAGAAATTCAAGAAGCTCGCCAAGGACAAGGCGCCGGGCAAGCTGGTGGGATAGGGGAAAATGCCCCTTCGCGTCATCTTCATGGGCACGCCGGAGTTTTCGGTGCCGACGCTACGCGCCATCGCCGAAGCCGGACATGAGATTTCGGCCGTCTATACGCAGCCGCCGCGGGCCGCCGGCCGGCGCGGGCTGGAACTGACGCCGTCACCGGTGCAGCGCGAGGCCCAACGGCTGAGCATCGAGGTGCGGACGCCAACATCCCTCAAGGGCGAAGCCGAGCAAGCCGCTTTCAGCGACCTGCGGGCCGATATCGCCGTGGTCGTCGCCTATGGTTTGCTGCTGCCGAAGGCCATACTCGACGCCCCCCGGCTTGGCTGCATAAACGGCCATGCGTCGCTTTTGCCGCGCTGGCGCGGTGCCGCCCCCATCCAGCGCGCCATCATGGCTGGAGACCTGGAAAGCGGCATGATGGTGATGCGCATGGAAGAGGGCCTGGACACCGGACCGGTGGGATTGCTTGAAAAATGCGCCATCGAACCCGATATGACAGCCGGCGATCTGCATGATCGGTTGATGAGTGTCGGTGCTGCCCTGATGGCGGAAGCGCTGGCGCGGCTGGAAAGAAACACCCTGACATTTACCGCGCAAGCGGCGGAAGGGGTGACTTACGCCAGAAAAATCGATAAATCCGAGACGCATGTGGACTGGACGCGGCCTGCGGCCGAGGTCCACAACCACCTTCGTGGCCTGTCGCCCTTTCCCGGCGCCTGGTCCGAAATTGACATTGGCGGCCGGATGGAACGGCTGAAACTGCTTCGCTCGACGCTGTCCGAAGGCTTGTCGCTTCCGGACGATTTGGGCGAGTCGGGAGGAATTCTCGATGACCGGCTGACGGTCGCCTGCGGGGCAGGCGCGGTCAGGCTGGTCGAAGTTCAACGTGCGGGCGGAAAGCCCGCCGCCGCGTCGGAATTCCTGCGCGGAGCCAAGATCGTAAAAGGAATGAAGTTCTCATGAGCATGATGTCGATACGCGCGGCGACGCCGCGGGATCGCGAGGCCATTCGCCTCGTCGAGGAACACGCTTTCGGCCAGCAGGCGGAGGCCGGGCTGGTCGACGCGCTGGTCACCGGCGGCGACGCCGTCGTCGAACTGGTGGCGGAAGAAGACGGCCAGGTCGTCGGCCACATCCTGTTTTCGCGGCTGTACGTCCAGACCGGCGGCAAGAGCTTTGCGGCCGTGGCGCTGGCGCCGCTGGCGGTGGAACCTTCGTTCCATGGCAGCGGCATCGGCGGCGCACTGATCCGCGAGGCGCATATCCGTCTCAGGGACGCCGGCGAGACGCTGGCCGTGGTTCTGGGCGACCCGGCCTATTACGGCCGTTTCGGCTACAGCCATGCGCGTGCCGAAAAGTTCGAGAGCGAATACCAAGGCGAGGCGCTGCAGGCGCTGACCTGGGGCGACGCTCCGGAGGCCGGCAAGTTGGTCTACGCCTCGGCCTTCACCGCTCTCGCCGCCTAGGCAAGAGCGTATAGCCGCCCGGCATGCCGCGTTTTCGCCTCGACATCGAATATGACGGCAGCCTGTTTGCCGGCTGGCAGCACCAGGCCGATCAGCCTTCGGTGCAGCAGGTGATCGAGCAGGCGATCGAGAAATTCTGCGGCGAGGCGGTGCGGCTGCGCGCCGCCGGCCGCACCGATGCCGGCGTGCATGCGACCGCCCAGGTGGCGCATGTCGACCTTGCCAAGGCATGGCCCGAAGACAAGGTGCGCGACGCCGTCAACGCCCATCTGCAGGCGGCCGGCGCGCATGTCGCCATCCTCAAGGCGACAATCGTCCCGGACGATTTCGACGCGCGCTTCTCGGCCACCGGCCGGCACTATCTCTACCGCATCCTCAACCGCCGCGCGCCCGCGGCCCTGGACAAGGGCAAGGTGTGGTGGGTGCCTAAGCGGCTCGACGCCGGCGCCATGCATGACGCGGCGAAGATCCTGCTTGGCCGGCATGACTTCACCACCTTCCGTTCGACCCAGTGCCAGGCCAACAGTCCGGTCCGGACGCTGGAGCGGCTCGATGTGAGCCGGCACGGTGACCTGATCGAAGTGAGGGCTTCGGCGCGCTCTTTCCTGCACAATCAGGTGCGCTCCATGGTCGGCTCGCTCAAGCGCGTCGGCGATGGCGGCTGGACCGAGGCCGACCTCAAGGCGGCGCTCGAAGCACGCGACCGCGCCGCCTGCGGCCAGGTGGCGCCGCCCGACGGGCTTTTTCTCATTGGCGTCGATTATCCCTGAATAAAGTCCGGAGGCTTTATTCGGAATAGAGACGAAGGCTCTATCCGAATAGAGTTTGGAGGTTTTACCCCGGGGACAGTCCGGAAAGGCTCTGAGCCCCGATATCGTCGGGGACGGTGATGCCAAGCAGCATCTGCAACCCGAACAGCACCAATAACGAAGCGATGAACATGCCGGCGAAAACGGCGGTGCCGACTGCCGGGCCCTTGCCGATCGTGGCGTTGGTCATGCGCCAGGTCAGCCCCATCGACAGGGCAAACAGCAGCAGCGACACAAGGCTTGAGACCTGGCTCGCCGAGGACAGGAAAAGCCTGATCAGCGCCGAAGGCAGCATCAGCCAAGCGGTGATGGCCGAGGCCCAGTTGCTGGCGACGACATAGTGGACGAAGCGCCCGCCAATGCCAGCGCGCGGCGCGACCAGAGCGAGCGCGATCAGCGGCAGCACCCAGGAACCGATATCGACCGTCGCCAGGCGCATCAGCATGCCGAAACGGCCGACGAAGGCGTCGGGATCGCCGATCTCGTTGGCGATGCCGACCCAGCCGACGATCAGCGCCGGCGCGGCAACGACGATGGCGAAAAAGGAATTCCAGAAGCCGTCGGCCGAAAGGTCGAGCAGGCGCAGGCCGTCGGTCTTGCCGAGCATCAGTCGCCAGGCGCCGGTCAGCGAAGCTTGGGTCTCGTCCGCCGTAAGCATGCTGCTCAGCCCTGTCCGAACCAGTCTTCGATGAAGCGCTGGTAGATCCGCGTCAGCGTTTCGAGATCGGCGATGGCGACGCGCTCGTCGACCATGTGCATGGTCTTGCCGACCAGGCCGAACTCGACCACCGGGCAGTAATCCTTGATGAAGCGCGCATCCGATGTGCCGCCGGAGGTCGACAGCGTCGGCTGCTTGCCGACCGCCGCCTTGATCGAGCCTGCAAGCGTGTCGACCAACTTGTCGTCGCGGGTCAGGAAGACATGGCTTGGCCGGTCGCGCCAGATGAGATCATAGTCGACCGGCGTCTTCTTGCCCGGCCGGTATTTCTTGCGCTTCGCCGCCTGGTCGAGGCGGTTGTGGATTTCGGCCTGCACGGTCTCAGCCGTCCACGTGTCGTTGAAGCGGATGTTGAAGGTCGCGGTGGCCTTGGCCGGAATGACATTGGTGGCCGGGTTGCCGACATCGATGGAGGTGACCTCCAGATTGGTCGGCTGGAAATCCTTCGTGCCCTTGTCAAAGACGGGATGCAGCAAGGCGTCGACCAGGCCCATTAGGCCGCGCACCGGATTGTCGGCAAGCTGCGGATAGGCGGCATGGCCCTGGCGGCCATTGACGGTAACCGAACCGGACATCGAGCCACGGCGGCCGATCTTGATCATGTCGCCGAGCGCATCCGGGTTGGTCGGTTCGCCGACGATCGAGGCATCCCATTTCTCGCCTTTGGAAGCCGCCCATTCGAGCAGCTTGACGGTGCCGTTGATGGCCGGGCCTTCCTCGTCGCCGGTGATCAGCAGCGAGACCGAGCCCTTGGGGCCGCCATGCGTCTCGACATGGCGCGCCACGGCAGCGATGAAACAGGCAATGCCGCCCTTCATGTCGACCGCGCCACGGCCATACATCTCGCCATTGGCGATCTCGGCGGCGAAAGGCGGATGCGTCCAGGCGGCTTCGTCGCCGACCGGCACGACATCGGTATGGCCGGCGAACATCAGATGCGGGCCGTTGCCGGACCGCCTTGCGTAGAGGTTCTCGATGTCGGGCGTGCCGTCTTCCGAAAACACCGGCCGGTCAACCAGGAAGCCGACCGGTTTCAGCATCGTTTCCAACGCGCTCAGCGCACCGCCTTCGGCGGGTGTCACCGAGGCGCAACGGATGAGGGCGGCAAGGTTTTCGGCGGGATCGGTCGGCAGCGTCATGGCAAAAGCGATAGTCGAAAGCGGAACGCCTGTCACGGCCAGACATAGAGGCCAGGGCCATGGCAGACGATGCCGCCGACATTATGGTTTTCATGTCGTATAGTCGGGCCGGTGCGGAGCAAGAGATGGCAGACGGTGAAAAGAGGATCGTCATTGCCGGTGCCGGCATCATCGGCTGCTATGTCGGCGGCTGCCTGGCGCTTGCCGGGCGGCAGGTGATTCTGCTGGCCCGACCGCGCATCGAGGCCGCGCTGCGGCAGGGCGGATTGCGCATCAGCGACCTTGAAGGACGCGATCGCCTGATCAAGCCGGACGGGCTCGAAATCACCGCCGATCCGTCCGCCGCCTTGCCCGAAGCGGACCTGATCCTGGTCACCGCCAAGAGCGGCGCTACGCAGGAGATGGCGGCCCTGATCAAGGCCCATGCCCGCCCCGATGCGGTGGTGGTCAGCCTGCAGAACGGCGTCGACAATGCCGACAGGCTGCGCGCCGGGCTTGGCCAGCGAACCGTTCTGGCCGGCATGGTGCCGTTCAATGTGGTGCAATCGCCCGACGGCGACCTGCCGCTGCGCGTCCACCGCGCCAGCGACGGCAAGGTGATGATCGGGGACGGCGACGCCGGCCTGGTCCGCCTTCTCACCGTTGAAGGATTCGCTGTCGAGGCCCATGCCGACATGAAGGCGGTGCTGTGGGGCAAGCTGCTGATGAATTTGAACAACGCGCTGGTGGCGCTGTCAGGCCTGCCGCTGGCGAGCGAACTCGCCGATCGCCGCTGGCGGCTGATCCTGGCCGGCCAGATCGACGAGGCCTTGCTGGCGATGAAAGCCTCCGGCATCGAGCCGGCGCGGATCGCCGGGCTGCGGCCGGCGCTGCTGCCGAAGTTGCTCCGGCTGCCGGACTGGCTGTTCAAACTGCTGGCGCGGCGCATGCTGGCGATCGACCCCGAGGCCCGCTCGTCGATGTGGGACGATCTGCAGCGCGGCCGGCCGACAGAAATCGGCGAGCTGCAGGGGGCGGTGATCGGCCTTGCTGAAAAAACGGGTACGCCGGCGCCGCTCTTGAAAAGCGTTACCGCTTTGGTGCGCGCGGCGGAAGCGGCGCGGCTGGGTTCGCCGGGCCTGGCGCCGGAACAGGTTGCGCCGCCGGGTGGCGCTCGATCAGCGTGATCTTCTGCCAGATCTTGCGCGACAGGTTGGACGCCAGGTTCTCGATATCGTTGACGCCGTCGATGACGACGTCATCATTGACCGACTGCGCGAACAGCGCTGCGATCTTGCCGGTGATCGACAGCATTTCAGAGCAATAGTCGAGGTAACGCGCCAGATCGGCGGCATTGGTGATGCGAGCCGGCGAATGCGCCGTCGGCTTGAAATTGGCCGAAAGCGCCGCCGGATCCTTGGTCAGCTGGTGCATGTCGATGACATGGATCAGCGAGCGCAGGCCGTGCAGCTGGCGAAACACCCGCTTGCGCTTGATGCGCTCCTCGGTGCGGATCAGCGCCAACAGGCCGAGCACGGCAAGGATGATCATGTTGATCGTGGCCTCGATGCCTTGCACCGATTGCACCGCATCGTCGGCCTGGGAGATGTGAATGAGCGGCAGGATGGTGCCGACGAACAGGAAGATCAGCGCGCCGGCGACGACGGCGGCGATGATCAGCCCGCGCAGCCACCAGATCGGCGCTTCGAGCGCCTGAGCCGCCTTGGCGAGATCGCGCGACAGCGACACCAGTTCGGCGGCGACGCCACGCAGTCCGGCCTGGGGAAACCGTTCTGTTACGCGCTCCTCAAGCCGTTCGGCGGTGTCGATGATCAGTTTCGGATCAAGCGTGCGGTAGCGCATGTCCGATCGGTCCTCAGGGTTGCGACGGCTCGTTGGTGCGCCGGCCATAGCGGTTGGGCCCAGGCTGCCCTGGAAACAGGCACAAAACAAGAAAGGCGACGATCGAGACGACCGGCACGAACAGGATCAGTGCGGCAATGCCCGGCTTGTCGAGGTCGTGCAGGCGTTTCACCGCCAGCACGATGTTCGACCATAGCGAGGCAATGAAGGCGATGAAGAAGATGAACGACCACATGTTGCTCTCGGCCGAGCCTTCCGGCACCAGTGTGAAGCGGTAGAGCGGGAACGCCTGGATGATGGCGACCAGCAGCCCGCCAAGAAAATAGGCCGCGCGGCTGACGCGGCCCGATGTCTTGAAGAAAAGCCAGGAAAGATTTGAACTGTCAGGCAAGCGGGTCCGGTCCGTATTGATTGGCACCCTTGGCGCCTTCGAGAATGCCGCATTCCACCAGAAACCAGATCGCGCCGATAAAAGGCACCAGGATGATCAAGGTCCACCAGCCGGACTTGCCTCGATCATGCCAGCGCTTGGCGTAGACTGCGAAGATCGAATAGAGCATGGCGAGCGAGTAAAGCACATAGATAAAGCCGTAAGGCATCTGGTTGAATGTCGTGCCCAGTATGTTGTCGAGGATCATCGCGATCACCGCGCCAACGAAAATGACGCCCACGCAAGCCCAGAATTTGGCGCGATTGATGCGACCCTCATAGCTGGTCAGCAGATATTTCCAGTCCATGTCACCCCTCCATGTTGAACCAGCGCGACGGATTGTCGCGCTGGCGGAAGGTGCGCCCGCTTTGCGGAAAGATCAATCGCGCAGCAATTCGTTGATCGAGGTCTTCGAGCGGGTCTTGGCGTCGACCCGCTTGACGATGACGGCGCAGTAGAGGCTGGGGCCGGGCTCGTTGTTTGGAAACGGCTTGCCGGGCATCGAGCCGGCGACGACGACGGAATTTGGCGGCACTTCGCCATAGAAGACCTCGCCGGTGGCGCGGTCGACGATCTTGGTCGACTGGCCGATGAAGACGCCCATGCCGAGCACCGAGCCTTCGCGCACGATGCAACCCTCGACGACTTCCGAACGCGCGCCGATGAAGCAATTGTCCTCGATGATGGTGGGGCCGGCCTGCATCGGCTCCAGCACGCCGCCGATGCCGACGCCGCCCGACAGATGGACGTTCTTGCCGATCTGGGCGCAGGAACCAACCGAAGCCCAGGTGTCGACCATGGTGCCCGTATCGACATAAGCGCCGACATTGACGAAGGACGGCATCAGCACGGCGCCCGGCGCGACATAGGCCGAACGGCGCACGATCGACGATGGTACGGCGCGGAAACCCGCCTTCTCGAAATCGACGGCGCTCCAGCCATCGAACTTGGACGGTACCTTGTCCCACCACACGGCCTCACCCGGACCACCCTTGATGATCTCCATCGGGTTGAGCCGGAACGACAGCAGCACCGCCTTCTTCAGCCACTGATTGACATGCCACTTGCCGTCCGCCTGGCGCTCGGCGACGCGGACGGTGCCGTGATCGAGCAGGTCGAGCGCCGACTGGATGGCGTCGCGCGCTTCGCCGCGGGTCGCGGTCGAAATCGTGTCGCGCTCCTCGAAGGCCTTCTCGATGGTCTTTTCGAGGCTCGCCAGATCGGGCTTCGACATGAATTCGCTCCATTACCAAGCTGTTAAGGGCCTGAGCCTTAACCTGTTTTGAAAGTCGCGCGGACCCCTGGCAGGCTTTGCCTGCCCGGGTCTTTGCATGTAGCAGGTTCTTGTCGCAAAACCGCCGACACTTTTGCGGAACCTGCTTATGTTAAGGCTCAAGGGGGGTCAATCGCGCCTGCGTCATGGGACGGCGCAGTCAAGGAAATTTGGACGGGTAATTTGATGACACCTATGGAAAAGGCGGGGTGGACGCCGCTGCCGCATTCGGACGAGGATCTGGAGCGGTCGAAAAGCGTGCCGGACACGCCGCAGACGCGGGCCGAGACCTATCGGCTTGCCTGGAACGATCCCGACTTCATGACGCGGCGCGAATTGCGCGCGGTGCGCCTGCAGCTTGAACTGCTGAAGCCGGAAATGATCCTGGCCGAGCGTGGTATCCGTTCGACGGTGATCCTGTTTGGCGGCGCGCGCCTGCCGGAACCCGGCGGCGAGGCCTGGGCCGCCAAGAACGAGACGCAGAAGAAGAACCTCGAGCAAAACAGCAAATATTACGAGGAGGCGCGCAAATTCGCTCGCCTGTGCTCGCAGCAGTCGGCCGCCTCATACTACCGCGAATATGTCGTGGTGACCGGCGGCGGCCCCGGCGTGATGGAGGCGGGAAATCGCGGCGCCGACGATGTCGGCGCGCCATCGATCGGGCTCAACATCGTGCTGCCGCACGAGCAGGCGCCGAACATCTATGTGACGCCGGAGCTGTGTTTCAACTTCCACTATTTCGCCATCCGCAAGATGCATTTCGTCATGCGCGCCAAGGCGGTGGCGGTGTTTCCCGGCGGCTTCGGCACGATGGACGAGTTCTTCGAGACGCTGACCTTGATCCAGACCGGTCGCATGGAGCGCGTGCCGGTGATCCTGTTCGGCAAGTCGTTCTGGAAGCGGGCGATCGACCTCGATTTCCTCGCCGAGCAAGGCACAATCAGCCCCGGCGACCAGGACATCATCGATTTCGTCGACACCGCGGATGAGGCCTGGGGGATCATCAGCCGGTTCTACAAGTTAGGGGAATAGGCGGAGAACTGAGGAACTGGGGAATTGAAGAATTGAGGGCCGGATCGTTCCTCTAATCTCCAGTTCTTCAATTCCTCAGTTCTTCAATTCCTCTACCCCCTCCACAATCGCAGTCAGAAACCCCGCGAGATCGTCGGTGACATAGTCGACGTCATCCTCCTGCGCGGGGTCGCGCTCCCAGATCTCGGCAAAGGTCGGTTCGAAATTGCGCGGCACCACGAGTACGGTGGTCATGCCCAGCGACTTCGGCACCTCCAGGTTGCGGGCGAGATCCTCGAACATCACCGCATTGTGGCCGGTGACGGCATGCAGTGCGGCGAATTTCTCGTAGGTCTGGCGCGCGGGCTTGGGATTGAGGCCGGCGGCGACGATATCGAAGATGTCGTCAAAATGGTCGAGGATGCCGAGCTGGCGCGCGGTGCGCTCGGCGTGCCTGCGATCGCCATTGGTGAAGATGAACTTGCGGCCGGGAAGCTGGCGGATGGCGGTGCCGAGAACAGGGTCGGGCACGAGCCATGAATAGTCGATGTCATGCACCTTCTCGAGAAAGTCGTCGGGGTCGATGCCGTGGCGCGTCATCAGCCCATTCAGCGTCGTGCCATATTCGAGATAGAGCTCCTTCTGCAGCTTGCGCGCCTCGTCACGCGGCAGCGCCAGCAGTTCCCCGACATAGGCGGTCATCTTGACGTCGATCTGCGAGAACAGATTCGAATGATGCGGATAGAGCGTGTTGTCGAGGTCAAACACCCAGTCGGTGACATGGGCGAAGCGGGCGGGATCGGGCAGCGTGGTCATGCGCTCCTTATGGCATGAAACGAGGAATCTGAAAGGGACTTTATCCACAACTTCCACGCGCTTTTAGTGGCAGAAAAGGCCCCACGATTCAAATTTTAAGCACCCGGGAAAGGTGGCCTTCAGGGCTTGCTGGCACAGAGACAGTCCTGTGGGGAGCCCGCGATGAACATCGTCATTCTGAAATCCGCCGCTATCGCTTTCGCCTCCGTCGCCGCCTCGCTTCTTCTGACGCTGATCATCGTTCCGGCCCTGGGGTTCCCGATCAACCGGACGATCTGGCTGACCTCCACGCTCTGTCCGCTGGTGCTTGCATGGGTGGCCTGCGCCAGCACCTTCTGGCAGAGCGACAGGTTGAAAAACGCGCACCGCGAACTTGCCCGGGCACACGCCCAGCTTGCCGCCGCACACCGCCGCCTGGCGGAGAAGGCGAGCCGCGACGACATGACCGGAATGCTCAACCGGGAAAGTTTCTTTGCCGCGCTGGACGGCTCGCGGCGCAAGTCCGACCGCGGCGCGCTGCTGATCATCGACGCCGATCATTTCAAGAAGATCAACGACAATTTCGGCCACCTGACCGGTGACGACGCGCTGCTGTTGATCGCCAGCGCCATCGAGCGCGGCGTGCGCAGCGGCGATGTGCTTGGCCGCATCGGCGGCGAGGAGTTCGGCGCGTTTCTTACCGGAGCCACCGAGCAAGAGGCCAAACGCGTCGCCGAGCGCATCCGCCGCGAGGTCGAGCTGATCCGCTTCCGGCCGGTCGACGAACGGACCATCCCGTTGACCGTCAGCATCGGCGGCACCGTCTGCGGCGAGGATGTCAACGTATCGGACCTGATGCGCGCCGCGGACCGGCGCCTCTACCAGGCCAAGCATCGCGGTCGCAACCTGACGATCCTCGATACGGACATTTCCGCGGCCGCGTGAGCCGGCCGGTCCGGCACACCCTGCCCGTTAAGGAATTTCTAACTCTGTTTGCATTCGGTTGTGCCGCTTGGCCGTCTTTTCACTGCCTTGAGACCAGGCTTGGCACGATACTGGCCTCTGTGACGATGCGTGTGCCATTCGGGGAATGTCATGCGCGCATCGAAGCCCCTGCAAGAGAGACCTGTCATGAGTTTCTTCAAAAAAATGTCGCGCCGCACGCTGGTGCGGGCGCTGATCGCCCTGCCTGCCCTGTCCGTGTTCCGCAAACTGCCTGAGGCCAATGCCGCGCATTCCGATCCATCACGGGCCGGTCCATCCCGGGCCGACCCGAATGAGATCGTCGAGGTCAATGGCTGGATCCTGAAGCGGAGCGACCTGGCATGATCTTCGACAGCTATGAGGCGTATCGCGCCGCCAACTTCAAACCCAAGGTCTGCATCCTCGGTTCCGGCCCGGCCGGCACCACCATTGCCCGCAAGCTGGGTGCTGCCGGCATCCCGGTCGTGGTGCTGGAGGCCGGCTCGCGGGACTTCAGCGACGAGTCGCAGGATTTTTACCGCGGCACCACGGTCGGCGATTTCTATTTCGACCTCGACATCACCCGGCTGCGGTACATGGGCGGCAGCTCCAACCACTGGGCGGGCTGGTGCCGCGTGCTCGACAAGCAGGATTTCGAGCCGAAGGCCTGGGCGCCCGACACCGGCTGGCCGATCCGCCGCGCCGACATCGAGCCCTATCTGCCCGAGGTGCACGATATTCTTGAACTTCCCGATTTCCGGCCTGATGTGCCGATCTCGGACGACATACGCTGGGTGCAGCTGATCAAGAGCCCGGCGGTGCGCTTTGCCGAAAAATTCGCCGACGAACTGGACACGAGCCGCAACATCGCCGTCGTGCTCAACACCTACGCCACCGAGCTCGCCGGCGACGGCAAACGGGTGACCGGCGCCAGATTGTGGTCCAACGGCCAGGATGCCGGCTCGTTCAGCGCCGACTACTTCATCGTCTGCACCGGCGGGCTGGAGAATTCGCGGCTGCTGCTGTGGTCGAACCAGCGCTCCAACGGCGGCGTCGTTCCGAACGCCACGGCACTTGGCCGCTACTGGATGGAGCATCCGACCTTCGAGGGCGGCAATGCCATCCTGGCCGATTACAGCGAGTTCGAGGTCGATGCCGTCAACGAGGCCTTCTTCTCGCCGACGCTTGCCGCGATGGAGCGCCTGCAGATAATGAATTTCGGCATCAGGCTGATCGAGACGCCCTATGCCGGCGTCAAGCATGTGATTGCCGACCTCGCCTGCACGGCGCCCGACATGGCCGAATGGGTCGCCTATCAGCTCAGCCAGAACCTGCGCTGTGCTGCACAACTCTACGTCGCCTGGGAACAGGCGCCGCTGGCGTCCAACCAGATCGAACTGTCAAAGACCGATGTCGATCATGCCGGCGTGCCGCGCATCGAGCTGCACTGGAAGAAATCCGCGCTCGAACGCCGCACGCTGGTCGAAGGCCTGAAGCTGTTCGGCACGACACTGATCGAGAAGGATCTCGGCCGTGTTCGCCTCATGGACTGGATTGCCAATGGCGAGGATTATCCGACCAACGAGGAGACTGCGGGGCACCATCACATGGGTGGCACGCGCATGGGCACCGACGTGACCAGGAGCGTGGTGGACGCCAACTGCAAGGTGCACGGCATGGACAATCTCTATGTTGGCGGCTCCTCGGTGTTCTGCACCTCGGGTCAAGCCAACCCGACGACGACGATCACCGCGCTGGCCTGCCGGCTGGGCGATCATCTGAGCAAGGTGGTCTCCGTCCGAGCGGTTAGAGCAATTCCAGGAAAAGTGTGAAACGGTTTTCCGTCCGGAATTGCGTCACAACAAGAGTTAGATTTCCGCGCCCGTGATGGGCGGCGCGGTTGCCGGTCAGATCAGCGGCTTGTCGAGCGGCGCCAGGTCGGCACGGTAACGCGTCATGGCGCGCGTCGTGCCGGAGCCGAAGCGGATGAAGAACGGCAGCATCAGGTCGCGCAGGAACAGAGCGACGCGACCCTTCACCTGCTTTTGCGAGCCGATACGCCGGCTGACCTTGACGATGTGTTCGACGCGGTCCTGGCGCAGCGCCTGAAAGGCGGCGAAAGCCTGCGTCGGCAACGGTGTCGCATCAAGGCACGCGGCCAGCACCACGGCATCCTCGATGGCCATCGACGCGCCCTGCCCGGAATGCGGCGAGACGGCGTGCGCGGCATCGCCCAGCAGAACCACCCGGCCAGTGTGCCATTGCGGCAGATGCAGCATGTCGAACACCGGATAGGTGCGCGGGATTTGCGTGATGGTGTCGACGATCTGGCGGATCGTCCTGGGGTCGCCGGCATGCAACCGGCGAACGGTTGCCGCCAGATGGACGGGATCGGGTCTCGCCAGGGCAGCATCCTCGTCCAGCGGGAAGGACGAGAACCATAGTACCGGCCCGTCTCCTGGTTTCATGTAGCCAAAGAAGGCTTTCTTGCCGAACACCATATGCATCAGGCCTTCGGTCGGCGCGACAAAGGGCAGTTCCGCCACACCGCCGACGCCGGTCAACCCGGTGTAGACTGGATCCGGGGAGGCCGGAAAACAGAGGCGGCGGACGCGCGACCAGACACCATCGCAACCAGCCAGCCAGGCGGCATCGACCGTAGCGCCGTTGCCGAAGGCAAGACGCACACCCTCCGGCTGATCTTCGATGTCGGCAAGCGCATGGCCAAAACAGATGTCGGCGCCAAGCGCCACAGCCTCGTCCAGCAGCGCGCCCAGCAGGTCCGAGCGCCGCAACGTCACGCTTTCGGCGCCGGCGACGCGCATCGACTGCCGCTCGTCGAGATGGATGAGACGGCGCCCGGCGGCGTTCATGATCTCGAATCCAAGTGTCGGAATGCCGACCGCGCTGACGCGCTCGGCAAGCCCAAGCGCGCGCAAGGCATTGATGCCGTTGGGCGCCAAAGTGAGGAACGCGCCCTCGCTCAACGCCTCGCGCGATCGTGCCTCGAACAGGCAGACGGCAAGCCCTTGCCGGCGAAGCATGACGGCAAGGGCCAGCCCGGCAACGCCGGCGCCAATGATGGCGACCGGCAATGCCGAGGGGGTGGTGACGGCCATCGTTACAGGCCGTAGATGGCGATGCGCACCAGCACGGCCGCGGCTGCAAGCGCCACAAGCAGGATGCCGAGGCCGATGGGAGAGCCCCAGCCATACCATTCCATCGCCAGCTTGGCGTATTTGAACTCGTCGTCGTGCGAGAGGGGCGGCCGCTGTTGAATCAAGCTCATTTTTCACTCCTGGTCGGCGGCTCGCTCTTGCCTTGTCCGAGCCAGAGCCGCATATTGCTGTAATAGTCTAAATGTTAGACGGATTGATGATTAGATGATCGAAGTAAATTCGTCAAGCGACAATCGCGACGCCATGACGAGGGCGATCGGCCTTGCCATCATGCAGTGGCAGGACGCGGCGCAGGCCTATGACGAAGCGGTGGGGACGAAGCTCGGGCTGAACATGGCCGAGCGCCATTGCATCGGACTGCTTTATGGCGGCCCGCAATCGGCCGGCGCGGTCGCCGCCGCGACCGGGCTGACCCCGGCCGCGGTGACGGCGCTGATCGACCGGCTGGAGGCGCGCGGCCTGCTGACGCGCACGCGCAGCCTCGAGGACAGGCGCAAGGTGGTGATCGAGGCGACCGAGGCGACGCGAGAGCTGTCGGAGCGCTATTACGGCGCCATCGCGCGGGAGGGCGAGAAGGTCATCGCCACCTTCAGCGACGCCGAACTCGCGACCATATCGCGCTTCGTCAACGCCGCGCTCGACCTGCAGCGCGCCCAGCTTGCGCGGCTGAAGGCCGAAGGATCGGATAGCCCCGGGCGATAGGGATGCGATGTGTTCGCGGCGTTACCGCAAATGTCGGCAGGCAACGAGACTATTTCGGCTGGACCCCATAGGCGACAAGAAACGCCTCCACCGAGGCATCCGCGTGCCGTTCAAGTTCGGCCTTGGAACGCCGGTTGCTTCCCGTGAACATGGCCTCGTTCATGGGGATCCAAAGAAGCATTCCAAAAAAATGGCTGGCTGCCAGATGGGGGTCGCTAGTTTGTATCAGTCCGCGACTGGTGAGCTTTTGAAAGCAGGACGCCATCGAGCCTAGCATGCGCTCAAAACCCTTTTCGTACCAACTGCGGCCAAGCTGCGGCATTCGATCCGCATTGGCGATAATCAAGCGCCGCAGCTTCAACAGCTCTTCATCCATGAGCGTCATTATCAAACATCGAGCAAGCTGCTGCAGGCCGCCCTCCATGAATTTCGCCTCGGAAAGCAGCGTCGTCACCGACTCGATGATATCGTTGGCCTGGCTAGCGGTTGCCAGAACGACTTCGCCGAACAGCGTCTCCTTGTCGGAGAAATGCTTGTAGACGGTCTGCTTGGAAGCCCCCGCTTTGGTGGCGATTTCCTCCATGCTGGTCCCGTCATAGCCCTTGCCGATGAACGCCGCCGTGGCCGCCTGGATGATTTCACGATCCTTGCGGGCTGATCTGGTCTCACCGTCGATTTCCATGGAATCCTCCTGGCCAGTACTAGACGGTACCGTTCCCGCATGATAGTCACAACCACAGTACTAGACTGACTAGTACCCGTCAACGAAAGCAGGGCTTAAGCCGATGAGCAAAATGATCTTCGTCAATCTACCGGTGCGCGATCTGCAGGCAGCGACCAAGTTCTATCTCGCGATCGGGGGCACGCTGAATCCGCAGTTCTCGAACGACCAGGCCAGTTCGATCATGTTCTCCGACTCGATCGGGGTCATGTTGCTGACGCATGGGCACTACAGCCAGTTCACGACGCGCCAGATCGGCGACCCCAAGCGTGACAGCCAGATGCTGATCGCGCTCACCACCGACAGCAAGGACGAGGTCAATGCCGTCATCGAGAAAGGTGTGGCGGCCGGCGGCCGCGCTGATCCCAATCCAGCTCAGGATCTCGGTTTCATGTTCAACCGCCACATCGAAGACCCCGACGGCAACGTCTGGGAGTTCCTGTGGATGAACCCCGCCGCCATGCAATAGCCCAGCGGGATCAAAGCGTCCAAAGCGCGTCGCGTTGAAGCGGATTCATGCGACGCGCCTTAACCACCGGTGCCGAATTTACTAAACCGTCGCCGGGTCGAGCGCCGGCTGACCCTTGCGTCGCGCGACGATAGACACGAAATCAGCGGTCTGGAAGGCGCCGCGCAAGGCGTCGAAGGACGGCAGCACGAAATAGGCGCGCTGGAACTTGTCGATCTCGTAGCCGGTGCGCATCACCGTTTCGAGATCGAAGGGCACATGGTGGGCGTCCTTGCTGTCGACAGCGAACTGCAGTTCGGTAAAGGACGACATCAGGCCGGCGCCAAAAGCCTTCAGCGGCTGGCCGGCCTCCTGCATCAGGCCGTATTCGGCCGTGTACCAGTAGAGCCGGGTGATCATCTCGTCACCGCCGAGCGCGATGATGTCGCCGGCCTTCTTGCCATACATCTGCATGAAGTCGGCGAACACCGGCTGCGACAGCACCGGCACGTGACCGAAGAAATCGTGGAACATGTCCGGCTCGACGATGTAGTCGAGCTCCTGCCTGGTCCTGAGCCAGTTGGTGACCGGGAAGCGGCGGTTGGCGAGATGATCGAAGAAGGGGGCAGCCGGAATGAGACCCGGCACGGCGACGATTTCCCAGCCGGTCAGCTTGCGCAGCTTGGCGCTGACATCCTCGAAATCGGGAATGCGGTCGAGCAGGCCGAGTTTTTCGACACCGTCGAGATAGGAATGATGGGCGAGCTTGCGCGTCAGTTTGGTCTGGCGGTCACACAAAGTGCGCCACACCGCCTGTTCCTCGGCGCTGTAATCGTAGCCCTGCGCCACGGTGAAATCGGAACGGCAGACCGAATAGTCGCCACGCAACCCTTGCGCCGCACAGTCGCGGGCATATTCGGCAACGCTCATCGTCGTCATGATTTTCTCCTCGCAAATCATCAATGGCTGACCTGACCGAAGCGTAACCGGATTTGCCGAGGTAATTTGGTTTTGATGATGGCGCTCCGGCAATATTCGAGATAGCATTCACTCCCAATCCGCATGGGAGGAGGGAAAATGCCTCAATTCGACGATTTCGAGATCAAGATGCTCGATGTCCTGCAGCGCGACGGCCGCAAGCCCGTCTCCGAACTGGCGCAGGAGATCGGCCTGTCGACGACGCCATGCGCGCGGCGTTTCGAGGCGCTGCAGGATGCCGGCATCATCAAGGGATTTGCCGCGGTGATCAGCCGCCGCGCCGTCGGCCTGATGGTCGAGGTGTTCATCCAGGTGCGCCTGGTCAGCCACAGCGACGGCTCGCCCGAAAGCTTCATCGCCGCGGTGCAGCGCATGGACGAGGTGTCGTCATGCTGGACGATGACCGGCGACCACGACTTCCTGCTGCATGTCATGGTGCCGTCGGTCGACGAGCTCAACGCTTTCGTCATGCACCGGCTGATGCGGCTCGCCGGCGTGCGCGACGTCCACACGCAGCTGGTGCTGCAGAACATCAAGGGGCCAGGCCACGTGCCGCTCGCGCATCTCAGGAGGTGACGCGCATCCCCGGCGTTCCTGAGGAAAAGCTGCACGCAAACTGCTGAAACGGGCCAATCGGGCGTCCACATCGCCGGCCAGCATACGCGGACCAATCTCCCGTGAGGTCCGCCATGAAAATCGTCCTGATCAATCCGCCGCATACCGCCATCGGCAGCCGCGTGCCGGACGATCATCTGCCGCCGCTTGGCCTGCTGGCGATCGGCGGCCCGCTGATCGATGCCGGCCACGAAGTGCGGCTGGTCGATGCCGAATTCGGGCCGATGCCGCTCGATAGCGTCGTGCGCGACGCATTGGATGACTTTCCCGACTTCGTCCTGATCGGCCATTCCGGCTCGACCTCAGCGCACCCGACCGCCTTGCTGATCGCCGGGATGATCAAGCAGCACGAACCGGCGACCATCATCATCTATGGCGGCGTCTTCCCGACCTATCACTGGCGCGACATACTGGCGGCGACCGACGTCTTCGACTTCATCGTGCGCGGCGAGGGCGAGGCGACCGTGGTGGCGCTGGTCGAGGCGCTGGAAATGCACCAGCCGCCGGCGAGCGTCGCCGGCATCGCCTTTCGCGATGACCTGCGCCGACCTTTCGCCACGCAGGCCGCGATGACCATTGCCGAGCTCGACGCCTACCGTGTCGGCTGGGAATTGATCGACCACAGCAGATACAGCTACTGGGGCGGCAAGCGTGCCGTGGTCATGCAGTTTTCGCGCGGCTGCCCGCATCTGTGCAATTATTGCGGCCAGCGTGGTTTCTGGACCCGCTGGCGCCACCGCGATCCCAAGAAGTTCGCACAGGAGATCGCCTGGCTGCACCGCGAGCATGGCGTCGAGCTGATCAATCTCGCCGACGAGAACCCGACGGTTTCGAAGAAGGCCTGGCGTGCCTTTCTCGACGCGCTGATCGCCGAGAACGTGCCGGTGCTGATCGTCGGCTCGACCCGGGCCGACGACATCGTGCGCGATGCCGACATCCTGCATCTCTACCGCAAGGCGGGCGTCATCCGCTGGCTGCTCGGCATGGAAAACACCGACGAACAGACGCTGCAACTGATCCGCAAGGGCGGCAGCACCTCATCCGACCGCGAGGCGATAAGGCTGTTGCGAAAGCATGGCATATTGTCGATGGCGACCTGGGTGGCCGGCTTCGAGGATGAAGGGTTTCGCGACCTGTGGCGTGGCTTTCGCCAGCTCATCGCCTACGATCCCGACCAGATCCAGGCGCTCTATGTGACGCCGCATCGCTGGACGCCTTTCTTCCGCATCGCCCGCGACCGCAAGGTGATCCAGAGGGATGCTCGCCTGTGGGACTACAAGCATCAGGTGTTGCAGATGACCCGGCTGAAGCCGTGGATGCTGTTCTTCAGCGTCAAGCTGATCGAAGTGGCGGTGCAGTCGCGGCCGAAGGCGCTGGCACGCATCCTGTTCCACCCCGATCCCGAACAGCGGCATTCGATGCGCTGGTACACGAAAATGGGTCGCCGGGTCTGGTTTCGCGAGGTGTGGGGCTTTCTGGTCCGCGACATCAGGGTGAAAGACGGCCCGACACTTGCCGAGTTCTGGGGCGCACCGCAGGACGCGGAAGAGGAATCGATGATCGTTCAACGCCCGGTACGAAAGCCGGCGCCTCTTGTCGTCACAAGTCACGAGCTGCCGGCGAAACGATTAGCCGGCTGACAATCGACTACGGCACGATCAGCGTGCCGGCGCCGTGTTCGGTGAAGAGTTCCAGCAGCACCGCATGCGGCGTCTTGCCGTTGAGGATGACGACGCCTTCGACGCCGCGCTCGATGGCTTCGATGCAGGTCTCGACCTTGGGGATCATGCCGCCCGACACCGTACCGTCCTTGATCAGCGCCCTGGCCTCGGCCACGGTCAGCTCGTCGATCAGCTTCTTGTTCTTGTCGAGCACGCCGGGCACGTCGGTCAGGAACAGCAGGCGTGTTGCCTGGCAAGCGCCGGCAATGGCACCGGCAAACGTGTCGGCATTGATGTTGTAGGTGTGGCCGTCGCGGCCGGGCGCCACCGGCGCCAGCACCGGGATCATCTCGGAACGCGCCAGAAGGTCGAGCAGCGTGCGGTCGACCTCGACCGGCTCGCCGACGAAGCCGAGATCGAGCACCCGCTCGATGTTGGAGTCGGGGTCGATCATGGTCTTGCGGGCCTTTTCGGCGAACACCATGTTGCCGTCCTTGCCACACAGGCCGATCGCCCATTCGCCCTCGGCGTTGATCAGCGCGACGATCTCCTTGTTGATCGAACCGGCCAGCACCATCTCGACGATCTCGACCGTCTTCTGGTCGGTGACGCGCAGGCCGCCTTCGAATTTGGATTCGATGCCCATCTTGGCCAGCATGGCGCCGATCTGCGGGCCGCCGCCATGGACGACGATCGGGTTGACGCCGGATTGCTTGAGCAGCGCGATGTCGCGGGCGAAGGCCTTGCCGAGATCGAGGTCACCCATGGCGTGGCCGCCATATTTCACCACGACGGTCTTATGTTCGTAGCGCTGCATGTAGGGCAGCGCCCGCGAAAGCAGGGCGGCCTGCATTTCGGCGGTGGCGGTTATCTCCGTCATCGGCGTGGTTCCCTGGCTTTTGATTTTATGCATGTCGTTGTCCCAAAACCGCTGGGCACTTTTGGGCGACATGCATGAGGTAAAGACGGCGGCGTCTTAGCGGGAATTGGCGCGGGGGGCAAATGGCATTGCTGTCATATTCGCCGAGCTCACGGCCTCGTCATCATGACGGCACCATCAGCGGCGCCCGCCGTTTCAGCCAACCCGAGATCTTCTCCATCTGTGCGGCGAAGGACAAAAGCGTCTCCTCGTCGCCCGGGCGGCCGGCGGCCTGGATACCGAGCGGCAGGCCGGCCTCGGTGACATGGACTGGCAGCGCGATCGACGGCTGGCCGCTGACATTGTGGATCGCCGGCCAATGGGTGAAGAAAAGGCTCTTGTCCATCAGCTGGCCGAACAAGGGTTTCAGCTTGAGCAAGGGCGTCAGGTGAAGCTTGTCGAGCAGGTTTTCGATCAGCTCATCGGCGCCTTTCGGATCCATGGCGCCGCAGGCGAGCGGCGGATGCGCGATAACAGGCATCAGCACTGCGTCATACTGCGCGGTTTCTTCGATCATCCGGCGTGAGGCGGCATGCAGCCGCTGCAGGCCGGCATAGATCTCGCCGGCCGAGACCATTTCGCCCAACCGGCCGAGCACCCGCGTCGCGCGCTCGATGTCGCCGGTAACGGAACGGCCGACGCGCAACGCTTCCCCCCGCAGCGTGCCGGCGACGGCTGATGCAACCGTCCTGCAGAAGTCGGCAAAGAAATCGCGACCGATGAAGGGCAGGTCGATCTCCTCGACCGTGTGGCCGCCCTCGCGCGCAAGCGCCACCGCCGTGTCCAGAGCTTTCATTGTCTCGGTCGAGATCGGCAGGCCAAGCGGCGACTTGCGGTACACGGCCAGCCGGAGCTTGCCGGGATCGCGCGCCGCGGCGGCGGCGAACGTGCCCTTCGGCTGATGTGCCGCATAGGGCGACAAGGCGTCGGGACCGTGGGTGAGGTCGAGCAGCAATGCGCAATCGCGCACCGAGCGGGTGACGGCGTGATCGACCACCATGCCGTACCAGCTTTCGCTGACCAGCGGCGTCAGCGGGATGCGGCCGCGCGAGGTCTTGAGGCCGACCAGCCCGGTGCAAGCGGAAGGCACCCGGATCGAACCGCCGCCATCCGAGGCATGCGCCACCGGCATGATGCCGGCGGCAACCAGGGCTGCCGCACCACCCGACGAGCCGCCGCTGGTGTGGCCGGTGTTCCACGGATTGCGGGTGATGCCGAAGGCCTTGGATTCGGTCATCAGCCGCAGCCCGTGTTCCGGCGATGTCGAGGTGACGATCGGGATCAGTCCGGCAGCGAGATAGCGCTCGGTCATCACCGAATTGACGTCGGGCACCGATGCGGGAATGCGGCTGCCGCCATGCGATGGCACGCCCTTGATGGCGATGCCGAGATCCTTGATGGCAAAGGGCACACCGGCCAGCGGCAGCGAGCGGTCGACGGTTTTCGCCCGCGCCCGTGCGGCGTCATAGAGCGGTTCGGCCGTGGCATTGATTTCAGGCCGCGTGGCCTCGGCGCGCGCGATCGCCGCTTCGGTCAATTCGATCGCAGACAACTCGCCCTTGCGCACCAGACCAGCGAGGCCGGTCGCGTCTTCTTCCCATAGGATCCGTTCGACCGACATCTGCGCTCTCCCACTCCCGCCAAGCTAGCCAGCGGCGATTCCCTTGGCAATCGAAGCCTGCGCCCGGAGGCCGGAACTTTAGGTGCATGGAATATTTCCGGCGTTGCAAATACAGCGTAATCGCCTAATTTGACCCGCATGACGCCGCAGGACATCACCAAGCTGATCGTCCGGACTTCGATGAAGGATCGGGCTGCGTTCGATCTGCTGTACCGGCAGACCAGCGCGAAACTTTTCGGCGTCTGCCTTCGTGTATTGAACGACCGGGGAGATGCGGAAGAAGCGCTGCAAGAGGTCTTCGTCAAGATATGGACGAAGGCGGATCGTTTTGCTGTCTCCGATCTGAGCCCGATCTCCTGGCTGGTGGCGATCGCACGCAACCACGCGATCGATCGCGTAAGGGCGCGGCGCAAGCCTGCCGCCGATATCGATGCCGCGCTCGACGTGGCCGATCCGGCACCGGGACCTGAAGCGATGGTGGTGGCGGGCGACGAGACCGAACGCATCCATCATTGTCTCGAAGAGCTGGAGAAGGACCGGGCGGCGGCCGTCCGGGGCGCTTATCTCAAGGGCGAAAGTTATGCCGAACTGGCGGAGCGCCACGGCGTGCCGCTGAACACGATGCGTACCTGGCTGCGCCGCAGCCTGATGAAACTCAGAGAATGTCTGGAAAGATGACACTGGCAGAGGACAATGGACCGGAACGTGGGGGCGACGACCTGTTCGCCGCCGAATACGTTCTCGGCGTTCTGCCGGTGGAAGAGCGGCAGATCGCGAGCAGGCGCATCGACACCGAGGCCGATTTCGCGCGGCTCGTCGATGGCTGGGAGATTCACCTCTCGCCGCTAGCCGCCGCCTATCTTGAGGTCGAGCCGCCGGCTTCGGTGAAGGTGGCTGTCGATCGCCGGCTGTTTGCATCGACCGCGGCCACTTCAGCCGAGGCAGGCGCCGGCTTCTGGTCCAGCCTTGCCTTCTGGCGCGGCCTTGCCGTGGCGGCTGTTGCCGCTCTGGCTCTCTATGTCGCCGTGCCCTACGTCAATCGGCCCGCCGAACAGCCGCAGGCGCGGCTTGTCGCCTCGCTGGCCGCCGACGGCAGCGACGTAAAATATCTCGCCGTCTATGATTCCGAGCGGCATGAGGTCAGCCTTTCGCATGTTTCCGGCACGCTGGCTTCCGGCAAGGACTTCGAACTTTGGATGATCGAGGGCAAGAACGCCCCGGTCTCGATGGGCGTCATCCCGGCCGGTGCGACCGCGCATATCGGGGTCTCGCCCGCCACCCAGCAGAAGCTCGCCCAGGGCGCGGTGCTGGCCGTCAGTCTGGAGCCTGCCGGCGGTTCGCCGACAGGGCAGCCGACCGGACCGGTGGTGGCCGCGGGCGACCTGAAGAGCATCTGAGCCGCTTCTCCTCACCGCGAAACCGTTGTCAGAATAATTTCAGTCTATCTTATGCCACGCATGTCTAAACAAGCATGTGAGCCGGCAAACCGTTGCACCCCAATAAATCTCTTCGCCGAGCGATAAAATTAAAAATCCAAAAAATATTCTGAAACTCGCGCGCTTGTGTTCCGTATCTCCTCGCGTCCCCAAAAATGGGAAGAGAAAACCCGAGGAGTTTTGACATCATGCGTAAATTCGCCACCCTTTTTCTCGCCGGTACGATTGCCGTTTCAGCGCTCGCCACCGCTGCCTATGCCGAAAACCCGATGGTCGGCGGCGCCGCCATGTTTGCCAACAAGAACATCGTCGAGAACGCCGTCAATTCGAAGGATCACACGACACTGGTCGCCGCGGTCAAGGCTGCCGGCCTGGTCGAGACCCTGCAGGGCGCCGGTCCGTTCACCGTCTTCGCACCGACCAACGAGGCCTTCGCCGCATTGCCGGCCGGCACGGTCGACACGCTGCTCAAGCCCGAGAACAAGGACAAGCTGACCAAGATTCTGGCCTGCCATGTCATCGGCGCCAAGGCGATGGGAGCGGACGTCGCCGCGATGGCCAAGGCTGACGGCGGCACCCATAAGGTCAAGACGGTCGGTGGTTGCGAGCTGTCGCTGAAGGCCGAGGGCGGCAAGGTCACCGTCACCGACGAGAACGGCAACGTCGCCAATGTGACGATCGCCGATGTCGAGCAGTCCAACGGCGTCATCCACGTCATCGACAAGGTTCTGCTCCCGAAGATGTGATCGGGCCGAAAATGTAACAAAGGGCTTGCCGCGACGAACCTGCAGCAAGAGCTCTCCGTCGATTGCATAGTCTCGCTCCCGTGACCTGCAAACGACACGCGTGCTCCGCGCCGCCCACGGTCAACCGTGGACCGGCGCGGAGTGTCGTTGAGGGCAACCGTCACCGGCTTTTTGATTTCTGCGTGGCGGTATAGTTTGGCAAAAGAAACGACAGGAGGAACTGGTCATGAACCGTCGCGATCTTCTTTTGAGCGGTGTAGCCGCCCTCGGCGTCGTCGGGGCCGCGGCAACCATGCTGCGCATGGGCAGCCCGCAGCCCGCGCAGGCCGCCGAGAAATTCGAGGTCACCAAGACCGACGATGAGTGGAAAGCCATCCTGTCGCCGGCTGCCTTCGATGTGCTGCGCAAGGAGGGCACGGAGTATCCCGGCACCAGCCCGCTGCTCAACGAACACCGCAAAGGCATCTTCGCCTGTGCCGGATGCGACCTGCCGGTCTATCCCTCGGAGACGAAGTTCGATTCCGGCACCGGCTGGCCGAGCTTCTGGCAAGAGATCGCCAATGGCATCGGCAAGACCGAGGACCGGTCGCTCGGCATGACCCGCACCGAGGTGCATTGCCGCCGCTGCGGCGGCCATCTCGGCCACGTCTTCGACGATGGTCCGGCGCCGACCGGCCTGCGCCATTGCATCAACGGCGTGGCGCTGACCTTCAAGCCCGCCACGGCCTGAACCAGCTATAAATGCAAAAAACTCCGGGTCTTGCGGCCCGGAGTTTTTTTGCGCGGTCAGAGCTTTTCGGGCGTGGACTGGAGGAGCTTCCCGAAACCGCCGCGCATGGTTCTTCTGTCAGTGCCCACCGCCTCCGCCGCCACCGGGCGCGGCCGGCTTGTTGATCAGCATGGTGAACAGGCCAAGCGTCGCGAACAGCACCGTCAGCATGTAGAACACATCCATGAAGGAGAGCAGCGCCGCCTGCTGCTGGACCATGCCCGACAGCTTGGTGATCGCGGCACTGGTGGCATCGAGACCCGTGACCTGCTCGAAATTGAGCGTCATGTTCTGCAGCTTGGTCTGCGCGGCAGCACTGCCCCACTGCACATGCTCGGCCAGCCTTGCATAGTGGAACGCATTGCGGTCGATCAGCACGGTGTTGATGAGGGCAAGGCCGACGGCACCGCCGAGGTTACGGGTGAGGTTGAACAGGCCGGACGCATTCTTCAACCGGTCGGGCGGCAAGGTGCCAAGCGCGATGTTGTTGATCGGCACCATGCACAGCATCATCGAACAGCCGCGCAGGATCTGCGGGATCAGCAGCTCATAGAAATCCCAGTCGGCGGTCAGATGCGTCATCCACCACGTGCCGGCGGCGAAGCCGAAGAAGCCGATCATCATCATCAGCCGCAAATCCATCTTGCTCGACAGGATGCCGGAGATCGGCGCGGTGATGAACATCGCCAGGCCGCTGACGAATAGCGCCTCGCCGATCATCATCGAATCGTAGCCGCGGATGCGGCCGAGGAAGACCGGATAGAGATAGGTCAACCCATAGAGGCCGATGCCGATGACGAAGGAAAACAGCGAGCCGAAGGCGAAGTTGATGTTGCTGAAGGCCCGGAGGTCGACGATCGGCTCCTCGGCGGTGAAAACACGCCAGAAGAAGATCACCGCGCCGACGGTCATGACGATGGCGCAGATGAACACCCCCTGGTCCTGCAGCCAGTCATTGTTCGGGCCTTCCTCGAGCACGTATTCCATGCAGCCGAGGAAGGCAGCCATGCCGGCGAGGCCCCACCAGTCGAACTTGTTGAACAGCTTGAGATTGGGCTTGTCGAAATCGATCAGCGACCAGGCGGCGGTCGCCACCAGGATGCCGGGCACGACGTTGACCAGGAACAGCCAGTGCCATGAAAAGGCGTGGCTGATATAGCCGCCGACGGTCGGACCGATGGTCGGCGCCAGCGTCGCCACCAGGCCGATCATCGGCGAGACGATGGCGCGGCGCGAGGGTGGGAAGATGGTGAAGGCGGCTGCAAAGACGCTCGGGATCATGCCGCCGCCAATGAAGCCTTGCACGGCGCGGTAGACGATCATCTGGTCGATATTTGTGGCGGTGGCGGCCAGCGCGCTGGCCGCGGTGAAGCCAGCGGCGGCAATGGTGAACAACACCCGCGTCGACAGCATGCGGCTGAGGAAGCCCGACAGCGGGATCATGACCACCTCGGCGATCAGATAGGCCGTCTGCACCCAGGGAATTTCATCGGAGCTGGCGCTGAGGCCCGCCTGGATCTCGGCCAGCGAGGCCGAGACGATCTGGATGTCCAGGATCGCCATGAACATGCCGAACACCATCGCCAGGAAGGCGATGACGCGCCGCGTCGAAATGGTTTCAGGAACCGCCGGCCGCGCCGGCGGCGCTCCTGCGGTGATGGTTGCGGTTGCCATTACATGGGCCTCCTTGAGGCAGGCCGGGCGGCTCAGTGCTTAGTCAGCCACCGAGCCGCCCTCCGAAAGCTTAATTGGTCGTGGCGGCAGGTGCGGTGCGGCTGTCAACGTTGACGACAACGCTCAAGCCCGCGCGCAGCTTGCCGGTCTTCAGGGCGTCGGCCGGGACGTCGATGCGGACCGGGACGCGCTGCACCACCTTGGTGAAGTTGCCGGTGGCATTTTCCGGCGGCAACAGCGAGAAGACCGCTCCTGAGGCCGGCGCCAGCGACGAGACGGTTCCCTGGATGGGATGGCCGTCGATGGCGTCGACCGAGATGTTGACCTTTTCGCCAGGAACCAGCCGGGCAAGCTGCGTCTCCTTGAAGTTGGCGACGATGTAGAGCTTGTCCATCGGCACCACGACGGCGAGCTTCTGGCCGGGGCTGACGAGGTCGCCCTGCTCGACGGAACGGTTGCCGACGACGCCGTCATAAGGCGCCTTGAGCACGGTGAAGGACAGGTCGCGCGCGGCCTTGTCGCGGCTGAGCTGCAGGGAGGCGAGCGTGCTCGCCGACTCGGCGCGCTGCGCCTCGAACACGCCGATATTGGCTTGCGCGGCGGCGATCTGGGCATCGGCGCCGACCAGCGCGGCATTGGCCTGGTCGAGCGCGGTCTGGGCATCGTCCAACTGCGCCTGCGTGCCGACATGCGTCTTGACCAGCTGCGCGGCGCGCTGCTGACCGCGAGCGGCGTTGTCGGCGGCGGCCTGGTCGGCGACTTTCTGTGCCTGGGCCTGCTGCAGGGACGCCTGCGCGGCCTTGGTCTGCGCGTCGATACGGTCGAGCGTCTTGCTCAATGTGGCGATCTGCGCCTCGGCCTGGGCAACAGCGATCTTGTAGTCACCATCGTCGATCGTCAGCAGCGGGTCGCCTGCCTTCACCACCTGGTTTTCGCTGACCTTGACCTGGTCGACATAGCCGGAAATCTTGGGCGAGACGAACGCCATGTCGGCCTGGACATAGGCATCGTCGGTCGAGATCATGAAGCGGCCCGTGGTCCAGTAGTCGTAGCCGTACCAGGCGCCGCCGCTCAGCAGGGCAAGGCCGATGATCGGCAGCAGGAAGGAACGCACCGAGCGCTTCTTCTTGGCCGGAGCTTCAGCGGCAGGCGGCGGTGCGACCGGATGGACGGGAATTTCCGGAGCTTCGGTCGCCGGAGCGACCTTGGCGTTGGGGAAAGGGCGGACTTCGGCAGTGGTGGGCGCGTTCGAGGACATGACATCTCTCTAAAGTAATAATACTGAACCGTTCGGTTCGATCCGGCCGTTGACATAGCGTGAAAAGAGGACCATATCAAGAGGCAATCGAACCGGTTGGTTCGAATTATTTTCGAGGTGTCACCCTATGGCCGAAACCTTACCCAATGCCGAAACCTCCCCCAGCATCGACAAGGAAGAGTGCGATCTGCTGGACACCCTGCGTCGTGGGCGCCCGGCGGCCGGGCAGGATCCGGTCAAGCGCAGCCAGATCATCGATGGCGCCCGCCGTGTCTTTATCGAGAAGGGCTTCGAGGCCGCCTCAATGAACGACATCACGCGCGAAGCCGGTGTCTCCAAGGGCACGATCTATGTCTACTTCGCTAACAAGGAAGAGCTGTTCGAAGCGCTGATCGAGGAAGAGCGCGGCACCATCTTCAAGAATATGTACGACATGCTCGACCGCGCCGACGATTTGCGCCAGACGCTGGTGAAATTCGGCAAGGTACTATCGATGAAGATCACCTCGGCCAGGGTCATCCAGGCGCAGCGCACGGTGATCGGCGCTTCCGACAGAATCCCCGACATGGGGGCGCGGTTTTACGAGCGCGGCCCCAAACGCGGCCATGACAAGGTGATGGAATTCCTCAATGCCGCCATCGAACGCGGCATGCTCAAGATCGACGATGTCGATCTTGCCGCCTATCAGTTCACCGAATTGTGCCTGGCCGGCCTGTTCCGCCAGTGCATCTTCGCCTACCGAACAAAGGCTCCGAGCCAGGAAGAAATCGATCACATCGTCAGGTCGGGCGTCGACATGTTCCTGAAGGCCTATGGCACCGAACAGCTCGCGGCGGAAGAAAGCCACGCAATGATTGCCCTGGAGGCAAAGGCCTAGCCGCCATTGGCGGCCAGCACGATCGCGGCATGCAACTCCTGGAGGCCCTCGCCCTTTTCCGATGACGTCGCCAGGACGAACGGAAACGCCGCCGGACGCTTCTTGATCTTGACCAGCGTCTCCTCGATCAGCCGTGGCACGCCGGCGGCCTTGATCTTGTCGGTCTTGGTCAGCACGATCTGGTAGGACACCGCCGCCTTGTCGAGCAGCGACAGCACCTCGTCGTCCTTGGCCTTGATGCCGTGGCGGGCATCGATCAGCACATAGACCCGCTTCAGCGTCACCCGGCCCTTGAGATAGTCGAAGACCAGCTTGGTCCACTCGTCGACCTTCTCCTTGGGCGCGGTGGCGTAGCCGTAGCCCGGCATGTCGACCAGGGCCATCGGCGGCAGATCGGCGCCCTCGCCCGAAAATCCATCCGGCACGAAATAGTTGAGCTCCTGCGTACGCCCCGGCGTGTTGGAGGTGCGCGCCAGCCCCTTCTGGTTGACCAGCGCGTTGATCAGCGACGACTTGCCGACATTGGAGCGGCCGGCAAAGGCGATTTCCGGCGGCCCTTCCGGCGGCAGGAATTTCATGGCCGGCACGCCACGGATGAAAATCCACCCGCGCGTGAAGAGATCGGTGGTGATCACGGTGCTGTTCAGAGCGTTCAAGCTGCTGCCTCCAGAAGAGAGATGTTGGCGCCCCTGATGGCGTCGAGGTTGCGGCCGATCTTGTCCACCGGCCAGTCCCACCATGCCAAGGCCAGCAGCCGCCTGATCGTCCTGTCGTCGAAACGCATCTTCACCATTTTGGCCGCATTGCCGGCGACGATCGCATAGGGCGGTACATCATGCGTCACCACGGATTTGGCGGCGATAATGGCGCCATGGCCGATTTCCACGCCGGGCAGGATCACCGCCTCCATGCCGATCCAGACATCGCTGCCGACCACCGTGTCACCACGTACCTCCTTCGACCATGTCGCCGGGTCAAAGCCCTTTTCCCAGCCATGGCCGAAAATGTTGAACGGGTAGGTCGAAAAGCCGGACATGGCGTGGTTGGCGCCGTTCATGATGAAGCGCGCGCCTTCGGCGATGGCGCAGAACTTGCCGATGATGAGCTTGTCGCCGATGAAGGGATAGTGGTGCAGCACGCATTTCTGCGCGAATTTGTCCGGCCCGTCCGGGTCGTCATAATAGGTGAAGTCGCCGATCTCGATGTTCGGCTCCGTCACCAGCGGCTTCAGGAAGCCGACGCGCGTGTGCATCGGGATCGGGTGCTTGATGCCGGGGTTGGGTCCGTCCATGTCGGTTCGTCCGGAAATTGGCAGACAGGCGCATCCGCAACCGCGGGCGCCTGGTCAAAATAACGTGATCCGCCCTATAGCACCAATCGGCTGATGAGCGAGTCTTCCGTGACGAACAAGCTCATTTGTTGCCGCGGCAGATGACGATCGGATTGGACAGCGCACTGTCGAAACCGCTGCCCTGGTAGACGGTGACGTTCGAGGATCCGGGCGGCAGCAGGAAGCTGCCTTCAACGACTTTCTGATCGCCCGCCGTGGTGTGGAGATCCCAGCTAAACGTGCAGAATTGCGGCGGTGCGGCGGGTTTGACGTGGCTGCAGTTCAACTGCGCCCCACCCAGCATGGCGGCGCCACCGCAGCTGACCGCTTCGTTTGCAAACGCGATACCGGGGTACACCAGGAGAGCCGCGACAGCTGCGATCTTGATCCAATTCATCGTCAAATCCTTGCCGGGAAATTGCCACCGCCAAGCGCGTCTTCGGTGTCGTGGCCCATGCAATTTTCTCTTTTTGGCGGCTTAGCCCGTCTTGCGCGCGCCGTCCAGCAGGATTATGTGCATGATGATAATAAGCATGCTCACGAAATCTTGTCCCTAGAACCTGATCTCCTCCCATGTCCTCCTCGCCCAATATCAGCTTCGTGCTGCACGACGTCGCGCGCCTGCTTCGAAAGCGGTTTGAGCAGCGTTCGCGGACGTTGGGGCTGACCCGCGCCCAAACCCTAAGCTTGATCAAATCCAATCTGCTCGCGGCTTGCACCCAGCCAGCCGTCGACCGGGAGAAAGTACATGGCTGAATCAACATCCCCCAAGAAGCCTGCCGAAGACGACCCTTCAACAGGTCGCAGCGGCGACCAGATCATCCGGCTGGACAGCGAACGCGAACAGAGGCGCGCCAATGTCGTCATCGACAATGACGAGCTGGAAGCGCCGGTCGCGTTGGAACCCGCGGCACTCGAGGCTCCGGCCAAGGAGCCGCAGCCGCAGCAGGCGCCTGCCGCCATTGCCCCTCCTGCGGCTGCCCCGGTCAAGCCGAAGCGTAGCCTGACGCGGCCGGTGCTGTTTGCCCTGCTTCCCGTGGCGCTGGTGGTTGGCGGCTATTACTATGTGACCGGCGGCCAGGTGATGTCGACGGACAATGCCTATATCCAGGCGCAGTCGCTCGGCGTTTCCACCGACGTCTCCGGCACCGTGCAGGAGATCGACGTGCACGAGAACCAGGCCGTGAAAAAGGGCGACGTGCTCTTTCGCCTGCGGCCGGCCTCCTTCGAAACCGCTCTCGCCGCTGCCCAGGCGCAGCTCGGGACCGTGCGCAACCAGGTACTGACACTGCAGGCGAGCTACCAGCAATCGTTGTCGCAGATCGAACAGGCGCAGGCCGATATTCCCTATTACGAGGCCGCCTTTCAGCGGCAGCAGGACCTGCTGAAGACCTCCACCGCCTCGAAGGCGTCTTTCGACAGCGCCCAGCACGACCTCGTCGCCGCGCGCCAGAAAGTATCCGTCGCCAAGGCGCAGGCGCAGGCCATGCTTGCCCAGCTGGGCGGCGATGCCGACCAGCCGGTGGAGAAGAACCCGTTCTACCTGCAGGCCCAGTCGGGCATCGACGATGCGCAGCGCAACCTCGGCGATTCCGTGGTCAAGGCGCCGTTCGACGGCGTCGTCACCAATGTCGACGCGCTGCAGGTCGGCAAGTATCTGCCGGCTTCGCAGCCGGCCTTCAGCCTGGTGTCGTCGACCGATCTGTGGATCGAGGCGGAGCCGAAGGAAACCGAGCTGACCTATGTGCGGCCGGGCCAGACGGCGACGATCAGCGTCGACACCTATCCGGGTGCCGTCTGGCACGGCACGGTTGCTTCGATCAGCCCCGCCTCGTCGTCGAGCTTCTCGCTGCTGCCGGCGCAGAACACCACCGGCAACTGGGTCAAGGTCGTGCAACGCATCCCGATGCGCGTGACGGTCGATGATCCCCAGGGCAAGCTGCCGCTGCGTGGCGGGATGAGCGTCGTGGTCGACGTCGAGACCGGCCATGCGCGCGGCCTGCCGGACTTCATCACCAACCTCCTGAACCGGTTCGGACAGAAATCATGAGCAGCGCGACCGCGGCAGGTGCCACACCGGTGGTCGCCAATCGCGGCGCCATCACAGCTTGCGTGATCCTGGCGGTCATCATGCAGGCGCTGGACACGACCATCGCCAATGTGGCGCTGCCTTACATCCAGGGCAGCGTGTCGGCCAGTGCCGACCAGATCAACTGGGTGCTGACCTCCTACATCGTCGCGGCGGCGGTGATGACCCCGCCTTCGGGCTACCTCGCCAACCGCTTCGGCCGCAAGCGCATCCTTCTGACCTCGATCACCGGCTTCGTGGTCGCCTCGGTCCTATGCGGCTTCGCGCAGTCGCTGCCGCAGATCGTCGGCTTCCGCTTGCTGCAGGGCTTTTTCGGCGCAGCCCTGGTGCCGCTGTCGCAGAGCATCCTGCTCGATATCTACAGTGTGGAAGAGCGCGGTTCGGCGATGGCGCTGTTCGGCATTTCCGTCATGGTCGGACCGGTGCTCGGGCCGGTCATCGGCGGCTGGCTGACCGAAAACATCAGCTGGCGCTGGGTTTTTTACATCAACGTGCCGATCGGCGCGCTGGCTTTCGCCGGCGTCTCTCTGTTTGTCCTGGAAACCAAGCTGGACATCAAGGCAAGGCTGGATTGGCTGGGTTTCGGCATGCTCAGCATCACCATCGCGGCGCTGCAGATGTTTCTCGATCGCGGCGAGCAGCTCAACTGGTTCTCGTCCTCCGAGATCATCGTCGAGGCGCTGATCTGTGCTTCGGCCTTCTACATCTTCCTCGTCCACACCTTCACCGCCAAAAACACCTTCGTGAATCCGCGGCTGTTCCTCGACAGGAATTTCGCGGTCGGCATGATCTTCATCTTCATCATCGGCATCACCTATCTCGCTTCGCTGGCGCTGATGACGCCCTATCTGCAGACGCTGATGGGCTATCCCGTGGTGACGGCCGGCATCGTCATGGGCCCGCGTGGCCTTGGCACGATGGCGTGCATGTTCCTGGTCGGCAGACTGATCGGCAAGGTGGATACGCGCTGGCTGCTGCTGACCGGCCTGCTGGTCACCGCCTGGGCGATGTACGACATGACGGGCTGGACCCCTGATGTCTCGCAATGGACGATCATCAGCACCGGCTTCGTGCAGGGCGCGGGCTTGGGCTTCCTGTTCGTGCCGCTGACCACCATCACCTTCGCCACGCTGGCGCCGGAGCGGCGCGCGGAAGGCACCGGGCTTTACAATCTGTCGCGCAACATCGGCTCCAGCGTCGGCATATCGGTGGTCACCGCGCTTTTGACGCAGAATGTGCAGATCAACCATGCCAACATTGCCACCTATGTGACGCCCTTCAACCAGGCGTTCGGCAATCCGGCGATCGCGCAGGCGATGAACCCCTATACCGCCGCCGGTCGCGCCGCACTTGACGGCGTGGTGACGCTGCAGGCGACTGTTATCAGCTACATGAACGACTTCAAGCTGATGATGATCTTGTCGCTGGCCGCCATTCCGCTGGTTCTCCTGCTGCGCAAACCAGGCACGCCGGCCAAAGTCGACCACAGCGCCGTGATGGAGTGAGGCCGAGGCCCGGCTGCTGCGCGGGGACCGCCATGCACGCCCCCTCAAACGAAACCGGGGCCCTGTGAGGGACTACAGGACCCCGGCCTCGCCGATACGGCTTCCCAAGAAACGTGGCACCTCGTCATGAGGCGGGGATGGGCAGGCCGAGAAAGCCCAACGAGCTGCCATTGCCCCCTTTCGCCGGAAGCTGTTACTTCGGCAACAGCACCTTGTTGACGACGTGGATGACGCCGTTCGACTGGTTGACGTCGGCTATGGTCACCTTCGCCTCGCCGCCGGACTCGTCCATGATGTAGAGCTTGCCCTTCTTGACTTCGGCGGTGAGCGTGTCGCCCGAGACGGTCTTCATCTCATATTTGCCGCCCATCGCCTTGGCCTTCTTCATCATCTCGGCGCCCGAGATCTTGCCGGCCACGACATGCGCGGTCAGCACCTTGGTGAGCTTGTCCTTGTTCTCGGGCTTGAGCAGCGTGTCGACCGTCCCGGCCGGAAGTGCTGCAAAGGCTTCGTTGGTGGGCGCGAAGACGGTGAACGGACCGGCGCCTTGCAAGGTGTCGACTAGGCCGGCGGCCTTGACGGCTGCGACCAGCGTCGTGTGGTCCTTCGAGTTGACGGCGTTCTCGACGATGTTCTTGGTGGTGTACATCGGCGCACCGCCGACATTCGGGTTCTTGGCGTAGGCGGGCGCGGCAATCGCCACGCCGGCGACGAGTGCGGAAAAGGCGATGGTCCTGAATGACGGCAAGCGCATATGGTCTTCCTCCGGGTGAGGGCTGATCGGAATTGATAGCCGTTGGAAATGCACACGCAGTCACGCCCCGCGGCGGCCGGCAGTTTCGTCGATCACGGGAACGTGAACGACTATCCGCGCAAAGAAAAGCCCGGACGAACCGGGCTTTTTCGACAACAGCGAGAGTTTCTATTCTGCTTCTTTTGCAGAAGAAGGGCGGCTACTCCGCCGGCGACGGTTTCTTTCGAAACAGCGCGACCAGATTGTCCCACAGCTCGATCTTGGCGCCCTGGCGCTTCATGATCACGCCCTGCTGCAGGATCGACAGCGAGTTGTTCCAGGCCCAGTAGATGACGAGGCCGGCCGGGAAACCCGCCATCATGAAGGTGAAGATAACAGGCATCCAGGTGAAGATCGCGGCCTGGGTCGGATCCGGCGGCGTCGGGTTCATGCGCATCTGCAGGAACATGGTGACACCCATGATCAGCGGCCACACACCAATCATCAGCATGTGCGGCAGCGTGATCGGAACCAGGCCGAACAGGTTGAAGATCGAGGTCGGATCCGGCGCCGCCAAATCCTGGATCCAGCCGAAGAACGGCGCATGCCGCATCTCGATGGTGATGTAGAGCACCTTGTAGAGCGAGAAGAAGACCGGGATCTGCAGCGCCACCGGCCAGCAGCCGGCAAGCGGATTGATCTTCTCGGTCTTGTACAGCTCCATCATGGCCTGCTGCTGCTTCATCTTGTCGTCCGCGTATTTCTCGCGGATCTCGAGCATCTTGGGCTGCACCTTCTTCATATTCGCCATCGACGCGTAGGACTTGTTCGCGAGCGGGAAGAACAGGGCCTTGACGATGACGGTGGTGGCGAGGATGGCCAGGCCGAAATTGCCGAAGAGTTTGTAGAGCGTGTCGATCAGCCAGAACATCGGCTTGGTGATGAAATAGAACCAGCCCCAGTCGATCACCAGATTGAACTGGCGAATATGGCGATCCGCCTCGTAGGCGTTGATCTTGGCGACTTCCTTGGCGCCGGCGAAAATCTCTGTCTCGACGGTCGCGGACTGGCCGGCATCGACATTGATCGCATCGGTGAGGAAGTCGGACTGGTAGCGGTGGCGGCCATCCTCGAAAAAGGCATAGCGCGGCTGGAAAGGCTGCTTTTCGGTCGGCACCAGCGTGACGGCCCAGTATTTGTCGGTGATGCCGAGCCAGCCGTCGGTCGACTTGCCCGGCGTGACCTGCTTTTCAGATTCGATCTTGGCGTATTTGTATTCGGCCAGGCCCTCGGTGCCGGTGACGCCGATCAGGCCCTCATGCAGCACATAGGTGCTGGCGACGGCCGGCTTGTCGTAGCGCGTGACCCGGCCGTAATTGAATAGCGAAACCGCGCTCGAGCCGGAATTCTGCACCGTGTCCGACACCGTGAACATGTAGTTGGCGTCGACGGAGAAGGTCCGCTTGAAGGTCAGGCCCTTGTCGTTGGTGTAGGTGAGCGTCACCGGCGTCGAGGGGGTCAGCGTCGGGTTGCCGTCGACGCTCCACGCCGTTTCCGCACCCGGCACCGCGCCGGTCTTGTCGTTGCCGACGAAGCCGATCTCGGCGAAATAGCCGGTGGGCAGCGCCTGCGGGTTGAGCAGTTCGATCTCGGGCGAATTCTTGTCGACGGTTTCGGTGTAGTGCTTGAGCTTGAGGTCGTCGAGGCGGGCGCCGGTCAGGTTGATCGAGCCCTCGAGGCTCGGCGTGTCGATCTTGACGCGCTTCGAAGCGGCAAGCGCCTGGTCGCGGCCGGCCGCGGTGACGGTGTCGCCGCCGGGCGCGCTGGGAATGGTGCCCGGCGCCGGTGCCGGTGTCGCAGCACCCGGATTGGCCGCTTCGGCCGCCTTCTTCTGCTCCTCGACGCGCTGCTGCTCTATCTTGGCTGCCTCGCGCTGCTGCTCGACGCGCGGGTTCATGTAGAAAACCTGCCACAAAGTCAGGATCAACACCGACAGCGCGATGGTGATGAAGAAGTTCCGGTTGTTTTCCATCGAGAGCCCTTGGCCTATCGTGTTCCGCGAAGTCGGCGGGAGAGTTCGGCCTTCAACTGGCCGAACGGGGCGCGCAGTGCGTCATCGCGCCCGACGATGACATAATCATTGCCGGGCACCATGTCATCTGCGGCATGGACGCGGACGGCTTCTTTCAGCCGCCGCCTGACGCGGTTGCGCACAACAGCGTTGCCGACCTTCTTGGTGACGGTGTAGCCGACGCGCGGCACCCCGCCATCGCCGCGGTCCAGGACCTCGACGAGGAAAAACCGTCCGCGTCGCTTTTCACCACGACGGACGGCCAGGAATTCCGCGCGTTTCAGAAGCCGCTTGGGATTTTGCCCCACTGGCTTGCCGGTTGCGGGCAACGATCTCGTCTCGCTTAGGCGCTGAGCCGCTTGCGGCCGCGGTTGCGGCGAGCTGCGACGACGCCACGACCACCCTTGGTGGCCATGCGGGCACGGAAGCCGTGCCGACGTTTGCGGACGAGTTTGGACGGTTGGTAGGTACGCTTCATTTGTTTTAATACCGCGGAGTTGCGGCCCTTCTTGATTCTGTCACTTTGTAACAGGAGCTTTGCCGGGCCGGCTTTGGCGCGATCGAAACCGCGCCGGGACGAATGGCCCGAGCGTGAGCGGGCTTATAGAAAGAAGGGTTTTGGAAGTCAATCCGGGGTCGTCGCGCCAAGGATGCAGGGTTTATGACGGTAATTTAATATTCCAGCCAAAGGATGAAATTGGCAAAAATGCCGTAATGACCTAATCTTGGCTGATCAAGTGATTGTGAAGACAGAGTCGCATGAGCGAAATCAGCCAAGCGGGGGAAGGGATCGGCACGGCGCCTGCCGCCGTCCGCGGCGTGCCGCTGTCGCGCGGTCTGTCGACAAAACTGCTGCTCCTGACCATCGTTTTCGTGCTTCTGGCCGAAGTGCTCATCTTCCTGCCCTGGATCGCCAGTTACCGGCTGAGCTGGCTCAAGGAGCGGCTGAGCACGGCCGCCGCGGTGTCGATCGTGCTGGTGCAGGGCGAGTCGACCTCGCTGTCGCGCACGGCGCAGAATGACGTGCTGATGGCGATCGGCGCCAAGGCGATCGCGGTGCGCGATGGCGGCGTCTCGCGGCTTCTGGTGGTGGCCGACATGCCGCCGCAGGTCGACGAGCATATCGACTTGGCCAGCGTCGGCATGGTCAAGGGCATGACCGGCGCGCTCGACACGCTGTTCTTCGGCGGTGACCGGATGCTGCGTGTTTTCGGGCCGGTCGGCGACAGCGACAAGGAGTTCGAGCTGATCATGCCGGACTATTCGCTGCGCAAGGCGATGCTCATCTATTCGCGCAACGTCGCCTTCGTCTCGCTGCTGATCTCGCTGTTCACGGCCATGCTGGTCTATGCCGCGATCGACCTGATCATGATCGGGCCGATCCGCGCCATGACGCGCTCGATGCTGTCCTTCTCCGAAGCTCCCGACGATCCCGGGCGCATCATCCATCCCGCCGCCCGCGCCGACGAGATCGGCGTTGCCGAACGTGAGCTATCGCAGATGCAGGAGCGGCTGCAGAAGATGCTCTCCGAGCAGAAACACCTTGCCGATCTCGGCCTGGCGGTCTCGAAGATCAATCACGACATGCGCAACATCCTGGCCTCCGCACAACTGATGTCGGACCGCCTGCGCCAGGTCAGGGATCCGACCGTGCAAGCCTTCGCGCCGAAGCTTTTGCGGGCGCTCGACCGTGCCGTCTCCTATTCGGAAGGCGTGCTTCACTATGGCCGCACGCAGGAGCCGCCGCCTTCGCGCCGCCGGGTGCGGCTGCGCCAGCTGGTCGAGGACGTGCACGGGCTGCTCGACATCGAGGAGGGCATCGAGTTCATCAACGCCGTCGAGGCGGCTTTCGAGGTGGACGCCGATTCCGACCAATTGTTCCGGGTGCTCACCAATCTGTGCCGCAACTCCGTGCAGGCGATGGCGGCGGACACCGAGAGCGCCGTGGTGCGGCGGCTCGCTGTGTCAGCCGTGCGCCTGGGCAGCGTCAGCCGCATCGCCGTCACCGACACCGGTCCCGGCCTGCCGCCGAAGGCGCGCGAAAACCTGTTCGCTGCCTTCCGCGGCTCGGCGCGCAGCGGCGGCACCGGCCTTGGCCTGGCGATCGCGCACGAACTGATCCGGGCCCATGGCGGCACGGTGGAACTGGTCGAGTCGATTGGCGGGCGCACCACGTTCGCGGTCACCATCCCCGACCAGCCGGTGCGGCTCGACCAGGCCCGCGGCAGCCTGCGCCGCCCGGCGTAAACGGCCTGACCGCTGTTTCCTGAGGCTGTTGCCCCTCAAGACCTGCCGCTTTTCCGTAGCCTTCACCGAGACTTTTCCCATGTCCGCCTGAAATCAGACCAGCTCCCCGGCAGCTTCAAAGCCTTGGGATCGGGGTCGTTACCCCCAGATGACGAACTCGCGACAAAACTTTTGCCGGATCGGCTTGCTTTTCCCAAATTCAGTCGCTAGGGAACTGCACACATTCGCGGCCGGTCCTTGGGATCGGATCGCGGGGCCGTTGAAAACATGGCCTGATGCGCGCCCGTAGCTCAGCTGGATAGAGCACCAGACTACGAATCTGGGGGTCAGGAGTTCGAATCTCTTCGGGCGCGCCAATCTCACAAAAACCTGGACGCCGCAGGTCTAAATCCTGCCCCGCAACCACTCCATTCCACGCCACGACAGCCGCATCTGCGATCCTGTACGGCAGGTCACGATTTGGAGCATGCAGGTACAATTATGCGAAAGGCCGCCGGGGTGCGCACCGACGCCGCAGATCGGGGTGCAGAACCCGCCAGTGTTCCGCCAAAGTTGCCCGAGCCCAGGCGCAACGGGTCGGGATCGTCTTCGCCGAGAACGCAGGGCACACGGCACAACGCCCAGAAGGCATCGGCGACGTGCGATGAGACTGGCGACCGTCCCCAGGGCGCCGGTCTCATTGCAGAGCCTCAGGCTAGCTCGGCCAGCGCGCTTGCTTCGAAGCCCTTGAGCGCTTCAAGATCGGCATCGCGAACCTTGCGTGCCCAGGCAGGATCGCTCAGCAGTGCACGCCCGACTGCGATGAGATCGAACTCGCCGTGCTCCATTCGCTCTACCAGGCGATCAAGGTCGGTAGGCTGGGAACTCTCGCCCATGAACGCGCCGAGCATATCCCCGGACAGTCCCACCGATCCGACGCTGATCGTCGCGGCGCCCGTTAGCTTCTTGGCCCAGCCGGCGAAATTCAGTCCCGATTCGCCGTCGATTTCGGGGAACTCGGGTTCCCAGAAGCGCCGCTGGGAGCAGTGCAGCACATCGACGCCAGCTTCGACCAGCGGCTGGAGCCAATCGGTCATCGCGTCGGGTGTGGGCGCCAGACGGACGCCGTAATCCTGCTGTTTCCACTGGCTGACGCGCAGGATCATGGGGAAGTCCGGCCCCACCGCCGCTCGGACCTCTGACACAACCTCGGCAGCGAAGCGAGCGCGCTCCTTCACACTCGCACCGCCGTAGCGGTCTTCGCGTGTATTGGTGCCGTCCCAGAAGAATTGGTCGATCAGATAGCCGTGCGCACCGTGGAGCTCGAGCGTGTCGAAGCCGACCTTCCGGGCATCGCCGGCCGCACGGCCGAACGCTGCGACCGTGTCAGCGATCGCCTCCTCACTCATTACTGTGCCGCGTGACTGACCGGGGCCGATGAGGCCAGACGGGCTCTCGACAGGCATGTCAGGTTCCCAGCCGCTCAGACCGGGCACCGAACCGACGTGCCAGATTTGCGGGCCCATCTTACCACCAGCCGCATGGACTTCCTCGATCACCTGCCGCCAGCCGGCCAGCGCCGCCTCGCCATGGAAGAACGGAATACCGCCTTCGTTGCGTGCGCCCGGCCGGTCGATCACCGTTCCTTCGGACAGGATAAGTCCGACCTCGTTCTCGGCCCGGCGGCGGTAATAGGCGGCGTTGGCCTCTCCGGGTACGCCGCCTGGGGCGCTAGACCGCGTCATCGGTGCCATCACGACGCGGTTCTTGAGTGAAAGCGACTTGATACGAAAGGGTTCAAAGAGGGCTGAAACATCGGTCACGGGATTTTTTGCTCCGGTTTATGTGGAGCGGAATTGGTATATCCTATATACCTAGGGTCAATTAGGTACTTGAGATCGACTAGGTATATTCAAGGAAACCCAAATGACCGATCGCCAGCTACAACGCTTCGCGCCCGATTGCCCGAGTCGTCTCCTGTTTGACCAGATCGCCGACAAGTGGTCGATGATGATCCTGACCGTCCTCGACGCCGGCCCGCAGCGGTTCAACGTTATCCGGCGACTGCTTGAAGGGGTGACCCAAAAGGCGCTCACCCAGTGCCTGAGGCGGCTGGAGCGCAACGGGCTTGTCGAGCGCCGTGTGATCGCGTCCTCACCAGTCGCGGTCGAATATCAGATCACACCGCTCGGCCGCACGTTGCAGGTGCCGTTCAAGGCACTCTACGCCTGGACGCTCGAGAATATGCAGACGGTCGACCAGGCACGAAGCGCGTTCGATCGGCGTGCCTAGCAGTGCGGCGAGAGTCTGACCGTCTAGGCAGCAGCCTTCGGAATTTTATTCTCCACTAATCGCAAGAATTGGGTGTTGCGTGCCTGCGCAACCAGTTCCTTTCCTATTCCAGTTCCTTTCCTATTAATGTCGATTATCCGTGCCTCCCGAGGCATCGGATCGCAGTCTGTCGCAAGCGCACGCAAAACCCGATTCGCCAGGCAGACGATCGGAAAACAAAATTTCAGAACGCGAATTTCGAGGGCCGGACGAAGGTGTTCGTCTCGCTATTCCACATACGGCGTCAGCACCTCTTCGATCCATTTCATGAATGCGCGCACTCGGCGCGACAGATTGCTCCGGTGTGCTACGATGAGGGACACAGGAAGCGCCCGGCGACGAAAATCGGGCATGATTTCCACAAGCGTTCCACTCCTGAAGTATTGGCCAATCCCCAAGAGTGGCGCCTGAATCAGGCCAAGGCCGGCGAGGGCAGCAGCGTCGTAGGTTTGTGCGCTGTTGACGTGCAGCGCACCTGGCAACTGAAGCGTCGCGTAGCTGTCGCCGTCTGGATATTCCCATCCATGGGGTCTTACGCCCAGCATCGTCGAAAAATGAATTGTCCGATGTTTCTGACGCTGGAGATCTTCTAACGATCGAGGGACGCCATAGCGCGCCAGATAAGCGGGACTGGCGGCGTTGACCATTCGCAACAGGCCCAGTGGGCGGGCAATCAGCGTTTCGTCCCCTATGGGTCCAAGCCGCAATACACAGTCGAACCCCTCTTGAACCAGATCGACTTGTCGATCCGTACTCGACATTTCTAGCTCCAGCTCGGGGTGAGCCGCCATGAAATCAGGTAAGGCGGGCACGATCGTTGTGCGCGCCACCTCGGTCGGAAGATCAACCCGTAAACGCCCGCGGAGTGCCACACGGTCGCCTGCAAACATCGAGTGTAGGTCATCAACTTCAGCAAGCAGGTCGCGGGCCCGGGCATGAAACGCGCGTCCGTCCTCCGTCAACTGCACGCTTCGCGTCGTACGATGTAGGAGCCTGACACCGACATCTTCCTCCAGCTTTCGGACCGCCGTTGAGGCTCTCCCCTTTTGGATGCCCAGGCTTTCGGCCGCGCGGGTGAAGCTCCCCATTTCCGCTACCGTTATGAATATGAGGATGGGCTCGAGGTTTTGCATTTCACGCCTCGGTATTGTTTCTCACTGCAAGAACAGTGCGTTCATTCTGGCGATGTTTATCACACCTGAGAGACACAGTAAGCTCCGGAAATTGGGGAGGCGCTATCGGAGAAATACAAGTGTCAGAAACTATGAACCTGCATCAGATGCCCAAAACTGTGACCCTGCATGGCGCCCTGTGGGCCGGCCGGATAATGAGCGTGGCCGTCGTTGTTGCTCTGGTAGCGGACGGCGCCATTCAGCTTGTCGCGCCGGCACAGCTTGCGAGCACGTTGCAGGAAACCGGGTTCGCGATCGGACTGACCCGTGTCGTGGGTCCGATCATACTCGCCTGCGCCATCCTTTACGCCATTCCGGCCACCGCTGTCCTCGGCGCGATCCTGGTGACTGGTTTTCTGGGCGGCGCGATCTGCGCCCATGTCCGCATCGGGGAGTTGGGATCGCCGCCGGAACTCATTTCCCTGCTTCTCGGCGCGCTGACATGGGGCGGCCTCTACGCGCGCAATCCCCGTATCCGGGCCCTGCTGCCGCTCGTTCGTTGAACTAACAGGGCAGTGCTCTGCCCCCAAAGACCAGGAGAAAACACATGTTTTTAGTTACGGGAATCACGGGAAAAGTGGGCGGCGCAACGGCGAGGCATTTGCTGGCGCGAGGCAAACGGGTCCGCGCTCTGGTCCGCGACCGGGCGAAGGCGGCGACCTGGACGAACCAGGGCGTCGAACTGGTCGACGGCGACTGGAACGATGCGGCCGCCATCGAGCGGGCGCTCAACGGCGTCGACGGCGCGTTTGTCATGTTGCCGGCTGTCTGGACCCCCTCGCCGGATTTCAAGGAAGCCAAGGGCGTCATTGCGAACTATGTCGAGGCGCTCACCAAAGCGCCGCCGCCACGCGTCGTCGCGCTCTCGTCGATGGGGGCGGACAGGACTAGCGGCCTGGGGATGATCACGGCCCTGTCGCTTCTGGAGCAAGGATTTCGCGACCTGAAATTGCCGATCGCCTATGTGCGCGCCGGCGGATTTTTCGAAAACTTTCTCTTCGGCTTGCAGGTCGCCCAGGGTGGAACCCTGCCAGTCTTCTACAATCCGACAAGCCGGAAATCGGCCATGGTCGCGACCAACGACATCGGCGCGCAGGTCGGAAGCCTTTTGAGCGGACCGGCCTGGTCAGGGCATCGCGTCATCGAGCTTGGTTCGATGGTCAGCGCTGACGAAGTCGCCGGGCAATTGGGTGAAATCCTGAATCGCGACGTGAAAGCCTTTGCAGTCCCGCGTGCAGGGTGGGCGCAAGCCTTCGAGCAGTTCGGCGTCCCGAAGGGCCACACCGGACCTGCCGAGGAAATGTATGAGGCCGTGAACGCGGGATGGATGGAACTCGGAACCGAGGGTACGGAACACGTCGCGGGTACGACATCCGCACGCGATGTCTTCGCGGCGGCACAGAAGGCCACCACGGCGTAGGTCCGCGGATCAGCGATGGGATGCGACTTTCGAGCCTGCTCACGGACATGCGCATCTTATTTGGAATGAATGCGTCTCGTCAGCGCCTTGGGCACCGGTATGGGCCGCCGCAAGGTCGACCTGCTAACCGTCGCAACACGCGCCCTCATCGCGGCGATGACGCGCAACGACGTGCGCCGCTTGGTCTGCATCTCCGCCCTCGGGGTAGGAGACAGCCGTGGCCACGGCGGCTTCGTGTTCGACCGACTGTTCCAGCCTTTGCTGCTCAGCTAGGCTTATAAGGACAAGAACCGCCAGGAAGCCGCAATCCGCGTCACCTCACTTGATTGGGTCATTGTCCGGCCTGCAAGGCTCACCGATGACCAAGCTCGTGGCAGCGTCAGGGCCGTCACCAACCTCGCAAGCATCAATGGCGGCAAGGTAGCTCGCGCCAATGTTGCTCGGTTCGCTGTCGAGCAACTGACGGCCGACACATGGTTGCGGCAGACACCGGTCATCTTGTGGTGAAGCTTGGTCCCGCAGATCACCTTTTCGAGCTGCTGATCCTTCCGCAGGTCTCCTTGGACGGCGAATGTCTTGCTTCGCCTGCCGACGATGACGTGGAAGCCTTTAAGCTGGGTGTCGCGGGCGCGATACTGTCCCGAACCAGGCGCCTTAAGGTTGCTAACCGCCTTGTCGTTGATGAGGATACGGATGCCGGTCATAGCGCGATTCCTGCAAGTTTAGTGCTACCGGCCAGAAAATTCAGCCGGTTTTTCAGCCGGTTTTAGACTCGCGTGGGATCAGATAGTGTGTCCCCGCCAAAATTCGTGATTCTGCGCAAATAACTTAAATGAAAGATGCATTTACAACCATGGATAACAATTTGATATTCTTGTCTAATCAAAAGTAAACTACGAATCTGGGGGCAGGAGTTTGAATCTCTTCTGGCGCGCCAACTCTACTGCACCGGGTTTCGAACTCGTGTGGATGCCTTCTCTAAATGTCGCCGAGTCAAATCGAATCTGTCGGTGGACTGTGGCGCGAGATCATGTCCAGCCGAAGCTGTGAAGCTGTCTTGCCCTCTTTTCTTGAGGTTTGATCTGGCTGTAATTTCCTTCCGCATCCAGAAAGCCTCCCTTCAAATCAAGCCAAGACATATCCGTGGATGGAAATGGGGCGCGCAATCCCTCTCCGATTTCGCCCGTCGTCGAATTCTTCGCTTTCGCCCACAATGGCACAGAGAGTTTTGGGAGATAGCGGGCGGCGTCGCTTAGAACCACGAGGCCAACGTTGCACGGTTTCTCGTCATCATAGCGTTGCTCGACAATCCAGATCTTGGCGACCGTCGGCGCAAGAGAGTTAATGATCACGTCCCGGGTAACCGTGATGGTTCCCATGTCTATTGGCGCACTCGGGTTAACGTCAACCTGTCTTGCTCTTACGGCTTCTGGCAAGCATTGCGACAGGACCTTGGACAGCGATCCCACAACTATTTTGTTGAAGTCGATCCCCTTGGCGGGACTACGATAGAATTGTGCGCGGTAGCCTGTGCGGGCGTTGAAAAACCAATCGTAGTTCTCTGGTTTCACCCGGAACTGCACGATCGCCCGCCATTCCTTGAACTCATTTCTCTTGCTATCGGTCGCGAAGCGGACCTCACGGCACTCCATCGCTTTACGCAGTTCCCGCGCCAACACCTCTGCGAGCGCGTGAGGTGAACCGGCGTGTTCTAGTCGTTCTGCGCGCGTTTTATCGACGGCACGGATATTCTCAAATCCCCAATCGGTATTTGTGATATTGTTCATTCGCTGGATATTGAACCCGACATGTATTAGGGGTGACGGGAAAATTGTATAACACCCATAGTCACATATGAGTTCCCATTTTCATCTCCACCGGCGCCTCAAATCCATACATTGGACTGCGTTTCGCGACTGTGCGTCACAAAACGCGGGACGGCGCAAACCAGCGGAGCTGATTTAACCCATGAGCTCCATCCCCATCAAACGTGCGCTGATCACCGGCGCCGGAGCCGCCGACGGCATCGGCTTTGCCATCGCCCGCCAACTTGGCGGCACCGGCCATGCCGTGTTCCTCACCGGCGCCAGCGCACGCGTGCTTGACCGCGCCGCCGAGCTTCGTGCCGAAGGCATCGATGCCACGGCCGTGGTCGCCGATCTCACCAAGGCCACCGATGTCACGCGGCTGCGGGCTGAGGCCGGCGCCGTCGACATACTGGTCAACAATGCCGGCATGGGCTCGCTGGCGTCACCCTCGGTCGACAAGGCTTTTGTCGCGATGACCGAGGCCGACTGGGATCAAGGCATCGAGGTCAGCCTGAAGACGGCGTTTCTGGTTACCCATGCGTTCCTGCCGGGAATGGTCGAAGCGGGCTATGGGCGCATCGTCAATGTGGCGTCGGTCACCGGGCCGCTGGTGTCCTTCGTGGGCACATCAGCCTATTCCGCCGCCAAGGCTGGCATGGTCGGCCTGACGCGCACGCTGGCGCTCGAAGTGGCGAGACACGGCATAACCGTCAACGCCGTGGCGCCCGGCTGGATCGCAACGGGCTCGTCGAGCGAGATGGAACGGATGGCGGCCCTGCATACGCCGCCGGCGCGGGCAGGCCGGCCGGATGAAGTGGCCGCGGCCGTGGTGTTCCTGGCCTCCGAAGGGGCCAGCTATGTCAACGGCGCGCTTTTGGTGGTCGACGGCGGCAACAGCCTTCAGGAGCACAAGGGCTGAAGGCCGGCCGAGCGGGAGGCCTATGTCGAGGCCATGCACCAGTTCAGGTTGACGCCCCAGTATCGTGCCGGTCGAGGACGTCAGGTCGTGGGACTTCGAGAAGTTCGGCTATGACGAAGCGCTTCGCATCCTGAAGGTGCAGGGGTTTGCGACCAGGACGATGCTTTGCGCCAACAAGCCTCGCGCTGCAAAGGTGGGTCGCCAGTTGCTAGCTAGCCGGCGACCAGCTTATTCAGCCGGGCGCAATACGGGTGAGCGCCGACAGGGACGATCTCATAGCCGACGGCGATCAATTGGACCTTCAACTCCTCGAAATGCCGCTTTGAGCCGCTGACGATCGATTCAGGCGTGTAATCCCACCCTCTGCGAGCCGCACTGGCCAGGATGTCGGCATAGGCAGCCATACTGGCGATTTTCACATCCGACTCCAGCAGTTGCCTGCATCCGCTTGCAAACGACGGCGATGGAGCGGCGGGAAAACCCAAGATTGCGCACGTCAGCACTATTGCAACAGGACGCATCGAAACCTCCGTTGGTCGATTGCAGCGCGTTGCTGCAAGCAGTGACCTTGCATCGTGTGCGCCTGCGGAGGGATCGGGCAGGTGCAGTATTCTGCCTCCCGCATTTGTAGTATTTTGCGGCGGTACTGGTTGAAACCGTGCCTATCCGATGGCAGGAAGCTTCTCGATGAACCGCATCGCGACGTCTTCACCGGCTGACGCGCTATCGGACCGCGAACGCGCGGTGGCGGAAAAATTTGCCTCGGGCCTGACTTATCGCGAAATCGGCGAGGCGCTGTTCATCGCCCCTTCGACCGTCCGCACCCATCTCGCCGCGATCTATGACAAGCTTGGCGTCAACAACAAGATCGCGCTTGCATCGCACTTCAACGGCCCTGGCTCCGCACAGCCCGGCGCACTTCCATCCTTGCCTGATGCCTCGCCAGTGCTTGCGATATTCCCGATCGAAAGCCTCAACTCAGAGGAACGCTGGTGCCGCTTTGCCGACGGCCTGTCGTCGGACATCAGCATCGACCTGGCGCGTTACGCGAATCTGCCAGTCGTCGCTTTTCACACCATGAAAGCACTGGGCAGCAAGCCCACAGACTTTGCGGCCGACGGCAAGGCGCTGGGCGCCACCTACATCGTCTCGGGCCAGTTGCGAGCCGACGACCGGCGGGTTCGGCTAACGATCGAACTGGCTGATGCGCTGAACGGCGTCAGCCTGTGGAGAGATCGCTTCGAGCGCCCGCTAGAGGACGTGTTCACCCTGCAGGACAGGTTGACCAACAGCGTCATCAACGTACTGGCCGGATGCGGTGGGGCGATTGCTACCGTCGGCCGTAACGCCACTCGCCGCAAGCCGCCCGCGAGCCTGCGCGCCTATGACCTCTATCTGCTTGGCAGCGAACAGCACGACACGTTCAGCCGCTCCGGCAACGCAGAGGCAATTCGGCTATTTTCGCGCGCGCTTGAACTCGACCCTACCTTGGTCAGAGCCTGGATCGAGCTCGCCTACGCTTATTCGATCGAATACTGCAACGGTTTCGGCGGCGATCTGAAGGGAGCGACCGAGAGATGGCGGGTTGCGGTGGAAAATGCACTTCGGCTCGACCCAATGGATAGCAGCGTCCAGACTTGCCTCGGCGATCTCATGGGATGCCTGGGCGATTTCGAGGCAGCGGAGCGCGCTTACCGGCGAGCCTTCGAATTCGGCTCCAACCATGCCGACACGCTGGCGCTGCTGGCTGGCAGCAGGGCGCTTGTCACCGGCGATCCGGCCGACGCGATCTCGCTGATGGAGCGCGCCATGCGCCTCAACCCATTGGCGCCGCCCTGGTATTTCGGCATGCAAGGTCGCATCCTGTTCGCCGCCGGCAGCCACAGGCAAGCCATCGCTGCGCTGCGCAGAAGTTCACCGGACTCTCCGAATGTGTTGATGTTCCTAGCGCTAGCGCACGCGGTCATAGGCGAGGCCGGCGAGGTGACCAGGATTGCTACGCGCCTGAAGGCTGAATTCCCCAGCTTTTCGGTCGAACGCTTTATCGCCGGCTATCCGGTGACGAACCCCGACGCCGTCAAAGCCATTCGCAACGCTGCAAAGCTGGCAATGCTGCCGTGAGGGCACTTTCTACTTGTCGACCGTCGCCATAGACGCGTTCGTTAGAGCGCGGTCCGGCACCACACCGCCACCGCGGTCGCTTGGAGCAAGGTTCTGCTCACGAGGCCTTGGCGAAAAAGCTCTGATAATCCGACTTCGCCTGCAGCAGGCGCAGCACGTTGTCGCCCGAGCCACGCACATGGGCGCGGGCTAGGGCGCCAGCCCGGGCTGCGTCACCGGCGCAGATCGCCTCTGCCGTGCAGCATGGCGTTGCCGCTGATTTCGGCGATGACGCGATGGAGGTCGATGCCAACTTCCAGCTCCTGGAATTTTTCCTTCGTGGTGCTGTCCGCTATGGCGGCCAGCCGCTCGCATTCCGCCAGCATGGCGCGCAGCCGCGCCTTGTCCTTCTCGGTCGTGGCGGCCGCCGCCAGTTCGGCACCATGCCAAAGACTCGCCCGGCCCGAAACAAATTGTGCCGATGGTGCACGGCGCCGGTATCGGCTTCTGAACGTCGTCACCGGGGTATTGACGATGAAACAAAATGCGGATTTGATAATACGTGGATACAAAAATTCATTTAGGTGCCGCATGTCAGCAGCCTTTCCGGCCGAGCCACAGATGTCCGCCACTGCGGAGGAAGAGGCGTACAGGCACCTTCAGAGAGCCCTTCGCTTCGGCCGCTACAAACCGGGCGACAGGCTTATTCCGGAGGACATTGCCGCCGAGATCGGCATGAGTCGCATGCCTGTACGGGAAGCCTTTCGGCGCCTGGCCTCCGACGGGCTGGTGGTTCTGCGGCCCAATCGTGGATGCGTGGTCGCAGGCCTGACGGTCGATGAGCTTTACGAGATTTTCGAAATTCGCTCGGTTCTGGAGGGACTGGCCGTAAGGTTGGCGATGCCCCGGATCGATGAGGAGGAGTTCGAGGAACTCGAGCGCCTGCTCGAGCGCATGGAACGCGCGGGCCAGAGCGGCAGCAGCGACTGGGTGGTCCGCCACCAGGAATTCCATGGCCGTATCTGTGCGCTAAGCCGGAGGCCAAAGCTTATCCACCAGATATCGGCGCTGCATGTGGTGATAGAGCCCTACATGCGCATCTGGTTCGACGACTGTGACAAGCCGCATTCTGCGCGCGAGGAGCATGCCGCCGTGATCGCGGCCTTGCGTTCAGGCGACGAACCTCACGCGGAAAAGGTGATGCAAGATCACATTCTCAGCACAGCACCGATGCTGGCCGAGTTCGTGAGTCCGAGCCGGTGACGAACGCCGGCCGGACAACAATGACCTCGAACCGGCAATGCGGCCGGACGTAGGAACAGCTCGATCAGCCTATAAAAAAGGGGAACCAAATGAAAGTTTGTCGTTTGGCCGCAGTTGCGGCCGCACTCAGCATGTTCGGCTTCATGCACACCGCATTGGCCGAGGACGCGCCCAAGGCCATAACCATCGCCACGGAGGGCGCCTACGCGCCGTGGAACTTCACCAACGCAGACGGCAAGCTCGACGGACTGGAGATCGAACTCGCCAACAATCTTTGCGAGCGGATGAAGGTCAAATGCACCATCATCGCTCAGGACTGGGACGGACTTATTCCTTCGCTGAAGGTCGGCAAGTTCGATGTGATCATGGCCAGCATGTTCATCACGCCGAAACGCCTCGAGACCATCGACTTCACCCAGCCTTATGCGATCGACCCGGGTGGGTTCGCAGCCGCCAAGGATAGCGATCTGGGGAAGCTCGGCGCTTCGGCCGAGAAATTCAAACTGGACGATGAGGCTGCTTCCAAGGCCGCGGTCGACAAGTTGAAGCCCCTGCTGAAGGGCAAGGTAGTCGGTGTCCAGGCGGCCACGGCCATGCTCGAATTCCTCAAGAAATACTTCGGCGACACGGTGGAGATTCGCGAGTACAAGACGACCGAGCAGCACGATCTCGATCTGGCCGCGGGCCGCATCGATGCAATATTCGCTCAGAAGACAGCGCTCGCCGCGACGCTCGCAAAACCGGAATTCTCGGGCTTCACGGTTGCAGGTCCGGGCTTTGTCGGCGGCTTGTTCGGCGCCGGAACGGGTGCGGGACTCAGGAAGGAAGACGCCAAGCTCAAGGAAATGCTGAACGACGCGATCAGCGCCGCCATTGCCGACGGGACCATTAAACGCATCTCGGAAAAATGGGTGAAAACGGACGTGACGCCGGTCAAGTAGCCACGTGTGTATTCTCCGGCCGATTGGTATCAACCGATCGGTCGGGTGCCGCGCTGAACGATCAGGTTTCACATGACGGACACACTCCATATCCTTTCCGTGGGCAAGGGCGGCTGGGGCGGAGCCCTGCTGCTGGCAGCTGGCGTGACATTTGCGCTGTCAGTCCTCGGCTTCCTGCTCGGCGCTCTCTTCGGCGCGGTTGCAGCAGGAGGCCGGCTCTCCACGAGAGCTTTACCGTCATGGGTCGCCAAGGGCTATGGCACGGTGTTCAGGGGTGTGCCCGATCTGTTGACGATCTACCTGCTTTACTACGGCGGCAGCATAGCATTGACTGAGATCGGTAAATTCTTCGGCAGCGCGGGCTTCGTCGGGCTGCCGACATTTGCGACTGGCGTCCTGGCGATCGGCATCATTTCGGGCGCCTATCAAGCCGAGGTCTATCGCGGAGCGTATCTCGCCGTCGATCTCGGCCAGTTTGAGGCTAGCAAGGCGCTCGGCCTGTCCCGGTTCCAATCGCTGCGTCTCGTCATCGTGCCTCAACTGATGCGGCACGCCCTGCCGGGCCTCGGAAATGTCTGGCAGCTTGTGCTCAAGGATTCGGCCTTGATCTCCGTGATCGGCTTGGTGGAGTTGATGCGGCAATCTCAGATCGGCGCGGGATCGATGCGGGAGCCCTTCGTCTTCTATATAGCAGCCGCGACGCTGTATTTCCTCATCGCTACCGTGACCGGATCGGTCTTCCGCTACGGCGAGGCACGGGCGTGGCGAGGCATGGTCCACGCATGATCGACTTCGCCTTCTTTGTAGAGATCATTCCCACCCTTCTCTCCGGCTTGCCGTTAACCTTGCAACTTGCGGGGTTGTCGATCGGAATAGGCTTTGCCTTGGCCCTGTTGCTCGCACTGGCGCAGCAGGGAAACCATCGGATGCTGGTCTGGCCCATACGCTCCTTCGTTGCCGTCTTTCGCGGCACGCCATTGCTCGTCCAGATATTCCTCATCTATTACGGCCTCGGCCAGTTCCGCCCCACACTTCAGGCAGTTGGGCTCTGGTGGCTGTTTCGCGAACCCTATTGGTGCGCCATCATCGCGCTCAGTCTCAATACCGCGGCCTATGGCAGCGAAATCCTGCGGGGTGCGATACAGGGTGTGCCGCGCGGCCTTGTCGAGGCGGCCTCTGCCTTCGGCATGACACGGCTCCAGACCCTGCGTCTCGTCGTTCTGCCTTTGGCGCTGCGCCAAGCGATACCGAGCTACAGCAACGAGATAATCCTCATGGTAAAGGGTACGTCGCTTGCATCGATCGTCACCCTGATGGAAGTGACGGGCATCGCCCAGGGGCTTATTTCGCAGACCTATCGCGCCGTAGAGGTTTTCGTGGCCGCGGGCGCGATCTATCTCACCATCAATTTTACGATCATCTCGGCACTGAACGCGCTGGAAACCTGGCTAACGCCTTATCGGGTCCGAGCCTGATATGCATCTGGCGTAATGAGGAGAATTGGCAAAATGCGCAGTGTCGAGGAGCCGAAGTGATCCGTTGCCGTGTCGTGTTACGCCATGGCAGCGCCGCATCCATCAGACCAGGGGATATTCAGACAGAATGCGTGATTTCCAGTTTCCCGGCCGCTCGCCGGTTCGTGCCACGCAAGCGGTTGCCGCGACCTCGCATCCGCTTGCGACCCTTGCCGCCATCGACATGCTGCGCGCCGGCGGCAATGCCATGGATGCCGCCGTCTGCGCCGCCGCGGTGCAAGGCGTGGTCGAGCCGCAATCGACGGGCATCGGCGGCGACTGTTTTGTGCTCTATTCCCCCGGAGGTCAGGGCGAGGTGCTGGCCTTCAACGGCTCGGGCCGCGCGCCCGCGGGCGCCACCGTCGACTGGTATCTGGACAAGGGTTTCAGCGAGCTTCCGAAACAGGGACCGCATGCGGTGACCGTGCCGGGTGCCGTCGACGCCTGGAGCCGGCTCCTGGAAGATCATGGCCGCAAGAGCCTGGCCGAGGTGCTGGCGCCGGCCATCCACTATGCCGAGAACGGCTATGTCGTGCATGACCGTGTCGCGTTCGACTGGGCCGAGCCGGAGACCGACCTGTCGGCGGACGAACATGCCGCGCGCATCTTCCTGCCGGGCGGCCAAGCGCCGAAGGCCGGCGACATCCATCGCCAGCCGGAACTCGCCGCCACTCTGCGGGTGATCGCCAAACAGGGCCGCGCCGGATTCTACGAAGGCGCTGTCGCCGACGACATGGTGCGCCGGCTCAGAGAATTGGGCGGGCTGCATTCGCATGAGGATTTCGCCGCGACCAAAGGCGACTATGTGGCGCCCGTCAGCACCGCCTATGGCGGCCATGACATCCATCAGATGCCGCCGAACAATCAGGGGCTGACGGCGCTGCTTATGCTGAACGTGCTGTCGGGCTTCAAGCTTGGCGGGCTCGACCCCAATGGCGCCGAGCGCCTGCATCTGGAAATCGAGGCCGGACGGCTGGCCTACCAGGACCGCGACCGCTATGTCGGCGACCAGGACCAAGTCCCGGTGCCGGTAAAACAGCTCCTATCCGGCGCCTATGCCGACCGGCTGCGCGCCGAGATCCATCGCGACCGTGCCATGACGCATCTGCCGCGCCTGGAGCTGCCGGGTAGCGACACGGTCTACATCTCGATCGTCGACCGCGACCGCAACGCCGTCTCCTTCATCAACTCGACCTATTATTCCTTCGGCAGCGGCGTCGTCGGGCCGAAGACCGGCATCGTGCTGCAGAACCGTGGCTCGAGCTTCCGTCTCGACCCGACGCACCCCAACGCCATTGCGCCCGGCAAGCGGCCGATGCACACGATCATGCCGGGCATGGCAACGAAAAACGGCCGTGTGGTGATGCCGTTCGGCGTCATGGGCGGCGGCTACCAGCCTTTCGGCCATGTCCATCTCCTGACCAACATGATCGACTTCGGCATGGACCCGCAGCAGGCGCTGGATGCGCCACGGGTGTTCTACAATGATGATACGGTGGAGGCCGAGCGCGGCGTTCCCACTGATGCGCTCGAGGGCCTGCGCAAGCGCGGCCATCGCATTGCCGAACCGCATCACCCGCTCGGCGGCGGGCAGGTTGTGCTGATCGACTGGGAGAAGGGCACGCTGACTGGTGCCTCCGATCCGCGCAAGGATGGGCTGGCGCTGGGATATTGAGGTGATCGCGAGAACCGGTTTCCGGACGTCGGCGCTGTCCCTCGTCTTCCGGGCTTTCTAGAAGCAGTCGTTTGAAACATAGTCGGTGACCATGAGCACGAATTCAAAAGACCTCTCCCGCCGTCTCGCCACCGGCGCCGATGACGCACCGGCGATCCTGGCGCCCGACAGAGCGACCCTCACCCATGGCGGCTTGCGCCGCCTGATCGCGGCCACGGCTGAGCGGCTGCACGCGCTTGGCATCGGCCGGGGCGACCGGGTGGCGATCGTGCTGTCGAACGGGCCGGAGATGGCCACCGCCTTTGTTGCCGTGGCGGCCGCTGCCTCGACGGCGCCGCTCAACCCCGCCTACCGCGCCGATGAACTCGATTTCTACCTCACCGATATCGGTGCCAAGGCGATCCTGGTCGCGGAGAACGAGACAAGTCCGGCGGTGGCGGTGGCCGAACGACTCGGCATCGGCGTGCTGAGGCTTGTCGTTTCTCCTGATACCCCTGCCGGCAGCTTCACCATCGAGGGCGCGGCGGTCGGTCCGCAAGCGGCGCCCGATATGGCGCAAGATGACGACATTGCGCTGTTGCTGCACACATCGGGCACGACATCGCGTCCAAAGCTGGTGCCGCTCAGCCATGCCAACATCGCGGCCTCCGCCCGCCATATCGGCGCAACGCTTGGCCTGACCGCCGATGACCGCTGCCTCAACATCATGCCGCTGTTCCACATTCATGGCCTGATCGCGGCGGTGCTGTCGTCGCTGGCGGCGGGCGGCAGCATCTACTGCACGCCGGGCTTCAACGCGCTGCGTTTCTTCCAGTGGCTGAGCGACTCGAAGCCAAGCTGGTACACGGCGGTGCCGACCATGCACCAGGCGATCCTGCCCCGTGCGGCCCGCAATGCGGAGGTTCTGGAGTCCGCGCGCCTGCGCTTCATCCGCTCGTCCTCGGCGTCGCTGCCGGCGCAGGTGATGGGCGAACTGGAAGCAACCTTCGGCTGTCCGGTGATCGAATCCTACGGGATGACCGAGGCCGCCCACCAGATGGCGTCGAACCGGCTGCCGCCGGGCCTGCGCAAGCCGGGCAGCGTCGGCGCCGGCGCCGGACCGGAGGTGGCTGTGATGGCGCCGGACGGTCGGCTGCTGACAGCCGGCGAGACCGGCGAGATCGTCATTCGCGGCCCCAATGTCACGGCAGGCTACGAGAAGAACCCCGATGCCAACGCCACGGCCTTCGCGCATGGCTGGTTCCACACCGGCGACCAGGGCGTGCTCGACGAGGATGGCTATCTCAGGGTCACCGGCCGGCTCAAGGAGATCATCAACCGTGGCGGCGAAAAGATCTCACCGCTCGAGGTTGACGACGTGCTGATGGACCATCCGGCGGTGGCGCAGGTGGTCACCTTCGCCATGCCGCATGACAAGCTTGGCGAAGAGGTGGCGGCAGCGGTGGTGCTGCGCGAAGGCATGAACGCCAATGAGAACGACATCCGCACTTACGCAGCGACGCGGCTCGCCGACTTCAAGGTGCCACGCAAGGTGCTGATCCTCGAAGAAATCCCCAAGGGTGCGACGGGCAAGCTGCAGCGCATCGGACTAGCCGCCAAGCTCGGGCTTTGACGATGAAGATCACCATTTTCGGCGCCGGCGCGATCGGCGGCTATCTCGCCGCCAAGCTGGCGATCGCCGGCCGCACCGACCTGTCGATCGTCGCGCGTGGCGCGCATCTCGAAGCGATCCAGGCAAACGGCCTGCGCCTGATCGAGGATGGCCAGGAAACGGTCGCGCCGGTGAGAGCCGCCGCCAAGGCCGAGGAGTTCGGCGTGCAGGATTGCGTCGTTCTGGCGCTGAAGGCCCATTCCCTCACCCCGGCCCTCGACCAGATCGCGCCGCTGCTTGGCGACCACACATCCGTCGTCACCATGCAGAACGGCGTGCCGTGGTGGTATTTCCATGGCGTTGGCGGGTCGCTCGAAGGCACCAGGCTGAACGCGGTCGATCCGGGCGGTGCGATCTGGCAGCGGATCGGCCCACAGCGCGTCATCGGCTCGGTCGTCTATCCCGCCGTCGAGGTCGACGCGCCCGGCCTCATCCGCCATGTCGAAGGCAAGCGCTTTTCGCTCGGCGAACCCTCGGGCGCGCGCAGCGAACGGGTGACGCGCCTAGCCGAGCAAATGGTCAAGGCCGGCCTGCAGGCGCCGGTGCGCGACGACATCCGTAGCGAGATCTGGGTAAAACTGTGGGGCAACCTCTCCTTCAACCCGATCTCGGCGCTGACCGGCAGCACGCTGGCCGCGATCGTTGCCGACGAAGGCACCCGGGCGCTCGCCCGCAGCATGATGCTGGAAGCGCAGGCGATCGGCGAAAGCCTCGGCGTGCGCTTCCCCATCGGGGTCGACCGGCGCATAAAAGGCGCCGGCGATGTCGGCGAACACAAGACCTCGATGCTGCAAGACCTGGAGCGCGGCCGGCCGATGGAGATCGACGCGCTGGTGAGTGCGGTGCAGGAACTTGGCCGGCTAACGGACAAGCCGACGCCGACCATCGACGCCGTGCTGGCGCTGGTGCGACGGCTGGCGGCGGAGCGCGGGTGTTATGGGTGATGGGGCGGGCGCGTTGGCGCCGCTGGCCTGCATGCGGCCGTTGCTAAGCGGCGGTGCCGGTTTGGGATTTGCGCAGCAAGCCCGTCGCGGGATCAAAGAAGGCTTTGACGGCGGCAGAGGTGTCGAAGCGGCCTGGCTCGAAGGCCAGCGCATCATGCATGGGAAGTGCTGCCGAGAACAGAAAACCCTGCGCGATCATGCAATCGAGCGACCGCAGGATCATACGGTCAGCGTCCGTTTCGACCCCCTCGGCGACGACCTCCATTCCCAGCGTTCGGCCGAGATCGATGACTGCCTTGACCAAGGCCTGATCTTCCACGGACTTGGCGAGATCGCGAACGAAGTCCTTGTCGATCTTGATCTTGCGGATTCGGCTGTCCTTCAGCGAAACCAGCGTCGAAAAACCCGTGCCGAAATCATCCAGCACAATCGATAGGCCCGCATCCGCCAGGCGTTCCAGCTTTTCGTCAACTCTGTCACGATCCACGGGCGCCTCTTCCGTGATCTCTATCTCGAGCATCGCTATGGGGATATTGTTCGTCTTGAGGCGGTCGAGGATCATTTCATCGACATTGCCTGCCTCGAGCTCGCGCGGCGAGAGATTCATCGCCACCCGAACATGCTGACGCCCGTTTCTCACAAGCTCTTCGATCATGGCGCAGCAGTTGAGAAACACCGTTTCCGTCAATAGGGAAAGCAGCCCGGTTTCACGCGCCGCGGTGACGACCTCAGGCGGGGAAATGGGGCCATGAACCGGGTGCCGCCATCGCAGCAGCGCCTCGAAGCCGACGACGGCATTCGTGTCCAGTCGCACCATCGGCTGGAACCATGAGCAAAGAGTGCCTGTTTCAATGGCCCCGCGCAGATCGCGCTCGATGCAGTGCTTGCGTTCGAGCCCGCGATCGAGCCTGGCATCGAAGAGACGGTATTCATTCCTGCCACCACGCTTGGCCGCATAAAGCGCGAAGTCTGCCCGCAGCAGCATCTCCGTCAATTGTGGTCTCTCCGATACGTAGATGCCGATCGAAGCGCCGACGCGCACCGAATTCAACGCCGGATCCGGATTTGCGATGGCCGCGATGATCGAGGATGCAAGTCCGTTGGTTGACTGCACGGATTTGCCGGCGGGAAACACCAGCACGAACTCGTCTCCGCCGATGCGCGAAATGGTTGCCCCTGGCGGCGCATGGTTCTCTATTCTGCGCGCAACCCTGACCAACAGGTCGTCACCGATATTGTGACCATAGGTGTCGTTGACGGATTTGAAGCCGTCCAGGTCGATCAGCATGGCCACGAACGGACCGTCGGCAAGTCCGAGCTGGCGGATGGCCTGCTCGAGCCCGTATCGGTTGAGCAGATTCGTCAGCGGATCCCGCCTGGAGTTTCGCTCCATCTCGGTGGCGAACGCCTTCGCCTCGTATTTGAGGCGGCTCGCCTCGCGGAAGCGGGCTTGTCCAAGAAGCGCACTTCTGACCATTCCAGCGAGAAAAAGCAGGACTGTGAAAGCCAATATATAATTCTCGACACCGCCTTTTGCTGAGAGGCAGCCGATGGTGATCAAAAGTGGCAGCGTCATGAAGCTGATCGAGGACGGGGCGTATGATGTTCCGTAGGTGACGGAACCTGCCGACGCGCCGGCGAGAACGATCAGATAGATTGGCGCCTGGGGCGTGGTGTAGCCATCGGTCAGCACTGCCAGAAAAGACCAGGCGATGCCCGACGCCAGAGCCAGCATCCCGTAGGCAGAAAGCCGTGCACCGACCGGTTTCAGCCGGCTGTCGATCTTGTCCGATTGGGAGAGAGCAAGGGCAATGCGTGCGCCATTTATCGTGCTGACCGCCGCAAACCACAGCACCGCAGCAAGGCCGCCGCCCGAAAGCATCTGCACGGCCAGGATCAGGGCCGAGAGGACCGTGCCTATAGGCATCGAAATGAAGATCCCGGTCCGCAGATCAGCCAACTGATCCCGGAGAATCCCGGCGTCCACGGATTCACCCTGCCCCTGAGGGGCGGACCCTTGAACAGGCTGCTCGGAATGCCTCATAGGGGCAAGTAGCTAGGCTAACGGGGTGAAAATCGCGTTAAGGATTTCAGCGGCTTAAGGGGGCAATCGCTCGATTTGCCTGGGAGTGACGCCCCTTCTTGTGCTCGCCCGCAAGAAGCGGACAGACGACATTCCCACCCTCAAGACGTCTGTAGCGAAATCTGGGTGAAGCTGAGAGGGTCAATCTCTCCTCCAACCCGATCTCGGAACTAACCGGCTCCACGCTAGCCGCAATCGTCGGCGACCAAGGCACCCCGGGCGCTTGCTGGCACCATGATGCTGTAGGCGCTGACGATCGAGCGCGGGTGGGTTCAGTTGGTGCTGGCTTTGGCGGTAAACCCGCACTGCTTCTGTTCCATATCGATCTGCTTGGTGATGCGAATGGCGTTCTGTGCGTAGGCCTCCGTCACGGAGCCGCTATTCACGGTCTTGTCCTTCAGCGGACTCACGCCTGCGCAGAGGTGGAAAACATGCGGCTCGGTGGACTTCGCGGCTCCGTTTTCGGGCGCGATCCAGTAGACGACATCCTGACCGGCGGGGTGGCTCGCATCCTGCGTCGCAGCCGTCACCGCGGCGCTGTCCGTGGCGATCGCCTGCGCCTGAGCGGCGACGTCAGGCGAACAGGCGGTGGTGGGCTGGCCCGACTTGATCTGGGTTGCGCACGCGTTCATATCCTGGGTGTACTGCTCGACAGACGGAGGCTTGAGACTGACCCCCGTTATCGCGGCGACCACGGCCAGTACAGCACCGAGGCCGCCGGCAACCTTCTTGGTCTGCGGGTCCATGTTCTTGTCGGAGAGGATCAGGAAAACCAGCGGGAGGAAGGCAATCAGCGTGATGATTGCGCCGAGCTGGTTCTGGAAGAAGAAACTGGCCGCGTCGGATGCACGGGCCGGATCGTGCCTGTTGGCCGCCTTCCACAGCAAGTTGCCAGCGATTGCGAAAATCGCGATGCCGACCAGAAGGCCGATGATCAGCGGCAGGTGTCCCTGGTCGAACTTGTTCTGGCGAAGCAGGATAATCCCGTAGATCTCGCCGCCGATGGCGACGATCCACGAGAGCGCGGCGAAAAGGCGAAGACGCGTGGCGGACGACTTCTGGCCCTGCGTCGCTTGCCAATCCTTGGTAACGTCTGGCTTGTTGTCAGTCATTGACCATATCCCCCGATATCGACACTTCCGCGGGCGGCGTCGGACCAGAAGGCCAACCACCCTGCGCAGCGTCATTCAACGAACGTCGCCTGCCTTTGGCGACGCGGTGAAAATGTGAGCGCCACAGCAGCCCTCATCCCCATCCATATTGCGCATCAGTGAGCCCGTCCATACCCACCGAGGCAGACGCCTTGGGTGCGATGGGCTCCGTTCTTCTTCACCGCCGGCTCGAACTTGACGCTGACTTGCCTCACTTGCCTCGCGATCCCCTCAATCGCACGCAGTCGATTGGAGCTGATCAGTCCTTGCCCGGCCGCTTGAGAAGTCGCGCATAAAGCTCTCCGACGATGCCGCGTCGGAAGATCAGCACGCAGACCATGAAGATCAGCCCGGTGGCGATGGTCACCGGAAAGCCGGATGTGGCAAGGGTGTTTTCCAGTCCGACGACGAGGCTCGCGCCGATGATCGGCCCGACCATTGTGCCGATGCCGCCGAGCAGTGTCATCAGGATCACCTCGCCCGACATCTGCCAGGTGACGTCGGTCAGCGTGGCGAACTGGAAGACGATCGCCTTGAGGGAGCCTGCCAGCCCGGCCAGCGCCGCCGACATGACGAAGGCGCCGAGCTTGTAATTGGCGACGGAATAGCCCAGCGAGATGGCGCGGTTCTCGTTCTCGCGGATCGAGCGCAGGATCATGCCGAAGGGTGAATTGACGATGCGCCAGATGGCGAAGACGCCGATCAGGACCACCGCCAGCACGAAATAATACATGTTCAGCGAGACGTTCAGGTCGAGGACGCCGAACAGCATGCCGCGTGGCACGCCCTGAATGCCGTCCTCGCCTTGCGTGAAGGGCGCCTGGACGCAGAAGAAGAAGAACATCTGCGACAGCGCCAGCGTGATCATGGCGAAATAGATGCCTTGCCGGCGAATGGCGAAGAAGCCCATGACAAGGCCGAGCAAGGCCGCGCCCGCCATGCCGAGCAGGATGCCGGCTTCCGGCGGCCAGCCCCAGACCTTGACGGCATGGGCGGTGAAATAGGCGGCGCCGCCGAAGAAGGTGGCGTGGCCGAACGACAGCAGGCCGGTATAGCCGAGCAGGAGATTGAACGCGCAGGCGAACAGCGCGAAACACAGCATCTTCATCAGGAAGATCGGATAGACCAGGAATGGCGCCGCCAGCAGCGCCGCTATGCCGAGCCCGACCAGCGTCCATTCAAGCCAGCCTGAGGTTCTGGCTGATGTCTCGCGCAGCGTCAGCCCTGATATGTCAGATGCCTCTTCCGACATGTCAGGCTTCCCTTCCGAACAAGCCGGCCGGCCGGACCAGCAGAACAATCGCCATGATGACGAAGACGACGAGGTTGGAGGCCTCGGGATAGAAGACCTTGGTCAGGCCTTCGGCGAGGCCGAGCATGTAGCCGGTGACGATCGCGCCGAGGATCGATCCCATGCCACCGATCACGACGACAGCGAAGACGACGATGATGAGATCCGACCCCATCAGCGGGCTCACCTGATAGATCGGCGCTGCCAGAATGCCGGCAAGCCCGGCAAGGGCGGAGCCGAGGCCGTAGGTCAACGTCAGCAGCAACGGCACATTGACGCCGAAGGCCTGGACGAGACGCGGATTCTCGGTTGCCGCGCGCAGATAGGAGCCCAGCCTGGTCTTCTCGATCAGCGCCCAGGTTCCGAAACAGACGATCGCAGAGGCGACAACGACCCAGCCGCGATAATTGGGCAGGAACATGAAGCCGAGATTGGTGCCGCCCGCAAGCAGCGGTGGCACGGCGTAGGGATTTCCCGACACGCCGTAACAGTAGCGGAATATGCCTTCGAGCACGAGCGCGAGGCCGAAGGTGAAGAGCAGGCCGTAGAGCGGATCGGTGTCGTAAAGCCGCGACAGCGCCAGGCGTTCAACCACCATGCCGAAGAGGCCGACGATCAGCGGCGCAAGGATCAGAGCGGGCCAATAGCCGATGCCGAGATAGGTGAGCAAGAGATAGCCGACGAAGGCGCCGAGCATGTATTGGGCGCCGTGGGCGAAATTGATGACGCGCAGCAGGCCGAAAATGACAGCCAGACCCAGGCTCAGCATGGCATAGAAGGAGCCGTTGATCAGCCCGACCAGCAACTGGCCGAGGAGTGCCTGGACGGGGATTCCGAAGATCATCGTCATGGCGTCCTCATACCCCCAGAACGTCGTGGAGCTGCGTCATGCGGTCAGCCAGTTCGCCGACCGGGAACCCGGCCACGACTTTGCCGTGCTCCATCAGGTAGAAACGATCGGCGACACGGCTGGCGAAGCGGAAATTCTGCTCGACCAGCAGGATCGTCATGCCACGCTTCTTCAACGTCACCAGCAGCTCGCCGATGCGCTGCACGATGACGGGAGCCAGGCCCTCGGTCGGCTCGTCGAGAAGCAGCATCTTCACGCCGGTCCGCAGCATGCGCGCGATCGCCAGCATCTGCTGTTCGCCGCCCGACAGCCTCGTGCCGGGGCTGTTGCGCCGCTCCTTCAGATTGGGGAAGAGATCGAATATCTCGGCGACGCTCATGCCGCCCTCGGCGACGACCGGCGGCAGGACCAGATTCTCGTCGACCGTCAATGTCGCGAAGATGCCGCGCTCTTCTGGCACGAAGCCGATGCCTTGATGCGCGGTGCGGTGCAGCGGCAAACGCATCAGATCCGCGCCATCGAAGACGACCTCGCCGGTGCGCTTGCGTATCAGCCCCATGATGGCGCGCAGCGTCGTCGTCTTGCCGACGCCGTTGCGGCCGAGCAGTGTCACCGTCTCGCCGGCAAACACTTCGAGATCGACGCCGTGCAGCGCATGGCCCTCGCCATACCAGGCGTTAAGACCGCGGACCGCAAGCAGGGGCGCGGGGCTAGTCATCGGCGGTGCCCATATAGGCGACCTTCACGCGTTCATCGCGGCTGACGGTGGCGTAGTCGCCGGCCGCAAGCACTTCGCCGCGTTGCATGACCGTTATCCAGTCGCAGAGATCGGCAACGACAGTCAGATTGTGCTCGACCATCAGAACTGCGCGGTCGCCGGCGACCGAACGAATGATGGCGGAAACCGTGGCCACGTCCTCATGTCCCATGCCGGCCATCGGCTCGTCCAAGAGCAGCACTTTCGGATCGAGCGCCAGGGTCGTGGCAATCTCGAGCACGCGTTTCCTGCCATAGGAAAGATCGCCGGCTAATTTGTTACGGGCATCGTCGAGACCGACGGAGCGTAAGAGCTCCACGGCGCGTGGCGTCAACCGATCGAGTGCGGCCAGGGAGCGCCAGAACTGGACGCCGAGGCCCGCCGGCCGCTGCAGCGCGACGCGCACATTGTCGAGCACGCTGAGATGCGGAAAGATCGCCGATATCTGGAACGAGCGCACCAGCCCCATCCGCGCCACCTTCGCCGGCGACGTGCGGGTGATGTCGTGGCCAAGCAGTTCGATCCGGCCGCTGGTTGGCGCCAGGAACTTGGTGAGCAGGTTGAAGACAGTCGTCTTGCCGGCGCCGTTGGGTCCGATCAGGGCATGGATGTTGCGGTGGCGGACATCGAGATCGACATTCCTGACGGCGACGAAGCCGGCAAAATCACGCCGCAGCCCGCGGGCGGACAGCACCACCCGAGGCTCGTTCGCGTTGAGGTCAGGCGGCGCCATGGGCCGCGCCGATCACTGGGCCGCCGTTGGACAGCCGCTGTCCTTCTCGCTCAGGAAGGCTTCTTTGCCGGGGATGGTGGCGAGATATTTGTAGTAGTCCCAATCCTTGGTGCTCTCGCTGGGCGCCTTGACCTGGTAGAGATACATGTCGTGGACCATGTTGCCGTCCGCCTGCACCTTGCCGTTGGTCATAGCGGCGTCGTCCACCGGCATTGAATGCAATTGCTTGGCGACGGCCTCGGTCTCGTCGGTGCCGGCCTTGTCGATCGCCTTCAGATACTGAGTCACCGCCGAATAGGTCGCCGCCTGGATCATGTTCGGCATGCGGTTGGTGCGCTTGAAGAAGCGCTGTCCGAATTCGCGGCTCTTGTCGTCGCGATCCCAGTAATAGCCCTCGGTCAGCACGACGCCCTGCGCGGCCTGAAGGCCCAGCCCATGCACCTCGGCCAGCGTGAACAGAAGTGCCGCAAGGCGCTGGCCGCCCTGGACGATGCCGAATTCGGCCGCTTGCTTGATCGAATTGGATGTGTCCAGACCGGCATTCGCCAGGCCGATGACCTTGGCGCCCGACGACTGCGCCTGCAGCAGGAAGGATGAATAATCGGTCGCCCCGAGGGGATAGCGCACCTCGCCCAGCACCTTGCCGCCGTGGGCTTCGACGAACTTGGCGGTCTGCTCCTTGAGCGAATAGCCGAAGGCATAGTCGACGGTGACGAAGAACCAGCTGTCGCCGCCCTGCTGCACCAGGGAGCCGCCGGTTCCCACCGCCTGAGAATGGGTGTCGTAGGCCCAGTGGAAGCCGTAGGGCGAGCATTGCTTGCCGGTCAGCTCGGTGGTCGCAGCACCCGTAACGATATCGATTTTCTTCTTCTCCTTGGAAATCCCCTGGACGGCGAGCGCGACCGAGGAGGTCGTCAGTTCCATGATGGCGTCGACCTGTTCGGTGTCGTACCACTGCCGGGCGATGTTGGAGGCGATATCGGGCTTGTTCTGGTGGTCAGCGCTGATGATCTCGATCGGCGCGCCCTGCACCTTGCCGCCGAAATCCTCGACCGCCATCTTGGCCGCCTCGACCGACCATTTGCCGCCGAAATCGGCATAGACGCCGGATTGGTCGTTGAGGATGCCGATCTTGACTTTCCCATCGGAAATTTCGGCGGCCGAGGCGGGGACCGCAGCCGCGGCGAGAAGCGCGGCGGAAACGAAATAGCATGCCTTCATGGTCAACTTCCTCCCATTGTGAATGCGACCGTCCCCCAACGATCATCAGCAAACGGTATTGAACATGAGCAAGATGAGCATGAACGGCAAGGGGCCGTTGCGGATTTCATGTTCGAAGCAGCCCTTCCTCGCCGGGAGTTTACCGCCGCAAGGCGGGCAGCCGAGCCGATTGGCTAGGTCACGCCAGCCGGAAGCCAGGGACGCAGCACGACGATGTGAACCGTGACCGGCGGCACGACAGGGTCGGCGCGCCCATTATCCCCCTATCTTAGTCAGGAGTATTGACTCGACCACCAGAGTGGCAGCGCTTAGATTGCGAATGGATCGCTAGCCTTACACGGAGAAGCCAACTGAGATATCGGAATGGCTTGGCAATGAATACGTCGATAACCGCTATTACCGTGACGCATAACAGCGCGCATACCGTGCGTGGCGCGCTTGCTCGCCTGCCTCCAGGGCTGGAGATCATATGTGTCGACAATGCAAGTACAGACGATCTTTCTGCTGCCCTGTCGGGCTTTTCCGTTCATCGTATTGATAATGCTGTAAACCTCGGCTTTGGGCACGCCTGCAACATCGGCGCGGCGGCGGCATCAGGGGAGTATCTGCTGTTCATTAATCCCGATGTGCGTCTTGGGACGGACGCCGTCGATGCGCTTGTTCAGGCGGCTGAACGCTACCCGAATTGCGGCGTCTTCGTGCCGCGCACAAACACGGTGGATGGGCGGCTGTGGTTTCGCGAGCAGAGCGAAATCGATCGCCTTTCCGGCGTGTCGCTGCCCACACGTATCCGGCAGGTGTGGGGGGATTGTTGCGTCCGCTTCGTCAATGGCGGCGTGTTCATGATCAAACGAACGCTCTTCCTCGATACAGGCGGGTTTGATGAGGATATCTTTCTGTATTTCGAGGATGACGACCTCTCGCATCGCCTGCTGCAGCGTGACGAGCCCATGATCCTGGTCAGCAGCGCGCATGCTGTCCACGACGTTGGCACTTCGGTTGCGCAATCAACCCGGTCACGGATCTTCCGGTATCGGTCGAAGATGCGCTCGGAAATCCACTTGCGCAAAAAATACGGCATCGCCTATAGCCCATTGGTGGACATCCTGCGCTATTCAACGAAAATAGGCTTCTATTGCCTGACGCTCAATCGAAACAGACTGATCAATTCGCTGGGCCGACTGATCGGTATATTTGACAGCATCCTTGACCGATCGCACGCGAATCGGAACAGCGGCTATGTCGCCTGACGTTGCCGTCACCAGGGTTGCCTTGCCTGATGTCCTGCCCCGCGAGCCGCGGAAAGGCGACGGCGTCGACCCAAACAGTCCCGTGAGCGAAATCCACATCGACGCGCCGGGACGCTACATCGTCGAGCTTTCGCCGACATACAGGCGGATGCCGTTTCTCGGGGTCAATGTTCGCCGCCCAGGATATGCCGACAGGGTCGTCTATGTGCCGGTTACCAAGCGGACGTCCTATCTGCTCAAAAGCAGCGAAGGCAGCCTGGTGTTGCAATTCGATGGAAGCGAGATCGTTGCCGCAAGCATCCGCCCCCTGACGATCAGGGATCTTGGCACAGTGTTGCGCCGCCGTCGTCGCCAGAAACGATTTGAACTGCCGCTGGGCCAAGGCATTGTGCTGCGCCCTCTCCTGCATATTGCGGGACAGGAAGGGCGCGACTTGACCCATTCGCTCAAGAGCATCGCCGCCTGGGGCTTTGGGGTGGCAAGTAGCAATCTGCAGAAGACCCTGTCGCGGCACTTTGAAGGCCCCTCGATCCGACCTCCGGAACGCCCGCCCATCGCCGAGCCGAAGATCGCTGTTGCGTTGCATCTGCACTATCCCGATCTCTGGCCCGAATTCGAGGCGTTGCTGGAGGCGATCGGTCGTCCGTTCCATCTCATCCTCACACTGACCCGACCCGATGCGGCACTCGCGCAACGCGTCCAGGCACGATTTCGGAACGCCGAGATCATTGTCTATGACAATCGCGGTCGCGACGTCGGTCCCTTCATCCAACTGCTGCGCGAAGGACGGCTCGATCCCTTCGATCTAATCTGCAAACTGCACGGCAAGAAGTCGGATCTGAGTGGACCGCGGATGATCCTTGGTGAGGTCTGGCGCCAGGCGAGTGTCTTCGACCTGATCGGATCCCGCGACGTGGTTGACCGCATCGTCGCCGAGTTCGAGCGTTCGCGGGAGACGGAGATGATCGGGTCCCGTCGCTTTCGATTGCCCAATGAATGGAAGAGCGAGGACGCCGCGTGGGGCAAGAACAAGGCGATGATTCTCAACCTGCTGGAGACGATGGGGGTGGCGACTGACTGCCGCCTCGACTTCTTTGCCGGAACGATGTTCTGGGTTCGGCGCGACGCACTGGAACCTCTCAAGCAGCTTGATCTGTCCCTGGCGTCATTTCCCAGCGAGACAGGTCAGCAAGACGGCACACTGCAGCATGCGCTCGAGCGGATACTCGGAATGATCTGCACGAAGATCTCCGGAACTGCCTGGGACGATGAAAATGCAGCCTGATCCCCGCGAGGCAGACGCGATTGAATAGATCCCACTTGATGGTCTTTGTAAGATCGAGCACCAGCAGGAAGCGGTGGAAGAGATTTCGGATTTGGCAACGGATTCGCGCCAGCGGACAGTTCGATGAGCCATGGTATCTGGCTCAAAATCCCGATGTAGCCGCGAGCGGGATCGACCCCATCCTCCACTACATCGATCATGGCGTCGCCGAGTCGCGAAACCCGAATCCGGCTTTCGACACCGAGTACTATCTGGCCAGGTATCCCGACGTCGCCGTCGCGGCGCTGAATCCGTTCGATCACTACGTTCGTTTCGGCAGGAATGAACAGCGCGAGACCCGGCGCGCTCCGGCAGCACATTGGGTAATGGCCGCCAGCCGCGGCATCCAAAGGCCCGCCACCTATGTGCCGCGATCCAGCGAGAGGCGACCCGCCGCTTTGCGCGCCCGCGTCATCGCCTTTTACCTGCCGCAGTTCCACCCGATCCCTGAAAATGATGCCTTTTGGGGAAAGGGCTTCACGGAATGGACGAATGTGACACGCGCCGTGCCACAGTTCGACGGTCATTATCAGCCCCGACTGCCGGCGGATCTCGGCTTCTATGATTTGCGGGTGAAGGATATCCAGAAGGAGCAGATCGAGATCGCCATGCAATATGGCATTTCGGGCTTCTGTTTTCACTTCTACTGGTTCAACGGCAAGCGTGTCCTTGAGATGCCGATCGCCCAGTTTGTCGAAAACGACTCGCACGAGATGGGCTTCTGCATCAACTGGGCAAACGAGCACTGGAGCCGCCGTTGGGATGGGCGCGACCAGGAAGTCTTGATCCCACAATCGCACTCACCCGAGGACGACCTGGCTTTCATCGAATACGCATCCGGCTATTTCCGTGACCGGCGCTACATCCGTATCGACGGCAAGCCACTGCTTATGGTCTACCGGCCCGGATTGTTTCCGTCAGCAGCGGAAACGGCACAGCGCTGGAGAACCTATTGCAGGGACGCCGGCATAGGCGAGATTTTTCTTGCCTATCCGCAGTCATTCGCCACGGTTGATCCCGCCGAATTTGGGTTCGACGCCGCTGTCGAGTTTCCGCCAAATCTCGGAACGTTTCCCGAGGTCAGCGCCTCCATCCCAAATCTCAAGAGCGGCTTCACGGGAAGGATCTATGACTGGGCGGAGCTTGCCGATCGCAGTCGCGCCTACCCACAGGCCCCCTACACGCTATTTCGCGGACTTTGCCCTTCCTGGGATAACACGGCAAGGAGAATGGAGGCCGCCAGCATTCTGGTTAACGCGTCGCCCTCCCGCTACGGAGAATGGCTCGCCAACGCGGTCGACGATACATGCGAGCGTTTTACCAATTTCGACAGCCGCCTGATCTTCGTCAATGCCTGGAACGAGTGGGCGGAGGGAGCCTATCTCGAACCTGATGCGCGCTACGGCTACGCCTATCTGCAGGAGACGCGGGACGTCCTGTCGGCGCCGCCGGCGGCCGGCAAATCGCCCAGGGGTCCGTCATGGCGCGTTTTGTTCGTCTCACACGATGCGGCTCTCGGTGGAGCGCAGGCATCGTTGCTCGACATCATCCAATGGCTGCAATCGCACACGGACCTGGAGATCAAGGTGCTGTGCCTGGCAGGCGGTGAACGGCTGGAACAGTTTCGACGCATCGTCGATACCGTCGTTCTGGACGATCTGGTTTCGCAGACCGGGACGACCGCCACGAGGCTGGCCCGCATCACCGCCTGGTACGGTGGCAGGCCGGACCTCATCTATTGCAACAGTCTGGCCACCGGCCGTGTGCACGGGCTGCTTGGTGAACTGGGCATTCCTATCCTGACGCATGCCAGGGAATTGTCGACGAGCATGGCCCGATACGCCAAGGACGACACGAGGGATGTCGTTTCCCACACGCGGAGATTCATAGCGTGTTCCCCAAGTGTCCGGGATTATCTGGCAACCGAGTACAAGGTCGAAACGAACGCCATAGACGTCATTCCAAGTGCGGTTCCTCAAACCGACGCCGATCACAGTCGTACGGAAATCCAGCGCCTTGAAAGTCGCCAACGCGCCGGCTGGCCGGTGGACAAGACCATCGTGCTGGGATCCGGCCTCGGAATGCCATTCCGCAAAGGTGCCGACCTCTTTATCGAGGTGGCCCGCATTCTTCGTGCTCGCGGGGTTGAAGACTATCATTTCTACTGGCTCGGTTCGTTACCGGAGCGGGAACGGGATGAGGCTCTCGGTACGTGGTCGCAGCAACTCGACAGGTTGCAGGCGGACGGGCTGGACGAAAAGGTCACATTTCTGGGCGATGTAGAGGATGTGCGCGGCCATCTGCTGGGCGCCGATCTTTTTCTTCTGACCTCCCGCGAAGAGCCGTTCGGCCGCGTCATGCTGGAGGCGGCATTTGCCGAATTGCCGGTGATCTGCTTCGCAGGCAGCGGCGGGGCACCGGATTTCGTCGAAGACGATGCCGGTATCATCGTCGAATGGGCCGATCCCGCCGCGATGGCCGATGCGACGCTGAAACTGATCCGGGACAAGCCGTTGCGGATGCAGCTCGGCAAACAGGCGGGCGCCAAGGCAAGGCGGCATTATTCCACCGATCGGGTCTTTCCGCGACTGCTGTCTGTCATGCGGAAGGTCGCAGGCAAGCCGCCCGCGGTCTCGATCATCGTGCCGAACTACAATTACGCCCGCTACCTGCGCGAGCGCATGGACAGTATTCTGGGGCAGTCCTTCCAGGATTTTGAACTCATCATCCTGGACGATGCCTCGACGGACGATAGCCAATCGATTCTGGATTACTATGCCGGCGTCCATGGCACACGGGTCATCGTCAATGAAAGCAATTCCGGGTCGCCCTATCCTCAGTGGTTCAAGGGCATAGAGCTCGCAAGGGCCGATTTGATCTGGATCGCCGAAGCCGACGACGTATCCGACCCTAGCTTCCTCGAAACCCTCGTGCCCTTGTTCCGCGATCCAAGCGTGAGGTTTGCTTATTGCGCATCGAAGATCATCAACGATCGAAGCGAGATCGTCGGCGACTATCCGTCCAGCCCGTACCTCACAGATCTGTCCAATTTCAAATGGAAACGCAGCTACCAGGTTTCGGCGGAACACGAAGTCAACGACGGGCTGGGCGTCAAGAATACCGTCTTCAACATCAGTGCGGCGGTTTTTCGGAAGTTTGAAATCACGACCGATTTCGCCGAGCACCTCCTGTCCCTGCCTACGAGCGGCGATTGGTACTTTATCCTCGAGGCAATCCGTAACGGCTCCGTCGCCTACGAGTCCGCATTGCTCAACCATCACCGTCGGCACGAGGACAGCGTAACCAGCCTCATCTTGACTTCCCATTCAGAGGCCCTGCTGCGCACACGGCAGGTGATCCATCACCATGTGTTGCGCACATACGGGACGGATTTGGCCATCAAGCTGAAAATGGCCGAATATGTCGTACAGCTCTGGAACCGGCAGTTCCCCGGGCGCCCGGCGGAAGAGATGGAAAGCTTGTATTCGCTAAAGGCATTGGGCGAGTTCCCTGCGAGACCATCGCAGAGCAGTTCCCCGGTGGCGTGACCTGGCGAGGCCCTCCGAATCGGCTTCGCCGGTCAGTTACCGGAAGCGACGAGGTGGCCGTTGCCGACATCCTGCAAGGCCAGTTTCAGCGGTGCCTCGCCGATCCTGCGGGTGGCGCTCGGGATCTCCTGGTCGAGGCGGGCGAAGCGGCTTCTGCGCTGCGTCGGATCGGGCACCGGCACGGCCTCGATCAGCCGCATGGTGTAGGGGTGGCGCGGATTGGAAAAGACTTGGTCGCGCGTACCCATCTCGACGATCTGGCCGAGATACATGACGGCGACGCGGTCGGAAATGTTCTCGACCACCGCCATGTCATGCGAGATGAAGAGATAGGCGACGCCGAATTCGTGCTGCAATTCCTTCAACAGGTCGAGCACGCGCGCCTGCACCGAGACGTCGAGCGCCGAGACGCTTTCGTCGGCGATGATCAGCTTCGGCCGCAAGGCGAGGGCACGGGCGATGCAGACGCGCTGGCGCTGGCCGCCGGAGAATTCGTGCGGATAAAGCTCCATCTGATCTGCCGACAGGCCGACGCGCTCGAACAGCGCGGCCACGCGCTCCCTGCGCTCTTCCTTCGAGGCAATGCCGTGGATGACCAGCGGCTCGGCGACGAGGTCGCCGACGCGCATGCGCGGGTCGAGCGAAGCGAACGGGTCCTGGAAGATCATCTGCACGTCGCGGCGCACGGCCTTGCGTTCGTCGCGACCAAGACCAGAGAGATTGCGCCCGCCAATGACGATGTCGCCGCTATACACCACCAGTCCGGCCAGCGCCTTGGCGGTGGTCGACTTGCCGCAGCCGGACTCGCCGACCAGCGCCAGCGTCTCGTTGGGCGCGATCGAGAAGCTGACGCCCTCGACGGCGTGGACTCTGGCGTTGACCCGGCCGAAGACCCCGCCGCGCAGATCGAAGCGGACATGCAGGTCTTTGACCTCGGCGACGTTGGCCGGCGTCGAGGCTTCGGTCGCATCCCTGGATTTCTGGCGGCCGACACCGCTGCCAATGCGTGGCACGGCAGCGAGCAGTTCGCGCGTATAGACGGCCTGCGGCCGGGCGAAGATGTCGGCTGTGTTCCCTTCCTCGACCATGCGGCCATGCCGCATGATGATGACGCGGTCGGCCATTTCGGCGACCACGCCCATGTCGTGAGTGATGAGGATGACGCTGGTGCCATGCTGGCGCTGCAGGTCGCGCAAGAGCTCCAGCACCTCGCCCTGCACGGTGACGTCGAGCGCCGTCGTCGGCTCGTCGGCGATCAGCACGTCGGGTTCAAGCGCCAGCGCCATGGCGATCATCACGCGCTGGCGCATGCCACCGGACAGTTCGTGCGGAAACTGCTTTAGCCGGCTTTCGGCTTCCGAAATTCGCACCGCTTTCAAGGCCTCGATGGCGCGTTGGCGGGCCTCACCATGAGACAGGGAGGTATGCGCCTCGATGGACTCGGTCAGCTGCCGGCCAATCGACAGCACAGGATTGAGCGAGGTCATCGGCTCCTGAAAGATCATGGCGATGCGGTCGCCGCGAATGCGGCGCATCTGGCGCTCGTCGAGTGTTGCCAGATCGGTGTCGCCGAGGCGGATCTTGCCTGACGATATGCGGGCGGCAGGCTGCGGCAAAAGCTGCATGATCGCCAGCGCGGTCATCGATTTGCCGGAACCGGATTCGCCGGCAATGCAGAGCGTTTCACCGCGCGCCAGCGTCAGCGAGAGGTTGGAGACGACCTCGCGCTCGCCGTCCTCGCCACGCACGCTGACGGAGAGGTCGGCGATGTCGAGGACGGGTCCCGCCGCCACCGGGGCAGCCGCCCCGGTCCGCTTTCTGGCCACGCCTGCGTTCATTCAAACACGCAGCGCGGGAAGTAGAACGACACCACCCAGTTCGGCATGTCGACGATTTCCGATATACGAAGATCGCCGCACACCGAGGCCAGCATGTAGGCCTCGACCGGATCGATCTGGTAGCGGCCAGCGAGCAGGTCGACCATCTGCGCTACCGCTTCCTTGGCCCCGGTCATCAAATCGGGCCCGATGCCGGTCGTCACCTCATAGCCCTTGGCGTCGAGGTGACGCGTCACCGGGCCGGAGGTGGTGAAGCGCGGCGTCTTCAGCCTAGCGTCCTTGACCAGGTCGAGCTTGAGCACGACATCCATCGGACTTTCGATCGCCGTGCCGCAGACCTCGCCGTCGCCTTGCGCGGCGTGCGTATCGCCGATCGAGAACAGCGCACCCGCCACTTCCACCGGAAGGTAAAGCGTGGTGCCGGCGGCGAGGTCGCGGATGTCGAGATTGCCGCCGACGCGCCGGGGCGGCACGACCGAATGGTGACCCATCTCAGCCGGGGCGTTGCCGATGGTGCCGGCGAAAGGTTTCAGCGGCACACGCGCGTTTTTGCCGAACAGCGCCGGCTCGAGCGAAGCGGCGTCGTACTTCCAGATGTTGAGCGCCGGCTGCTTGAAGTCGTCGGCAAGCAGGCCGAAGCCCGGAATGTTCGCCGTCCAGCCGAAGCCGGACGGTTTGAACATTTCGATCGTCACCTTCAGCGCGTCACCGGGCTCGGCGCCCTCGACGAAGATCGGCCCGGTCACCGGGTTGACCTTGGCGAAATCAAGCTTGGCGACGTCGGCGACCGTGCTGTCGGCCTGAAGCTGGCCGCCCCCAGCATCAAGGCACTGGAACTCGATGGTCGAGCCGGGCGCCACCCGCTCGGCCGGGACAAAGGAATTGTCCCAGCCGAAATGATGATGGCGCCCATGGATGGTGTAGTCGCAGTTATTGCACATCTTTTACGTACACATTTTCATAGTTGATCGGAACGTGGACCGGGTCGACATAGAGATTGTCGGCGCCGCCCATGCGCGCGGATTTCATGGTGAAGCGCTGCTCGTTGAAGACCGGCGCCCAGGGCGCGTCCGCCATGATCTTGGCGTAGATGTCGCTCCACATCTTGTCGCGCTCGGCGGACTTCGCCGGATCAACGATCGAGTCGGCTTCGGCGGCCTTGGCATCGAGATCCTTGTTACAATACCACGACCAGTTCCAGCCGCCCGGCACCGCGCCGGCGCAGCCGAGGATCGGACCGTAGAAGTTCGAGGGATCGGGGAAATCCGCGATCCAGCCCATGCCGCCGGACCAGATCATCGGTGCGCCGGCCTTGTCGCCGCCGGCGGCGATGACGTTGGCCTGTGCCAGCGCCTGGATGCTGGCCTTGATGCCGATCGCCGCCAGATCCTGCTGGATCGCCTGGGCAATGCGCGGGTTGGGATCGGTGTTCATGGCGAACAATTGCGTGTCGAAGCCATCGGGATGGCCGGCCTCGGCAAGCAGCGCCTTCGCCTTGGCGACGTCATAGGGATAGCCCTTGTATTCCTTGTCGTAGGCCGGCATCGACGGCGGCAGCGGCTGGTTGGCCGGCACGGCACGGCCGTTGATGATCTGGATGATGCGCGCCTTGTTGATCGCCATGTTGACGGCCTGGCGCACCTTCACATTGTCGAAGGGCGCCATGGTGGTGTTCATGGTGATGTAGCCGGTGTGCAGCTGGCCGCCTTCTACAACGCGCGCCTTTTGTTCAGGGTCGGACATCACCTCCTGGAATTTTGCCGGCGGAATGCCGTCGAGGGGCAGGTCGATCTCGCCCTTCTGCAGGCGCAGCAGGGCCACGATCGGCTCCTGGCCGACCTCGAAGGTGATCTTGTCGAGATGCGGCAGGCCCTTGTGCCAATAGTCCGGATTGCGCACGAAGACGATGCGCTGGCCGAGCGTCCATTCGGCGAGCTTGAAGGCGCCGGTGCCGACCGGATGCTTGCCGAAATCCGCGCCATACTTCTCCACCTCTTCCTTCGGCACGACATGCGAGAAATTGATGGCCATGACATGCAGGAAGGTGGCGTCTGGCCGGCTTAGTTCGAACTTGACGGTGTAGGGGTCGACGACGGTGACACCCGCGAGGCTGTCCGCCTTGCCGGCCGCGACATCGTCATAGCCCTTGATCGAGCCGAAGAAGCCGGCACCCGGGCTCTGCGTCTTCGGGTTGGTGACGCGGTCGAGCGAATATTTCACGTCGTCGGCGGTCATCTCACGGCCATTGTGGAACTTGACGCCGTGCCGCAGCTTGAAGGTGAAGGTCTTGCCGTCGGGCGAAATCTCGTAGCTTTCGGCAAGGTCGGGCTTCAGCTTGGTCGTGCCCGGTTCGTAATCCATCAACCCGTCGAAGAGGCTCTTGATCATCGACCAGTTCTGCCAGTCATAGCCGATGGCAGGGTCGAGCGTGGTGACGTCGTCCTTGTAGGTGGCGATGATCTCTCCGCCCTGCTTGGCGTTGGGATCGATGGTGTCTTCGGCGCGAGCACTCGTCATGCCGAGCATCAGCGCCAGCGCCGATGCCGCGACTGTGGAGGCGAGGAATTTTTTCATGTCGTGTTCCCTTTCTCTGTTTGTTTTCTTGGTTTCATCTGAGCTTGATGCTCATCTGAGTTTGATGCGTGGATCGATGAAGGGCGCGATGATGTCGGCGAGCAGGTTGCCGAGCACGATGGCGAAGGCCGAGACCAGCGTGACGCCCATGATGATCGGAATGTCGACACGCTGGATGGCTTGCCAGGCGAGCTGGCCGATGCCGGGCCAGCCGAAGACGCTTTCGACAACGACGATGCCGCCCATGAAGATGCCGATGTCGATGCCGATCATGGCGATGACCGGCAGGATGGCGTTGGGCAGTGCATGGCGGAAGATGATGGCGCTGCGTGCCAGGCCCTTGGCGCGGGCCGTGCGGACATAGTCCTGGCGCAGCACGTCGATCATCGAAGACCGCATCATGCGCGCGTACCAGCCGGCGCCGAGGATGCCCATGGTCAGCGAGGGCAGCACGAGATGACGCCAGGTGCCGTAACCGCCGATCGGGAACCAGCTCAGCCGTACGGCAAAGACGTGGAGCAGCAGCAGACCGACGACGAATTGCGGCGCCGAGACGCCTACGAAGGAGGCGACCATCAGCGTCTGGTCGGTGGCGGTGCCGCGCTTGACGGCGGCGACCAGGCCCATCGAGAGCCCGATCAGCAGTTCGCTCAGGATGGCGCCGACCATCAGGAGCAGGCTCGCCGGCAGCCGCGAGACGATCAGCTCTGTCACCTCGGAGCGCTGGATATAGGAGCGGCCGAGATCGCCGCTGATGAGCTTGGTCAGGTAGCGCCAGTACTGGACGACAAAGGGCTGGTCGAGACCGAGCTGCTGGCGGATGTTCTCGACCGTCTGCGGCGTGGCGCTGCGACCGGCGATCTGGCGTACCGGATCGGCCGGCAGGAGATAGAGCAGTGCGAAGGTGATCAGCGAGACGCCCAGCAGGATGAGCAGCGACTGGATGAGGCGGCGGCCGAGATAGGCGATCATGCCCGGCCTCTTTGCGTCGGATCGAGGATGTCGCGCAGCGCGTCGCCGATCAGGTTGAAGGCCAACGCCAGCGCCAGGATCGCGGCGCCGGGGAAGAACACCAGCCAGGGTGCCGCCTGGAAATAGGTCTGGTTCTCGAAGATGATGTTGCCCCACGAGGCCGTTGGCGGCTGCACGCCGATGCCAAGGAAGGAGAGCGTCGCCTCGAGCAGCACCGTGGTCGAGATGCCGAGCGTGCCCCAGACGATGATGGTCGGCAGGAGATGCGGCAGGATGTGGCGAAACAGGATGCGTGGTGCACCGGCGCCGATTGTGCGCTCGGCGTCGATGAACTCACGCTCGGCCAGCGAGGACGTTTCCGTGTAGATGACGCGCGCGGTCTGCACCCAGTTGACCAAAGCAATGACCATGGCGACGATCCACAGGCTCGGCTGGAACACCGCCGCCAGGCAAATGGCGAGCAGCAGCGCGGGGAAGGCCATCATCAAATCGGTGAAGCGCATCAGCGCGCTGCCGATCCAACCGCGGAAATAGCCGGCGGTGACGCCGCCCAAAGTGCCGATGAACAGCGCCACCCCATTGGCAACGATGCCGATGATCAGCGAGGTGCGGGCGCCATAGAGGATGCGGGTCAACAGGTCGCGGCCGAGCAGGTCGGTGCCGAGCCAGAACTTGGCATCCGGCGGCAGAGGCGAGCCCTCGATGGTCAGGCCGTCGAACATCTGCTCGTTGGGGTCATAGCCGGTCAGCCAGGGCGCCAGCACAGCGCCGGCGACGACGATGGCGACGATTACCAGGCCGAGCAGTGCCAGCCGACGCATGACCAGCCGACGCCAGACGCCGGGGCGCGGCTTGGCCGGCATACTCGCCGTGGCCGTGAGATCAGGCGCGATGGGACTGGTCATCGCCGCCTTCTTCCCCCGTTGCTTCTTCATCAGTCATCGCCACGATCCGGCGCGCGGCATCCTCGACGCTGATCTGCCAGCTCATGGCCAGCGAGCGCAGCTGCGCATAGGCGCGCTCGTCGTCGGTGCCTTTAGACAGTGCCGTTACCGCACGCACGATGGTCTGGCGCTCGGCGACGCGCTGGCGCAGCGAGGCAATTTCGCCGGCTAAATGTTTTCTTGACTCGAAACTTTGCCTGGCGATCAGCAGCGCGCTGTAGACGCCGGCAGTGCCGACCGGCTTCAGGAGTTGCGCATCGGCCTTGTGCGACAGCGCCCATTCGATACGGCCCGGCGCCTCGGAGCCGATCAGCGCCACCAGCGGCATCGGCGCTTCGCCCGGCTTCCACGGAAATTGCTCGTCGAAACCGAGATCGGCGTCGAAAAAGACGAAATCGGCCGCCAACGCCTCTGGCGGCAGTTCCGGCCAGCAGTCCAGAGCGATCAGGCCGATGGCCGACAATTGCCTGGTGATCGCCTGCACCGTCGGGTGCGGGCGATGCAGGATGAAGGCCCTGGCGCCGCCGAGATTGGGGATGCGCGGCGTTCTGCTCACGACACCACCCGCAGGCGCGGACGGCCGAATGTTTTTGCCGGATCGTAACGCGACAGATAGGGGTCCGGCGCGACCTCGTCCTCGCGGCTGACGACTTCGAAGAAGCCGTCCGCGATCCGCCCGATGATCACCGGCAGCGTCGCGTGCTGGGAGTGGGCGTCGATGGCGATCGGCCCGAGCCGAGTGGAGAAGCGTGTCTCAGCAAACGCCTTTGAGAATTCCGCCGGGCCGGCATCGGGATCGCGCGAAAGCACGTTGGCCATCACCTGTACGGAGGCATAGGCGGAGGCTTCGAAGGACGAGGCGAAGGCGGCCGGCCGCGGAGCGAAATACGGTCCGACCGACAAATGCCCCTTGCCCGTTTCACCGATCGCCGGCAGTTCGCCTTCGGTGAGGTTGCAGGAGATGACCGGGCAGTTTTCCGGGCTGAAGGCGGAATCTTCACGGCCCAAATCGCGATAGGCGGCCAGAAAGGCGTAGGATGAGGTGCCTATCAGATTGTTGAGGATGAAGTTCGGCCGCGTCGCCCGGATTTCCGCGATCAGCCGCGACACATCGGTCTCGCCGATGCGCAGGTAGCGCTCGCCGAGCACCTTGCCGCCGGCGTCCGCAATCAGGTCACGCGCGACGCGGTTCATCTCCCAGCCCCAGATGTAGTTCGAGCCGAGCAGGAAGCCGTTGGCGCCGAAGCGCGGCACGACATGGGCCATCAGCGGCACCAGATGCTGGTTGGGGCAAGCGTGCATGTAGACGACATGCTCATTGGCCTCGAAGCCTTCATAGGGGCAAGCGTACCAGAGCATGCCGCCGGCCTTCTCCAGCACGGGAATGGTCTCCTTGCGGCTCCAGGAGGTGACGCAGCCGACGACATGGCGCGCGCTGCTGGTCTTGAAGATGTCCTCGCAAAGGGTCGCGTAGCGGTCGGCATTGCTTTGCGGATCGCGCTCGACCGGCACCAGTTCGATGCCCGAGCTCCGGTCGGCATTGATGTCGGCGATGGCGCGCATGGCGCCCATGCGGCACGCATCGGAAACGAGCTGATAGCTCCCCGAGCGGGAATAGAGGATGCCGATCTCGATACGCCGTTTCAAACAGAACCCCAGAAATGACAATGCCCCGCAGCCAGCGCCGCAAGGGCGAGGCATACGAGGCATTCTTGCCGCCCGGCGATCAGGGCCGGTATTTTCCGATCGCTAACCTATTCGCTACGGACGGTCAGTCAAGCCCTCGGCGATATCCACGTGCAACGCGGCCGATCATCGCGGCTTCGTCGGCGTGAGCTACCGGGCCGACGGCCTCTGACTGCGTTGGCGGGCATAGGCCACACAGGCGTCCACCGTGCTGACACAAAGCGCGTCGCGACTGTTCGGCAAATTGTTGTCACCGGCGTAGGCAACTTCGGCGACACGACCGTCGACCATGCGAATTTGCGTGTCGCAATAACCGCCGGGAGCGACATTGACGGAACCGCCGACCGCCGGGATCGCGCCAACCGCCAGGGTTGGGACGACGATGCTGAGATTGCCGCGCTGCACGACGCGCTTGTACGTCCATATCTGGGCGGATCGACCAGCGTCCGCAGTGGCCGTCGGGAACCCCGCGCACATTCGAACGTCAGCTTCGCTGAGGCCGACCATCTCTTTGCGGGCCGCCGCCGCCGTGGGGTCGACCTTGGTGATGCGGGACGTGTCGTCGGGAACGACGCAGGAAGACTGGACGACGACGAGGACAGGGAGGGCAAGCTTTCGAATACAGAAGAATGTCATACCGATCGTCGGATTTGCGTGGCGCCCGCCGCTCCTTCTACCTAGGCAAACAGGCGAGCGGATCAACCCGTGCAGCTTCACGAAAAAGTGGCCGAGCAAAGTTTAAGCGTCGGACCCACCGCCCTTCCGCTTGCCATCGGTGGTACGAGGCAAGAACACGGCGCACGGACTTGGCTTTTTCGCCACTGCAAGGCCGGCATCCATCTATGTGCACTATTCCTGCAACTGCTTGCGCCGCCAGGCGGCTGGCGCTTCGCCGACGCGTTCGCGGAAGAACCTTGAGAAATAGGCGGGGTCGTCGAAGCCGATCTCGTAGGCGATGTCCTCGACCGTGCGCACGGTGAACAGCAAAAGCCGCTTGGCTTCCAGCAGCCGGCGCTCGCTGACGACGCGCTTGACGCCGCTGCCCAGCACCGCCCGCGCGGCCTTGTCGAGGAGATGCGGTGTGGTGGCCAGCGTCTCGACGTAGCGGTCGACCGGCCAGTTGTCGCGGAAATGCGCATCGACAAGCCGTCGCAGGCCCATGGCCAACGACGCATCGGAAGATTGGGCGGCGGCGACAGTCGCCGGCGCGAGACGTGCGATGTGGGAGAGTGCGACGGCGATCAGCGACGGCAGGACCTTGTCGTTGCCGGCCTGCGCCTCGGCGTATTCAACGGCGATCATCTCCAGCACCACCGCCAACCGCTTCCACGCGGCCCGGTCCGGAAGGCCGTCGGTGAATACCGGCCGGTCCAAGGGCAGCAGGCTGTGGCCAGCGATCGCGGCCAGCGCATCGTCGGCGACCGAGACGACGATGGCGTCGGTGCCAGGGCCGATCGAGAAGCCATGGACGACATTGCTCGGCACGAAGCTGACGGCGGGCGCTGAAAAGTCCCAGGATCTGTGCTCGATGCGGTAGGTGCCGGAGCCGCTGGTCCAGTAGGTGATCTGGCCCATCTGCGGATGCTTGTGCGCCGCGACCTGGCCGAGATGGATGTTGCTGCGCGCGAGCACAGTCTCGACATGCAGGAAGCCGACATCGAGCGGCCGCACCGGCTCGCCATAGACGAAGAAGTCGGGGATGGAATTCTGGCTCATGGCGCCGGAAAAAGTCCAATCGGTTTTGCCGTTCCGTCCATAACCGATCTACGGCCCAGGCGCTAGGATCGGCGTTATCAGTGGAGGAACATCATGCGGTCAGAAGATTTTCGTGCCGAAAAAGCGCGCCCGTTCACCGGGGCCGAGTATCTGGAGAGCCTGCGCGACGGTCGCGAGGTCTATATCAACGGCGAACGCATCGCCGACGTCACCACGCACCCGGCGATGCGCAATTCGGCGCGGTCGCTGGCACGCCTCTACGACGCGCTGCATGACCCCACACGGCGGGATACGCTGACCTCGGCCACCGACACCGGATCGGGCGGCTACACCCACAAATATTTCCGCGTCGCCAAATCCTCCGGCGAACTCGCGGCGCAGCAGACGGCGATCGCCGAGTGGTCGCGCATGTCCTATGGCTGGATGGGGCGCACGCCCGACTACAAGGCAGCGCTGATGAACACGCTCGGCGCCAATGCCGACTGGTATGGGCCGTTCAAGGACAATGCGCTTGCCTGGCACAAACGTGCCCAGGAAGCCGTGCTGTTCATGAACCACGCCATCGTCAACCCGCCGATCGACCGCCACAAGCCGGCCGAACAGGTGAAGGATGTCTTCGTCCACATCACCAGGGAGACGGATGCCGGCATCTATGTCTCCGGCGCCAAGGTGGTGGCGACGTCCTCGGCGCTGACCCACTACAATTTCCTGGCGCAGGGCTCGGCGACGGTCACCGAGGATCCGTCGCTGTCGGTGATGTTCATCGTGCCGATGAACGCGCCGGGGATAAAGATGTTCTGCCGCGTCTCCTACGAGCAGACCGCCAACACCGTGGCGGCACCGTTCGACTATCCCTTATCGTCACGCTTCGACGAGAACGACGCGATCCTGGTGCTCGACAATGTCTTCATCCCCTGGGAGGACGTGCTGGTGCTGCGCGACGCGCAGAAGATCCTGTCGTTCCATCCGGCATCCGGTTTCATGCATGGCTATTGTTTCCAGGGTTGCACGCGCTTCGCCGTCAAGCTCGACTTCCTCGCCGGCCTGCTGGCCAAGGCGCTGCGCGCCACCGGCGGCGATGCCTTCCGCGGCAACCAGGCCGCACTGGGCGAGGTCATCGCGCTCAGGCACATGTTCTGGAGCTTTTCCAACGCCATGGCCTACAATCCGATCCCGTGGGCGAATGGCGCGGTGCTGCCCAATCTCGACGCGGCACTCGCCTACCGCACCTTCATGTCGGAAGCCTATCCGCGCGTCATCGACACGGTGCGCCGGGTCATTGCGTCCGGCCTGATCTACCTGCCGTCGTCGGTGCGCGACTTCAACAATCCCGAGATCGACAAGTACCTGGCGCAATATGTGCGCGGCTCCAACGACATGGGCCATATCGAGCGCATCAAGATCATGAAGCTGTTGTGGGACGCGACCGGCACCGAGTTCGGCGGCCGCCACGCGCTTTACGAGCTCAACTATGCCGGCGCGCCGGAAGAGGTGCGGCTGCAGGTGCTGAAGGGCGCCGAGCGCGGCGGCCGATTGAAGGCAATGGAGGAACTGGTCGACACCTGCATGGCCGACTATGACGAGAATGGCTGGACGGGCGATACCTGGCTCAATCCACTTGCTTCACCGGCGGAGTGAACGCCGATGGCCACGCAGATTTCGAAGACCGATTTCCGCGACGCCATGGCAAGGGTCTGCGCGCCGGTCAACATCGTCACGACGGATGGCCCGGCCGGGCGCGGCGGCTTCACCGCCACCGCCATGTGCAGCGTTTCCGACGAACCGCCGACGCTCTTGGTGTGCATGAACGGGCGTTCGACGCAGGCCGCCATGTTCCTCACCAACCGCCGCTTCTGCGTCAACGTACTGACGCATGATCATATGCACCTGGCGGGAAAGTTTGCCGGCGCGACACGCGACATGGAGGCGCGTTATTCGGCGGCGCGCTGGCAGACGCTGACCTCAGGCACGCCGGCGCTGTCGGACGCGATCGTCAATTTCGATTGCGAGATCGAGGACGTGCACATCGTCGGCACGCACAATGTCATGATCGGCCGCGTCATCGATGTCAGGCACGGCAGCGGTGGCTCGGCGCTGCTCTATGTCGACCGGAATTATACGCAGCCGACGCGGCTGGGGAGTTTTGGCGGGTGAGGCTCAGCTCTCGCCGTCGATCAGCGTCTCCAGCAGATCGAGCAACTGCTCCAGCCGCTCATGGCCGAACCGACGCTCGATGTCGTCGTAGATGACGCGGCGCTCGGGTGACAGGGCGTCGATCAAGGCGGAGCCGGCCGGTGCGATGGTCAGGATGACGCGGCGGCCATCGCCTTCCGCCTTGTTGCGGGTGATGAATTTGCGACCCTCGAGCGCCTTGATGATGCGGGTCAGGCTGGGCGGCAGCACCGAAGCGCGATCGGCAAGCTCCGTCGCCTCGACCGAGCCGGCTTCGCTCAGCACGCGCAGCACGCGCCATTGCTGTTCGGTCACGTCATGCGCTGCAAGCATCGGGCGAAACCGCGCCATCACCGCTTCGCGGGCGTGAAGCAGCGCCATTGGCAGGGAACGACGAGTGTTTTCAGGCAGCAAGAAGCAGCGTCCCCAATCATGCGGTTGTCAGTCGGATTTGACCCGATATGGGACAACGCCAAAACCCGACCTTTCCATCCCGTATCGTCGCCTCAAGCCTGATGCAAGACTTGACTTCGGCGATACCCCATGTAATTAACGCGTTAACTACAACAAAGCAATGATCTAGGGAACGAACGCGGTGCCTCACTTCTCCATCGAGTATTCGGCCAATCTCGATGCCAAGGTCGACATGGGCGAATTGTGCGCGCTGGTGTTGCGCACCGTGCTGGACACGGGGCTGTTCGAGACCGGTGCGGTGCGGGTGCGGGCCTTCCGCGCCGAAGCCTACGCCATTGCCGACAATCTGCCGGAAAACGCCTTTCTCGACATGTCGTTTCGCATCGGGACTGGCCGCAGCGCCGAGGACAAGAAGCGGACCGGCGAGGCCATCTTCGCGGCGGTGAGCGAATACCTGGCCACGCTGTTCGAGACCCCGCATTTCGCTCTGTCGCTGGAGATCAGGGAAATCGATCCGGTGCTGAGCTGGAAGAAGAACGCAATCCACCCGCGGCTGCGCGGCAAGTGACGGAACGCTGACATGTCCGACCTCGAAGGCAATCTGAAAAAGGCCGAGGCCTATCTGGCCCGTTTCAAGACCAACGGCGTGTTGAACCAGATCGGCGGCGAGGCGCTGCCGGCCGCCGACGGCTCGACCTTCGAGACGCTGTCGCCGGTCGACCTCAAGCCGCTGGCCAAGGTCGCGCGCGGCGGCGCCGCCGACATCGACCGCGCTGCCAAGGCGGCGAAGGCGGCGTTCCCGGCCTGGGCCGCCATGCCGGGCGAGACACGCAAGAAGCTGCTGCACAAAATAGCCGACGCCATCGAGGCACGCGCCGAGGAGATCGCCTTCGTCGAATGCATGGACACCGGCCAGGCGCTGAAGTTCATGGCCAAGGCGGCGTTGCGCGGTGCCGAGAATTTCCGCTTCTTCGCCGACCGCGCGCCGGAAGCGCGTGACGGCGAGACGCTGCGGACGACAGGCCAGGTCAACATCACCACCCGCGTGCCGATCGGCCCGGTCGGCATCATCACGCCGTGGAACACGCCGTTCATGCTGTCGACCTGGAAGATCGCGCCGGCACTGGCGGCAGGCTGCACCGTGGTTCATAAGCCGGCTGAATTTTCGCCGTTGACGGCGCGGCTGCTGGTCGAGATCGCCGAGGAGGCCGGCCTGCCGAAGGGTGTGTGGAACCTGGTCAACGGCCTTGGCGAGTACGCCGGCAAGGCGCTGACCGAACATCCCGACATCAAGGCGATCGGCTTTGTCGGCGAGAGCCGCACCGGCTCGATGATCATGAAACAGGGCGCCGACACGCTGAAGCGCGTGCATTTCGAGCTCGGCGGCAAGAACCCGGTGATCGTCTTCGCCGACGCCGATCTCGAACGCGCGGCCGACGCCGCCGTGTTCATGATCTACTCGCTCAACGGTGAACGCTGCACCTCGTCGTCGCGGCTGCTGGTCGAAGCCTCGGTCTACGACAGATTCACCGATCTGGTGGCGGAGAGGGCAAAGCGCATCAGAATAGGCCATCCGCTCGACCCGAAAACGGTGGTCGGGCCGCTGATCCATCCGGTGCACGAGGAAAAGGTACTGTCCTATATCGAGATCGGCAAATCGGAGGGTGCTGTGGTTGCCGCCGGCGGTGGCAAGTTCGCCGGCCCGGGCGGCGGCTGCTATGTCAGCCCGACGCTGTTTACCGGCGCCACCAACAAGATGCGTATTGCCCAGGAAGAGATTTTCGGGCCGGTGCTGACGGCCATCACCTTCAAGGACGAGGCGGAGGCGCTGGCGCTGGCCAACGACACGCAATACGGCCTGACCGGCTATCTCTGGACCTCTGATGTGACCCGCGCCTTCCGCTTCACCGATGCGCTGGAGGCCGGCATGATCTGGGTCAATTCGGAGAATGTGCGCCATCTGCCGACGCCGTTCGGTGGCGTCAAGAATTCCGGCATCGGCCGCGACGGCGGCGATCATTCCTTCGACTTCTACATGGAGACGAAGAACGTCGCCTTTGCGACGACGGCGCATGCGATCCAGAAACTCGGCGGCTGAAGGAGGAAATCAGATGCCCTTGCCCAAGCCCAACCTCTATCCCGCCTTCAACATCGTGCGCCTCAGCCATGTCGAGCTGGCGGTCACCGACCTTGCCAAGTCGCGCGCCTTCTATGTCGACACACTCGGCCTGCAGGTCACCGACGAGACCTCAGGCGCCATCTATCTGCGCGCCATGGAGGAGCGTGGCCATCACTGTATCGTGCTGCGCAAGGCGACGACGCCGGAGGCGCGCGACCTCGGCTTCAAGGTGTTTTCGGACGAGGATCTCGGCAAGGCCGAGCATTTCTTCAAGAGCAAGGGCCTGCCGGTGGAATGGGTCGAGCGGCCCTACCAGTCACGCACCTTTCGCACGCGTGACCCGCACGGCATTCCGCTCGAATTCTATGCCCAGATGGAAAGGCTGCCGCCGATCCACCAGAAATACGCGCTCTACAAGGGCGTCAAGCCGCTGCGTATCGACCACTTCAACTGCTTCTCGCCCAATGTCGACGAATCCGTCGCCTTCTACAACGAACTCGGCTTCCGCGTGACCGAGTACACCGAGGATGCCAGCAGCGGGAAGCTGTGGGCAGCATGGACGCACCGCAAGGGCGGCGTCCATGACATCGCCTTCACCAACGGCGTCGGGCCGCGCCTGCACCACGTGGCCTTCTGGGTGCCGACGCCGCTCAACATCATCGACCTGCTCGATTTGATGGCGACGACCGGCTATTTGCCGAACATCGAACGCGGCCCGGGCCGGCACGGTATTTCCAACGCTTTCTTCCTCTATGTCCGTGACCCCGACAACCACCGCATCGAGATCTATTGTTCGGACTACCAGACGGTCGATCCGGACCTCGAGCCGATCAAATGGGACCTCAAGGACCCGCAGCGGCAAACGCTGTGGGGCGCGCCGGCACCCAAAAGCTGGTTCGAGGAAGGCAGCACGTTTGCCGGCGCCACCGCCCGCCAGCCGGACCTGACGGCGTCGCCGATCATTGCGCCGTGAGCAGCGCCATGAACCGGCTCGCAACCTTCACCATCAACGGCAAGACGCGCTACGGCGCGATCACCGGCAAGGGCGTCGTCGACCTGTCGGCCCGCCACAGCCAGTGGCCGACATTGCGCGAAGTGATCGAGGCCGGCGCCTTGCGGCGGCTGGCGGAAGAGGCCGAGGCCTTTGCCGTCGATTTCCCGCTCGACGCCATCGCCTACGACATCCCGATCCCGTCACCGGAAAAGATCATCTGCGTCGGCGTCAACTATCCGGACCGCAACGAGGAGTACAAGGACGGCCAGGCGGCACCTGCCAACCCGTCGCTGTTCATCCGCTTTCCCCGCTCCTTCGTCGGCCATGGCGCTGCGCTGGTGCGGCCGCCGGAATCGCCGCAGCTCGACTATGAGGGCGAGATCGTCATCGTCATCGGCAAGGGTGGGCGGCGCATTGCCGAAACCGACGCGCTCGGCCATATCGCCGCACTGTCGCTGTGCAATGAAGGCACCATCCGCGACTGGGTGCGGCATGCCAAGTTCAACGTCACGCAAGGCAAGAATTTCGACCGCACCGGCTCGATCGGCCCATGGCTGGTGCCATTCACGGATGAGGCGCAGATCGCCGACATCGCGCTCTCCACCCGCGTCAATGGCGAGATCCGCCAGCAGGACCGCACCAGCAGGATGATCTTTTCCTTCCGCAAGATCATCAACTACATCTCGACCTTCACCACGCTGGTGCCTGGCGATATCATCGTCACCGGCACGCCGACCGGCGCCGGCGCCCGCTTCGACCCGCCGATCTGGCTGAAGCCCGGCGACGTCATCGAGGTCGAGGCCGACGGCATCGGCGTGCTCAGGAACAGCGTCGTCGACGAGGCAACCGCATGACCCCGGAACAAGTGGAAGACGCTGCGGCACGGCTGTTCGAGGCCGAACGTTCGCGCCGCCAGATCCGGCTGCTCAGCCTCGATTTTCCCGAGGCTACGATGGAGGACGCCTATCGCGTCCAGGCAGCGCTGGTGACGCGCAAGATCGATGCCGGGCTGAAGCCGAAGGGCTGGAAGATTGGCCTGACCTCCAAGGCGATGCAATATGCGCTCGCCATCGACACGCCGGATTCCGGTGTGCTGTTCGACGACATGTTCTTCGACGACGGCGCGACCATTCCCGCCGGCCGCTTCATCCAGCCGCGCGTCGAGGCCGAGATCGCCTTCGTCATGAAGGCGCCGCTCAAAGGCCCCGGCGTGACCATCTTCGACGTGCTCAACGCCACCGACTACATCACGCCGGCGCTGGAAATCCTCGACACGCGCATCGAGCGCGTCAATGCCGAGACGAAGAAGGCGCGCACCTTCTTCGACACGATCTCCGACAATGCCGCCAATGCCGGCATCGTCATCGGCGGCCGACCGCAGCGGCCTGATGAAGCCGACATGCGCTGGATCGGCGCCATCGTCTCGCGCAATGCCGAGGTCGAGGAGACCGGGCTTGGCGCCGGCGTGCTCAACCATCCGGCGATGGGCATAGCCTGGCTGGCGGACCGGCTTGCGAGCTACGGTATGTCGATCGCGGCCGGCGAGGTGGTGCTGTCCGGGTCGTTCGTGCGCCCGGTCGAGGCGCGGCCCGGTGATACGATCGTCGCCGATTTCGGCAGTTCAGGCACGGTCAGCATCCATTTCGCCAAGAGCTGACGGTTCGGCAACTCACAGACCGCGCAGATAATCCGCCACCACGCCAGCGGCGATGGTCGAAATGCGCATGCCGGCATCCCTGGTAATGTCGCCTTCGACGCGGCTCTGCACCCAGCCAAGGAAGGCAAAGGCGCGCAGCGCGGAAAACAGCGGCAAGGCCGCGACGTCCTCTCGCGTCAGCTCGCGCTCCTGCCGGTAGCCGTCGAGCAGCGAGGCCTCGATCAGCGGATAGATCGCCTCCTCGCGGTTCTGGTAGAGTGCTACGGCAAGATCGTAGACATGCCAGCCATGGCCGCAATCGTCGAAGTCGATGATCTCGATGGTTTCGCCGTCGAGCAGCACATTCTCGCGCACCAGATCGGCATGGATCAGGCCGAAATTGCGCGCGCTGCGCTCATGCCGAGACAGCGCTTCGACTGCTTTCTTGTGGGCACGGTGGACCAGGTCGCGATTGGCATCGTCGAGAAACGGGCAGGTCTCGAAACGGCCCCAGGTAGGGTTCGGGCCAAAGAAGCCGTCGAAATCCCAGGCATGGCGGGCAAAGCCGGGCGGCGGCGCCCAGCTGGCGGCGGCATTGTGCATGCGCGCTATGGTTCGGCCGATGGCGGTGAACACGTCTCTTGCCCGTTGTGGCGAATAGCCGAGCGGCACGCCGCGCGCGCCGACGGCGCGGCCTTCGAGCCAGCTCAGGCAATCGACCTGACGCGGCGTCGAGGCGCCGATGCTCACCTGCACGAACAGATCGCCGGCCTGCGTCGGCACCGGAGACGGCGTGGCGACACCTGCGGATTGCAGAAAGCCCATCCATTGCAGCTCCGAGCGCAGCGCGGCATCTGTGTGATAGCCAAGCCTATGGATGCGCAGGGCTGCCGGCCGGCCATCGGCCAAGCGGACGCGGAAGACGGCATTTTCGCGGTATTTGAGCAGCTCCGGCTCAGCGTCGCGGACACCCCAATGCGCGAGCGCATGCCGGGCAAGCGCGGTGACGTCTGCAGCCGTCTCAGGCTCGGATCGCGCGGACACTGCGTTCACGCCGCCACTCCGGCGACTTCACCAAGCACTTCGTCCAGCGTGCCGATCAAAAGGTCGGCATTGTCGCGGGAAAACGGCATGGGCGGGCGGATCTTGAGCACATTGCCGTGGATGCCGGTCTTGCCCATCAGCACACCACGGTCACGCATGGCGTTGATGACGCGTCCTGCAGTGTCGGGCGCGGGTTCGCGTGTTTCGCGGTCGCGGACCAGTTCGGCGCCGAAGAACAGTCCGGCGCCCCGGACTTCACCGATACAGTCATGCCGGTCGGCCAGCGACCGCAGCAGGCTAAGTGCATAGGCGCCGACATCTCGCGCGTTGGCGACAAGGTTTTCCTGTTCCATGACATCGAGGACGGCATTGGCCACGGCGCAGGAAACCGGATTGCCGCCGAAGGTGTTGAAGTAGCGGAAAGCATTGCGGAAAGTCCCGAGGATTTGCCCAGTGGTGACGACGGCGGCGACCGGATGGCCATTGCCCATCGGCTTGCCCATGGTGACGATGTCGGGGACGAAGCCGGCGCGCTGGTGGCCCCAGAAATGGCTGCCGGTGCGGCCGAAGCCCGGCTGAACCTCGTCGGCGATGACCAGACCTCCGGCGTCGCGCACCGCCGCCACGGCATCGTCAAAGAAGCCGCTGGGCAGCGTCGGAAAACCTTCATTGGCGAGCAGCGGACACAGGATCATGCCCGACAGGCCGATACCGTCCTTTGCCAGCGAGGCGATGGCTTCGCGCACGGCGTCGCCGAATGCCTTGCCGTTGGCCATCGCGTCGGGATGGCGATAGCTGTCGGGTGCCGGCACCAGCCGGACATACGGAGCGCGGCCGCCGACCGGCGGCATGCGGGTTGAGAGCTGCGAAACCGCCGTGGTGTTGCCGTGATAGGTGGCGTCGGTGGCGATGATGCCCATCTGGCCTGAGGTCGCCTGCGCCATGCGCAGCGCGATGTCGTTGGCCTCGCTGCCGGTGCAGGTGAGGATGGCGGTGGAGAGGCTGGCATCGAAGGTCGCGGTCAGCCGCTCGACATAGTCGAGGATCGCCGTGTGCAGATAGCGCGTGTGGGTGTTGAGCAGGCTTGCCTGCCGGCACAGCGCCTCGACCACATGCGGATGGCAATGGCCGACATGGGCGACATTGTTGTAGGCATCGAGATATTTGCGGCCATCGGCATCGTAGAGCCAGACGCCTTCCCCGCGCACCAGGTGCACGGGCTCGTCATAGAACAATTGCGATTTCGCACCCAACAGGCGGGAACGCCGGCTAACCAGCGCTGCCTCGGTCATTTTCTTCTGCGATTGTGTCATCTGTAGGTACCCAAACTCTGTTCTATCCGCCGGCCCATCAGACCTTCGACAGGCCAACGCCGATCGCCTCACCGATCTTCGCGACGTCGGCGGCGCTGATGATCAGCGGGGGTGACAGGATGATGGTGTTGCCGGACACACGCAGCATGACGCCGGCTTGGTAGGCAGCCTCCGAAACCACGGCCATGGTCTTCTTGTCGGCGGGTTTTTTCGTCGCGCGATCCGAGACCAGCTCGACCGCCGCCATCAGGCCCTTGTAACGGACATCGCCAACGATGGCGTGCCTGGCCTTCAGCCCCTCCAGCACGGCCGCCAGTTCGACACCGCGTACGGCCGCGTTCTCGTTCAAGCGAAGCCGTTTGGTTTCGGCAAGTGCTGCCAGTCCCGCGGCGCAGCCGACCGGGTGACCGGAATAGGTATAGCCATGGCCGATGGCGCCAAAACTGGTCTTGTCGGCTTCGAATACATCGGCAACCTTGGCGCCGATCAAGGTTGCGCCGAGTGGGAAATAGCCAGAGGTGATCGCCTTGGCGATGGTCATGAAGTCCGGCTTTACTTCAGTCAGCCTGGAACCGGACCAGGCGCCGGTGCGGCCAAAGCCGGTGACGACCTCGTCGGCGATCAGCAGGATTTCGTGGCGGTCGCAGATCTCGCGCACCAGCGGCATGAAGCTCTCATGCGGAACGATGACGCCACCGGCACCGAGCACCGGCTCCATGATGAAAGCAGCGATGGTGTCGCCGCCCTGGAAGGCGATTTCGTCCTCCAGCGCCTTGGCACACAGTTTGGCCAGCCGTGCCGGATCGGTCTCGTCGAACGGGTTGCGGAAGGTCCAGGGTGCCGGAATGTGGAAGACGCCGGGCAGCAGCGGCTCGTAGTTGCGGCGGAAATTGGCGTTGCCATTGACCGAGGCGCCGCCGAAATGGGTGCCGTGATAGCCTTTCTTGAGCGCCAGGAATTTTGTCCGGTCGCCCTGGCTACGGATCTTCCAATATTGCCTCGCCAGCCGCAGCGCGGTCTCGACCGAATCCGAGCCGCCCGAGGTGAAGAAGGTCCGCACCATGCCTTCCGGCGCGAACCATTCCGCGAGTTCGTAGGCGAGCTCGATCGACGGTCCGGTCGAGGTGCCGCGAAAGCCGGAATAGTAAGGCAGCGCGCCGAGCTGGTCGGCGACGGCCTTCTTGATCGGGTCGCAGCTGTAGCCGAGATTGACGTTCCACAGACCGCCGACGGCATCGAGCACGGTGTTGCCGTCGATGTCGGTGACCATGACGCCCTCGCCCTTCATGATCACCTTCGGCGGATTGGCCCGCATCTCGGCCGGATGCGCCATCGGGTGCCAGATCGGCTTGGCGTTGGTCTCGGTGAGGAAATTGATGTCGCGCATGACAAGGCTCCGCAAATGGTCTCAGGCAACTGGAACGAGGTCGAAATGGGCAAGGGCTTCGGCATAGGACTGTGCCGGCCGAGCGACGTCGAAATGGACGGTGCGCATGCCGGCGGCACGGCCGCCATCGACATTGCGCTGCTGGTCGTCGACGAACACGCAGGCACCGGCAGGCAGATCAAGCGCTTCGGTGACGAAGCCATAGGCGCGCGGGTCGGGCTTGAGGATGCCGGTGTGGGTGGCGTCGACAATCACGTCGAACAGGCCGAGCAGCGGCAGTTTTCGGCGAAAGTCGACGCCGTAGAACAGGTCGAGTTCGTTGGACAGGATCGCTAGGCGAAAGCCGGCCGCATGGACGGCACGAATGGCGTGGTCGGCTTCCGGCCGCACCACCTTTTCCGGCTCGGCGCCACGGGCGCGCTGGACAAAGGTCTCCATCGCTTGCCAGTCCTCGCCGACGAGACGTCCGACTTCTTTCGTGCGGGTGCGCCAATAGTCGCGTTCGCTGATCTCGTCGGCCTGCATCGAACGCCACAGCGGGTCGCTGTCCGGGTCGAACGGCCCACGCCATTGCAGTGTGCCGGGCTTCAAGCCGAGCGCCTGTTCGGTCAAGGCATGGGTCTCGAACAGCGTGCGGGTGACGACGCCGCCGAAATCGAGGACCAGCGCCTGGGCAGGAACAGCGCTCACGCGGCCACTCCCTTGGCCGGCATGCCACGCGGAATGATGCCTTCCTCGACCCAGCGGTCGAAGATTTCTAGCGCCTTGCCGACAAAATCGTCGCTGTTGATGTGGGCGTCGATCTCGTGGAACTCGACCTCAGCAGGGATCGCCTTGCGCATCTCATCGACGAAGGCGGCGAGCGCTTCCGGCTCATAGAGCGGCTCGCCCTGCGTGTCCCATTCCTGGATGCCCTGGGACGGCAGGATGAAGGCGGAGCGCCCTTTCGAGGCGCCGAGCTTGGCGGCGATGGTCCTGGCGACCTCGCGGCGGTCATCGGCATCGACGGTGACCGAGGCGATCAGCCTGTTATGGGCGTGAAAAGGGCGTTCGGAGAATTTAGCCGGCAAATCCTGCCAGGTCGGCAGGTCGACCATGTCGACCGCGCCGGGCGCCGCAATCTGCGGGATGCCGCGGGCGCCGGCATTTTCCAGCCGGTCGGCGCCGGAGCTGACGACGGAGCCGGCCAGGTGGTTGGTGATTTCCTGCAGGCTGAAGTCGAACACGGCGCAGAAATGGTCCTGGCCGGCGATCGATTCGAAGGCGCGGCCGCCCATTCCGGTGGTGTGGAAGACCGCGACATCATAGCCGCGCCGTTCCAATGCCGGCTTCAGCGTCTTCATGTAGCGCAGGCAGCTGCTGCCGAGCGACGTCATGCCGATCGTCGGGCCGAGTGCCGGCGCCGAGGCGCGGCTCTCCAGCACGATCCTGGCCGCGCCAACCACCGCGCCGCAGGCCTGCGACAAAACCAGCTTGCAGATCGAGTTGAGGCCGTAGAGCCCGCCAGCCCAGAGGATCATCATCAGGTCCGGCGCGACCCGCTCGGGCGGGATGAGGTGCGAATAGGCAATGGTGGAGACGACGAATTTCGGCACGCCGAGCGGCAGGGAAAGCGCCACGTCGAGCGCCAAATCGGTGCCCATCGAACCGCCTATGGCGATGAAGGCGTCGATCTCGCCACGCTGATGGAGTTGGCGCACCAGTTGCACGGCCCCGCCGGCCATCAGCGTCATGGCGGTGTTCTCGTCGCCGCTGGCGACGATCTCCTCGATGGTCACGTCGACGGCCCGCGCCACGGCATGCTTGTCGTGATCGGGGCTGTAGGGCGGATTGCCGAGAACGCTGACATCCATCATCACGGCACTGCCGCCCGATGCCTCGATGCAGGCTTTCATGAACAGCAGCTCGTCGGCCTTGGTGTCGCCGGTGCCGATGACCAGGATGCGGGGCGTTGTCTGTGCAGACATCAGGCCTGCCTCCTCAGGGTTTGCAAATTGTCGCCATTGAGGCGCATCGAAATCTCCCGTGCCGTGGCCATGACCGCAAGTCCTCGTTCGACGATGTCGGCCGTCGCTGTTCTCGCCTTGGGCGCCGCCACCGCGATGGTGCCGAGCGCAAAACCGTCCGCCGCCAGGATCGCCGCCGCGACTGATATGACGCCTTCCTCGAGACCCTGATCACAGATCGAATAGCCGCGCTCGCGCGCCTCGGCCATGGAGCGCGAGATGGCGGCCGGCTCGATCAGCGTATGCGCCGTGAAGGCTTCGAGAGGACCCGCCAGGCATGCCTTGACGGCCTCATCCCTGGCGAAAGCCAGATAGGCGATGCCCGACGCGGTCGAATGCAGGGGCAGAAGCTGGCCGATGTCGATGTTGACGCGGTTTGCCCAGGTGGGATGTTCGACATGGACGGTGACCAGCCTGTCGGTGCCGAATTCCGACAGATGCACGGTCTCGGCCGTTGTGCCAGCCAGGTCCCGCACCAGCGGCACCGCGGTCTGCAGGAAGGGAAAGCGCGCCTCGCGGATGCGCGCCAGCCGCGACAGGCCGGCGCCGAGCCGGTAGTGCCGCGTGCCGGCGTCCTGCTCGACGAAACCATGGCCGGTCAGGGCCACGAGCAGCCGTCGCGTCGTCGCCTTGTCGAAGCCCGAGCGGCGCGCCAGTTCGGTCAGCCCGAGCTCGGGCTCGGCCACGCTGAACAGCTCCAGAAGTGAAATCGCCTTGCCGACCGTACCCAACGCATCCTCCTGGATCGGGCAATCATTTAACGTGTGAATTAACTTGACAGGAAGCTGCATTGTTTGCAAGTCTATATTCAAAATAAGGGTTCAAATAATGAACCGCATCCAGAGCGTATGGGACAGGCCAGCAGGCCAGCGAACCCGGTGTTCGCGAACAGGAGGGACCAATGACAGCAGTTTCGGAACAGGCGCCGGCCAACAGGCTGCGCAAGAACAGTCTTGGCGTCGGCGCCATCACCTTCATGGTGATCTCGGCGGCGGCCCCGCTCACGGCGGTCGCCGGCGGCACGCCGCTCGGCATGCTGATGGGCAATGGCGCCGGCTTTGCCGGCACCTATCTGATCGTGACGGTGCTGCTGCTCCTGTTCGCGGTCGGCTATGTCGCCATGTCGCGGCATGTCGGCAATGCCGGCGCCTTCTATGCCTATGCGGCGCGCGGGCTCGGCGGTCTCGCCGGCGGCGCCACGGCGCTGATCGCCATCCTGTCCTACAATGCCATGCAGATCGGCGTCATGGGCTTGCTCGGTGCCGCGACCTCCGGGCTGTTTGCCGGCTGGGGCATGAACCTGCCCTGGTGGGTGTGGAGTTTCATCGCCATCGCCATCGTCGCCGTGCTCGGTTACCGGCAGGTCGATTTGTCGGCCAAGATCCTGACGGTGCTGGTTCTCTGCGAATACGCCGTGGTGCTGATCCTCGACCTGACGATCCTCAAGACCGGCGGCGACAGCGGCCTGTCGGCCGCTCCGTTCAGCTGGAGCCAGATCACATCGGGCGCGCCGGCGATCGCCATCCTGTTCTGCTTTGCCGCCTTCATCGGCTTCGAGGCGACGACGATCTACGCCGAGGAAGCCCGCGACCCCAAGGTCACCATTCCGCGCGCCACCTATTTCTCCGTCATCCTGATCGGCGTCTTCTACATGGTGACCGCATGGCTGATGGCGGTCGGCGCCGGCGTCGACAAATTGCTGCCGGCGCTGCAAGGCCTGCAGGATCCGACGACCTTCCTGTTCGGCCTGTCCGACCGTTATGCCGGAACGCTGCTGACGCATGCGATGAGCATCCTGTTCGTGTCGAGCCTCTTTGCCGGCGTGCTGGCCTTCCACAATGCGGTTGCCCGCTACATCTACGTCTCGGGCCGCGAGAAGCTTTTGCCGCAGTCGATCGGCGTGACGCATTCGGCGCATCAGAGCCCGCATGTCGCCTCGGTGATCCAGAGCGTGCTGGCGGCTGTCGTCGTCGGCCTGTTCGCCGTGCTCGGCCTCGACCCGGTGCTGGCGCTGTTTTCGTGGCTGACCAATGTCGCGACGCTCGGCGTCATCGTCATGATGGCGGTCGCCTCGCTCGCGGTGGTGATGTACTTCCGTGCCAATCCGTCCAGCCAAGAGAACGTGCTGAAGACCACCATCCTGCCGGGACTGACCTTCATTGCCTTCGTCGTCATCATCTACCTGATCGTCATCAATTTCGGCAGCCTGTCCGGGGCCGGCGGCTTCCTTGGTGTGTTCCTGCCGGGCCTGGTGCTGATCGCCGCGGTGATCGGCCTGCTGCTGGCCGGCGCCTTGAGGAGCCGCGACCCGGTCGCCTTCGAAAACCTCGGTGTGCCGCTGAGGGATTGAGCGGCATCGAGACAGACGAAGGGCGGCGCAACACGCCGCCCTGCAATGCATTTACCTCCAAGTGAGACGTATTATGATCAGCCAGAATGCCGTCAACACCCTGCGCAACATAGAGATCGGCGCGCGCGGCCTGTTCATCGATGGCGCCCAGTCGGCGGGAATGACCGGCGCGACATTGCCTGTCATTTCGCCGATCGACGGCCGTGCCTTCGCCAGCATCGCCGACGGCAATGCCGCCGATATCGACCGTGCGGTGAAATCGGCACGCAAGGCGTTCGAAAAGGGCTCGTGGTCGCGCGCCGCACCCGCCTTCCGCAAGAAGGTGCTGACCAGGCTCGCCGAGCTGGTGGAAAAACATGTCGACGAACTGGCCGTGCTCGGCGTGCGCGACAACGGCACCGAGATCGGCATGGCCTACAAAGCCGAGCCGCTGTCGGCCGCCGGCACCATCCGCTACTACGCCGAGGCGATCGACAAGGTCTATGGCGAGGTCGCGCCGACGGCCGACAACGTGCTGGGGCTGATCCACAAGGAGCCGCTCGGTGTCGTCGGCGTCATCGTGCCGTGGAATTTCCCGCTGATGATCGGCGCCTGGAAGATCGCACCCGCACTTGCCGCCGGCAATTGCGTGGTGGTCAAGCCGCCGGAGATCGCCTCGCTGACGCTGCTGCGGCTGGCGGAACTGGCTGCCGAGGCCGGCCTGCCCGCCGGCGTGCTCAACGTCGTCACCGGCCGCGGCTCCGTCACCGGCGAAGCGCTCGGCCTGCATATGGATGTCGACGCCATCGCCTTCACCGGCTCGGGGCCAGTCGGCCGCCGGCTGCTCGACTATTCCGCGCGTTCCAATTTGAAGCGCGTCTTCCTCGAGCTCGGCGGCAAGTCGCCCAACATCGTCTTTGCCGATGCGCCTGACCTGAAGCAGGCCGCAGTCGTCTCGGCCAATGGAATCTTCCGCAATTCCGGCCAGGTCTGCGTCGCTGGCTCGCGCCTGCTCGTTCAGTCCTCGGTCTATGACCGCTTCATGGAGGAGCTTGTCTCGGCGACCACGCGGCTGAAGGTCGGCGATCCGCTGGATCTCTTGAGCGATGTCGGCGCCGTATCGAGCGCCGAACAGTTGGACAAGAATCTCGGCTTCGTCGCCAAGGCCACGGAAGAAGGCGCAAGGCTGGTCACCGGTGGCGAACGGATCCTGGCCGAGACCGGCGGCAGCTACATGGCGCCGACGATCTTCGAGAACGTCACGCAGGACATGCAGCTTGCCCGCGAGGAGGTGTTCGGGCCGGTGCTCGGCGTCATGCGCTTCGACACCGAGGAGGAAGCGGTGCGGCTTGCCAATTCGACCGTCTACGGGCTCGCTTCGGCGGTGTGGACATCAAACCTCTCCACCGCGCACCGCATGGTGCGCGCCATCAATGCAGGCGTCGTCCACGTCAACACCTATGGCGGCGCCGACATCACCGTGCCGCTCGGCGGCGTCAAGCAGTCAGGCTTCGGCCGCGACAAGTCGCTGCACGCGCTGGAGAAATATCTGGAGCTGAAAACCGCCTGGATCGCGCTTTGAGACCCGTGGCGATATCGGGCTCCTGCCGAATCTGATCTTCCCATCCAAGGCGTACAGGATCGCGCGCGGCGTCGCTGTGGTCCGTCAGCACCGTCTTGTGCTCCATGTCCTGAAATTTTTGAGAGAATATTCCCGGCATCGGGGATAAAGGCGAAACACGTTCTTTGATAAAATCGATAGAATTTCTGACGATGTGACCAAGCCTAGGCAACCCGCCTTGCTGCCACGACTTCACAACCGCAGAGATCAAACCATGCCGGACTTCAAGAACACTTTGCCATCTTCCCTTTGGTCAACCCTCAACCGGCGCAGTGGCCTTGCTCTGCTGTTCGCATCGGCTGTGGCGATCGGCAGCCTGATGGCGCCGCATGCGTCGCTCGCCGAGGACAAGAAGGCGATCAAGGTCGGCATCATCAGCGGCGAGGACGAGGATGTCTGGCGTGTTGTCGTCGCCCAGGCGGCTGAAAAGGGCCTGACCATCGAGACCGTGGTGTTCAACGACTACACCCAGCCTAATGAAGCGCTGGAGCGCGGCGAGATCGACGCCAACGCCTTCCAGCACCAGCCCTATCTCGACAACCAGATCAAGACGCAGGGCTATCACATCGTGCGTGTCGGCTACACCGGCGTCTGGCCGATCGGCCTCTATTCCAAGAAGTACAAGGCGGTCGCCGACCTGCCCGCGGGCGCGGTCATCGGCGTGCCGAACGACCCGTCCAATGAAGGCCGGGCGCTGCGCGTGCTGCAGAATGAGGGCGTGATCAAGCTGAAGGACGGCACCGGCATTCTGGCCACCACCGCCGACATTTCGGAGAACCCCAAGAAGGTCGAGATCAAGGAACTCGACGCCGGCATCGTCGGCCGCTCGGTCGAGGATCTCGACGCCGCCGTGGTCAACACCGACTGGGCGCTGAAGGGCGGCCTGACGCCGGACAACCGCATCGCGCAGGAACCGATCGCCGACAACCCCTACCGCAACTTCATCGCCGTGAAAGTCGGCAATGAGAACGAGGCCTGGGTGAAGACGCTGGTGGCTTCCTACCAGAACGACGCGGTGAAGGCCGAGTTCGACAAGGTCTACAAGGGCACCGGCCTCAGCGCCTATTGATCTGCCGGACGTCCAGTTCGAGAGCAAATGCGGTCCGCGCCTGAGCGCGGGCCGCAATTGCCTTTTCGGATGGCGAGAACAGGGAACCGCATGAACCAGCATATAACGGCATCCCAGGAGATCGCCGATCCGACCCACGCCCGGCCCGACACACCGCAGGACGTGGTGCGCCTTGTCGATCTGAAGCGCCGCTTTGGGGCCACGCCGGCGATCGACGGCATCTCGCTGACGGTGCGCAAGGGCGAGATCCTCGGTATTATCGGCCGCAGCGGCGCCGGCAAATCGACACTGATCCGCTGCCTGAACGGGCTGGAGCGACCCGATTCCGGCGAGGTCTTCATCGAGGGTCGCGAGATCAGCCGGCTCGGCGAGCGCGACCTGCAGCCGCTGCGGCGGCGCATCGGCATGATCTTCCAGCACTTCAACCTGCTGTCGGCCAAGACCGTCGAGGACAATGTGGCGCTGCCGCTGAAGATCGAGGGCCGCCCGAAGGCCGAGCGGCTGGCACGCGCGGCAGAGCTGCTTGAGCTTGTCGGGCTGTCGGAGAAGGCAAAAGCCTATCCGGCATCTCTGTCGGGTGGCCAGAAGCAGCGCGTCGGCATTGCCCGGGCGCTGGCCGCGCGACCGGCGTTGCTGTTGTCTGATGAAGCGACCTCGGCGCTCGACCCGGAGACGACCCGCTCCATTCTGGCGCTGCTCAAGGATATCAACCGGCAGCTTGGCCTGACCATCCTTTTGATCACCCATGAGATGGAGGTGATCCGCTCGATCGCCGACCGCGTGGCGGTGATCGACGCCGGGCGGATCGTCGAGCAAGGGCCGGTCTGGTCGGTGTTTGCCGACCCGCAGTCGGACATCACCAAAAGCCTGCTCGGCGCCATCCGACCACAACTGCCGGCGGAACTGTCAGCGCGGCTGCTGCCGGCTTCCGGCGCCGAGACGATCCTGCGCATCGATGTGGCTGGCGAGGCCGCGCGTGGACCGTTGCTGTCCGACCTTGCCGTGGCTGTTCCGGGCGCCTTCCGTCTCGTCCATGGCGGCATCGACCATATCCAGCAGCAGCCCGTCGGCACGCTGTTTCTCTCTGTCCCCGGCAGCGATGCAAGCCATCTCGCTGACATCATCACATTCCTGAAGGCCCGCCAGGCGCGGGTGGAGGTGCTTGGCCATGTCGCCAATCCTGTTTGAGCTTTTGTTGCGGTCGATCTGGGAGACGGTGCTGATGACGGCCGCCTCCGGCCTGATCTCGCTGGTCTTCGGCCTGCCGCTCGGGCTGGCCTTGATCGCGACCGAACGCGGCGGCATTGCGGAAAGCCTGTGGGTCAACCGCGTGCTTGGCGCAATCATCAACGGCTTCCGTTCGGTGCCGTTCATCATCCTGCTGGTGGCGCTGATCCCGCTGACGCGGCTGATCGTCGGCACCTCGATCGGCACCTGGGCGGCCATCGTGCCGCTGTCGATCGCCGCCACGCCCTATTATGCGCGCATCGCCGAAGTGTCGCTGCGCGAGGTCGACCACGGCCTGATCGAGGCGGCACGCGCCATGGGCGGCAACCGCTGGACGATCATCCGCGAGGTGCTGGTGCCGGAGGCCCTGCCCGGCATCGTCGCCGGCTTCACAGTGACCCTGGTGACGCTGATCGGCGCCTCGGCCATGGCCGGCGCCATCGGCGCAGGCGGCTTGGGCGACCTCGCCATCCGCTATGGCTACCAGCGGTTCGAGACCTCGGTGATGGTCGCCGTGGTGACTGTGCTGATTGTCCTGGTCTGCGGCATCCAGTGGGTGGGGGATCGTCTGGTGGCGAGGTTGGATCGTCGGGGATGATGAGCCGGCTGAACATTTGAGGTTAGACGGGCATCCCTCAACTTCGTCATCCACGGGCGCAGCAGCCGCAAAGCGGCGTCGCGGAGACCCGAGGATCCATGCCGCGACGCTGGGTGACGTGCGCAGCGGAGCAGAATTCTGCACCGTGGTGACGCGTTGGAGTCCCGGCATGGATCCTCGGGTCTGCGCTGCGTCGCTACGCTCCTTGCTTCGCCCGTGGATGACGAAGCGGGGGCGTTTTCGCTAATCACCGAGGCATCGGTTATCGATGCCAGCCTGGCTAAGCTTTCAACCTCACCCCCTCGGGATCGAAGAACGGCATCGGTGCCACGACCGCACGCGTCGGCTTGCCGTCGATATCGATGCTCAGTTCGGTGCCGACAGCCGTGAAAGGCAGCCGCAGATGCGCTGTCGCCAGCACCTTGCCGAGGGAATAGCCGTGGTCGCTGTAGGTGACGATGCCGGCGCCCTCGCCGTCGGCCATCACCCTTGCATCCGTCGCTGCCGGTCTGTCGCCGTCGAGGATCAGGCCGGTCCAGCGTTCATCAAGGCCCTTGTCGCGGACCTTCAGCAGGGCTTCGCGGCCGATGAAATCGCCCTTGTCGAACTTGATCCAGCGGTCGAGGCCGACATGGAACGGCGTGCGGGCCTCGTCCATGTCGATGCCATGCGCCGGATAGGCCTTTTCGAGGCCGAGCGTGAACATCGCCAGCACGCCATAGGGTTTCAGGCCAAAATCCTTGCCGGCCCGCATCAGTGCGTCCCAGACGGTGGCTGCCTCGTCGGCCGGCACGAAGAGTTCGAAGCCGAGCTCGCCGGTCACGCCTGTGCGCGAGATTAGCACTCGCGTCCCGTCGACATGGCCTGAGGTGAACGCCCAGCGCTTCAAACCGTCGAGATCGGCATCGCCGATCATCGCCTTCAACAATTCGCGTGAGCGCGGGCCCTGGATGGTCGGGAAGGCGACGGCCGCGGTAATGTCGGTGACATAAGCCTTGCGGCCCTGCGCATGATGCTGCAGCCAGGGCAGCATCTTCAGGCGGTTGACCGAGCCGGTGACCAGCATGAAATGCTCCGGCCCCAGGCGGAACACGGTGAGGTCGTCCATGATGCCGCCATCCTCGCGGCAGATGGTGGAATAGCGGACCTGGCCCGGTCTCATCGCCGCGGCATCGTTGACGATGACGTGGTTGACCAGCGCCTCGGCGTCCGGCCCCTTGATGTCCATCTTGCCCATGGTGCTGAGATCCTGCACGCCGACATTTTTCCGGGTGTTCAGGTGCTCGTCGGCAATGCCGGAGTAATATTTGGCCGAGATGAAATCGCCGCCGACACGACCCATGGTCGCGCCCAGCCCGACAATGCTGCTGTAGAAGGGGGAACGCCGCTCAGCCAAGAAGGTCTCCATCATTCATTGCGGTCCAGAGACCGTTTCGAAATTTGCTCTGGCGAGTCATATGATGGTGGTTTCGAGAACCGGAGCGCAGCGGACATTGAGGTCCATGAGCTCAGTTCTACTGCGAACGCAGTAGAACGGGGAAGCGCAGAAAACGCCTTCAGATGGCCGCCAGAGTAGAGTTTCCAAACGGTCTCAGTTGCCGTAGACGTCGAAGGCAAAATACTTGTCGTTGATTTCCTTGTATTTTCCGTTGGCGCGCAGCGCGTCTATGGCCGCGTTGAACTTGTCGGCCAGTTCCTTGTCGCCCTTCTGCAGCGCGATGCCGACGCCGGGGCCATGAATGGCCGGATCGGCGGTCAGCGTGCCGAGCAGCTTGCAGCAGGCGCCGTCGGGCTTCTTCAGCCATTCGGTCAGGATGATCGAGCCGTCCATCATCGCATCGAGGCGGCCATTGGCCATGTCGGTGCGGGCGTCGTCACCGGTCGGGTAGGCCTTGACGGTCGAGCCCGAATATTTCTGCTCGGCGAATTTCTGGTGGATGGTCGCGGTCTGCACGCCGAGCGCCTTGCCTTTCAGATCGTCCGGCGAGGTGCCGGTGATGGTGGAATCCTTCGGCACGGCGATGGCCGGCGGCGTCTGGTAGTATTTGTGGGTGAACTCGACCTTCTCCGCCCGTTCCGGCGTGATGGTGATGTTGATGATGGCATCGAACTTGCCGGCCTGCAGGGCCGGGATAGAGCCGTCGAAATCCTGCACGATGAATTCGCATTCGGCCTTCATCTCTGCGCACAGCGCCTTGCCGAGATCGATGTCGAAGCCGCCCAGCGTGCCGTCGGCACTGGCGTAGTTGAAGGGCGGATAGGCGCCCTCGGTACCGATCCTGAGCTTCTTGTCCTGGGCGGAAGCTGCACCGGTGGCGAGCGTAAGAGCGACGGAAGCGGCAAGCACGAAACGACCGAAAAGACGCATGTTCCAGATCCCCGTTGACTGCAGAAGTCTACGGTCTTCCATGCGCGCGGCGGAGACGGAAACGACATGTGCTGCGGCGATCACGGCGCGGTGAGCGATCCGCGCCATGGCGAGTGGCGGTGTTTAGCCGGCGCGCTGCTTGTCCGTCGCCTTCCTGTCAATTGCGAGGTCACCCGCCGACATGATCACGCCAAACTTCTCGCTGGCTTCCGCCGCCGTGTAGTATCCCAACGCCACATCGCGCTGCACTTGATCGGCATCACGCTCACGCGGATCGCCATAGCCGCCACCGCCCGGCGTGCCGACGCGCACGCGGTCGCCGGCTTTCAGCGGGATGTCCTGCTCCTTGGAGAGGTGTGGCGGCACATGTTCCTCGCCATTGCGGAAGACGGTGACGGTATTCACCGCGCCATCGCTGCCGCCAAGCGCGCCTTGCGGGCCGAAGCGGCCGTGATCCATGACGAAGGAGGCGCGCGCATCGCCGCGCAGGATTTCGACCTCATAGGCGAGGCCGAAGCCGCCGCGATGCTTGCCGGCGCCGCCGGAGCCTTCGCGCAAGGCATAGTGGCGGTAGAGCACCGGAAAGGCCTGTTCCATGATTTCGACCGGCGGCGATTTGGAAATGCCGATGGTCGAGCAGCCATTGGTCAGGCCATCATGGCCCGAATTGCCGCCATAGCCACCGCCGGAGATCTGGTACATGACGTAATCGCGGCCCCGCGCCGGATCGTTGCCGCCAAGCGCGAAATTGCCGCTGGAGCCGGCGGGTGCCGCTGTCACCTTGTCGGGCAGCGCCTGCACCATGGCGGCGAACACGGCTTCGGCAATGCGCTGCGACACTTCGGCCGCACAGCCGGACACGGGCCGCGGATACTTGGCGTCAAGGAAGGTGCCTTCCGGCCGCTTGACGATCAGCGGCTCAAAGGCGCCGGCACTGATTGGCACATCCGGAAAGATGTGGCGCATGGCGAGGTAGACCGACGACAGCGTCGTCGCCAGCACGCTGTTCATCGGCCCGGCACAAGGCTTCGACGAGCCGGTAAAGTCGAAGGTCAGCGTATCGCCCTGCTTCTCGACCGCGAGCGCGATCGTCAGCGGTTCGTTGACGACGCCGTCGGAATCGACAAAGGCCTTGGAGCTATAGGTGCCGTCGGGGATGGCCGCGATGTTGGCGCGCATCTGCTCGGCGGCGCGGCGGCGCAGCTCGGCGATTGCCTCGACTACCGTTTCATCTCCGTAACGATCCAGGATTCCATTGAGCCGGTCCTGCCCGATCAGCAGCGCGGCGGCCTGGGCCCTGATGTCGCCGATGCGCTGGTCGGCGACGCGGATGTTGGAACAGATGATGGCGTAGATCTCGGGATCGAGCACGCCCTTCTTGAACAGTTTCACCGGTGGCAGCCGCAGGCCTTCCTGTTCGACCGCAGTCGCCGAGGCCGAGAAGCCGCCCGGCACCGAGCCGCCAATGTCCGGCCAGTGACCGGTGTTGGACAGCCAGCAGAAAATCTTGCCGTCCCGGTAAACCGGCATGGCGAAGCGGACATCCATCAGGTGGGTGCCGCCGAGATAGGGGTCGTTGACGATGTAGATGTCGCCGGGCTCCGGCGCCAGGCAGCGACCGTCGGCGATCATCTCGATCACCGTCCTGGTCGAATACTGCATGACGCCGACGAACACCGGCAGGCCCTGGCTGCCTTGCGCGATCAGCGACCCATCGACAGCCGAATAGATGCCGTCGGAACGGTCATTGGCCTCGGCGATGACAGGCGAGAAGGCAGCGCGGGAAAAGGTCAGGTCCATTTCGTCGCAGACCTGCTGCAGAGCCGCCTGGAGGACCGAAAGCGTGATGGCGTCGAGCTTTGCCATATCAATGTCAGGCATCTCAGGCCTCGCCAATGTCGATGATGATGTTGCCGTCGGCGTCCGATCTTGCGCGGTCGCCGGGTTCCAGCACGGTGGTGGCGTCCATCTGTTCGAGGATCGCCGGGCCTTCGATGACCGCATCGAGTGGCAGTTTTTCGCGCGCATACACTGGCGTGTCGTGCCAGCGCCCGGCGTACCAGACCGGCCGGATCTCTCGCCGTGCTTCGTCGAGCGTCTTGGCACGCCCGGCCGGGTCAATCAGGCGTGACAGGTCGATCGCGGGGCGCACGCCGGTGACCGAAGTGTTGAGGTTGACGAGGTTGGCGCGGATTTCCGGCAGCTCGACCTTGAAGCGGGCGAAGTAGGCCTTTTCGAACAGGGCTTGCAATTCTTGCCGGGTCACCGACGAGGATGGCAGCGGCACGTTGATAATGTGCGTCTGGCCGACGAACTGCATGTCGGCGGAGTGGGTGACGCGGATCGTTTCCGGCTTCACCGCTTCCTTGCCGATCAGCTCCTCGCCCTCGTTTCGGTGCCGTTCCAATACCGCATGGAGCTGAGTTTCATCAAGCACGGCAACCGGCTGGTTGATGGTGTTGACGAAGTCATGGCGCAGATCGGCGACGACGCAGCCGAGCGCGTTGGTGATACCGGGCCGCGCCGGCACCAACACACGCGGCAGGCCGAGCTCGCGCGCCAGCGCAGTGGCATGCAAAGGCCCGGCGCCGCCGAAAGCGAACAAGGCGAAATCGCGCGGGTCGTGGCCACGGGACACCGAGACCATGCGGATGGCGCCGGCCATCTTCATGTTTCCGAGCCTGAGCACCGCGCCCGCCGCCTCGACGCCGGACAGGCCGGTCGCCTTCCCAATCTTGTCTTCGAAGATGCCGGTGACGTGCTCTGATGTGACCGGGTTTTCAACTGCCAAAAGCTTCTTCGGCGCCAGCCGGCCGAGCACCAGATTGGCATCGGTGATGGTCGGCTCCAGGCCGCCGCGTCCGTAGCAGATCGGGCCGGGATTGGCGCCGGCACTTTCCGGGCCGATCTGGATCAGGCCGGCCGCATCGACGCGGGCGATCGAGCCGCCGCCGGCGCCGACCGTGTGCACCGCCACCATCGGCACGTGGATCGGCATGGCGTATTCGATCTCGATCTCGTTCGACACCGCCGGCTCAGCGTTGCGGATCAGGGCCACGTCGGTCGAGGTGCCGCCCATGTCATAGGTGACGAGGTTTTCGAAGCCGGCGCGCTTGCCGGTATAGGCGGCGGCGATCACCCCCGAGGCCGGGCCGGACATCACCGTCTTGGCCGATTCACGTGTGACGAAGCGGGCCGAGATCATGCCGCCATTGCCGTTCATGATCAGGAAGTCGCGGGCATAGCCTTTGGCGGCCAATTCCTTGCGCAGCCGCTCGACATAGCGTTCGAGGATCGGCTGCACCGAGGCGTTGACCGACGCGGTGACGCCGCGCTCGAATTCGCGCGCTTCCGACAGCAGCGCATGGCCTGAAGTGATGTAGCTGTTCGGCCAGAGCTCGGCGGCAATTTCGGCGGCGCGGCGCTCATGCGTGGGGTTGGCGTAGGAATGCAGGAAATGGATGACGAGGGATTCGCAACCGGCCGCGATCAGCGTCTTCACCCCTTCGCGCATCTCGGCTTCGTCGAGCGGCGTGCGCACCGCACCCGAGGCCTCGACGCGCTCCGACACTTCGAGCCGGAGATTGCGCGGAATGATCGGCACGAAACTGCCGGTCATGCCGTAGGCTTGAGGCCGGGTGCGCCGGCCGAGCTCGATCACGTCGCGAAAGCCACGCGTGGTGATCATGCCGGTCTTGGCCAGCCGGCGTTCCAGCACCGCATTGGTGGTGGTCGTCGTGCCATGCACGATGAGGTCGATGCCGTCGATGGCAAAGCCGGTGGCGCCGAGCGCCGAAACCACGCCGAAGGCCTGGTTGTCGACCGTGGTCGGCGTCTTGGCGATATGCACCTTGCCGCCGTCCTTGCCGTCGATCAGAAGCAGGTCGGTGAAGGTTCCGCCGACATCGATGCCGGCAACGACATTTCCCAGGGAATCGCGCGCCTGCGCTAGAAAATTCTCTTTCATCGTCGAAACCCGAAACGCTGAGACTACGGATATGCGTCAGTTTGGAAAGCTGTTTTAAGGTAGCATCTTGACGCAAATATCGTTTGTATACTAATAAATTCCGGACACAAGAGCTTACCGCTTTGGAGTGTGCGAACAGCACGCCGGGACCTGAACGGTCCGGGCGCGCAGGTGAAAGTTTGGCGCCCGCGTCCTCGGTTGGGCCAGAAGGTTGGATTTGATGAACACCACATCCGCTCTCAACACCGCCGGCGCCCGCCCGCTGGAATTTCCGATTCCGGCCAACGTTTATGCCGAAACCGTCGTCTCGGTGAAGCACTACACCGACCGGCTGTTCTCGTTCCGCATCACCCGCCCGCAGTCGCTGCGCTTCCGCTCCGGCGAGTTCGTCATGATCGGCCTGCCCAATGCCGAAAAGCCGGTTTACCGCGCCTATTCGGTGGCGAGCCCGGCCTGGGACGAAGAGCTGGAATTCTTCTCGATCAAGGTGCCGGACGGCCCGCTGACCTCGGAACTGCAGAAGATCCAGGTTGGCGATACCGTCATCATGCGCCAGAAGTCGACGGGCACGCTGGTGGTCGATGCGCTGACCCCGGCCAAGCGGCTGTTCATGATCTCGACCGGCACCGGCATCGCGCCCTTCGCCAGCCTGCTGCGCGACCCCGACACCTATGAGAAATTCGATCAGCTGATCCTGACCCATACCTGCCGCGACAATGCCGAGCTGACCTATGGCCAGGAATTGGTGGCGGCACTCGAAAGCGACCCGCTGATCGGCGAACTGACCGCTGGCCGTGTCACGCTCTACAATTCGACCACCCGCGAAGAGTCGGCCTGCATGGGCCGCATCACGGCGCTGATCGGTTCGGGCAAGTTCTATTCCGATCTCGGCATCGAGACGCTCAATCCCGAGACCGACCGCATCATGATCTGCGGCTCGATGCATATGCTCAAGGACGTCAAGGAACTCGCCGAAAGCCTCGGTTTCCAGGAAGGTTCGCTCAGCCACCCGGCGACATTCGTGGTCGAGCGCGCTTTCGTCGGCTGAGCCGAACGCGGACGCGTCAAGATCCCATTTTGACCATACGGTCAAAAACTAGCTGCTTTTGCGGCCTTTTTCAGCTATCCCTCGCTTGAGGACTCGTGAAGCGCGACTTCACGGGCTATCTTTGTGCGTGTCGGGAAACGACGTGCGTCAAGACATCAAGCGCAAGTCGCTGAATGAAAGGGCAGGATATGAGCAGCACAATCCGCGAAGCCGATCTTGGCACGAAGGTGACGCCGCTGCCCGCGCGTGCCGCCGCCAACACCGCGGTCCCGCTGGACCATCGCATCGCGCGCAATCCCGGCATGAAGCTTGATCTCGGCTTCATGGAATCGGTGCGCAGCGTCAACCGCTCGGCGCTGGAGCGCCGTGTCGCCAGCCTGACCAAGCGGCGCTCGATCAAGGCCGACAACCAGGCGGCCTGGCTGCTGCGCGCCGTCGCCTGCATGGATCTGACGACGCTGAATTCCAACGACACCGAGGAGCGCGTGCGTCGGCTCTGCGCCAAGGCGATCAACCCGTTCCGCCGCGACATCGTCGAGGGGCTCGGCATATCAGGCGAAACCATCCGGCCGGCCGCGGTCTGCGTCTACCATCCCTTCGTCGCCACGGCCGTCGACGCCGTGCGCGGCACCGGCATTCATGTCGCCGCCGTCTCCACCGCCTTTCCGCATGGCCTGGCGCCGCTGTCGACCCGCCTGCAGGAAATCGAGGCTTCGGTGCGCGATGGCGCCGACGAGATCGATGTCGTCATTCCGCGCGGCCTGGTGTTCGGCGCCAAATGGCGGGAGCTTTACAACGAGATCGTCTCGATGCGCGCCGCCTGCGGTGACGCGCATCTGAAGGTCATTTTGGGCACCGGCGACCTTGCCACGCTGCGCAATGTCATGCTGGCCTCGATGGTGGCGATGATGGCGGGTGCCGACTTCATCAAGACCTCGACCGGCAAGGAAAGCGTCAACGCGACGCTGCCCGTTGGCCTCGCCATGGTGCGTGCCATCAGGGCTTATTTCGAGGAAACCGGCTATCTCATCGGCTTCAAGCCGGCCGGTGGCATCTCCACCGCGAAGGCTTCGCTCGACTGGCTGGTGCTGATGAAGGAAGAGCTCGGCCGGCCATGGCTGGAGCCCGAACTGTTCCGCTTCGGCGCGTCGAGCCTTTTGACCGACATCGAGCGCCAGCTCGAGCACCATTTGACCGGGCACTATTCGGCCAATCACCGCCACGCAATGGCTTGAGCACCCAATTACCCCCACCCCGATCGGCTTCGCCGATCGACCCTCCCCACAAGGGGGAGGGTAAAGGAGGCACCCCATGAACATTCTCGACCGCTATCACGCCATGGAATACGGCCCGGCGCCGGAAGCCCGCAACGAGACCGATGCGTGGCTTGCCGCGCGCGATTTCGGCAAGGCGCTGTTCATCGACGGTGGCTGGAAAGCCGCCACCGGCGGCAAGACTTTCGAGACCAGCGAGCCGTCCTCCGGCAAGTTGCTGGCCATGGTGTCCGACGCCAGTGCCGCAGATATCGATGCGGCGGTTGCGGCCGCGACCAAGGCGCTGCCGAAATGGGCGGCGTCCTCGGGCTACACCAGGGCAAAAGTGCTCTATGCCATCGGCCGCGCCATGCAGCGGCACCAGCGCCTGTTCGCGGTGCTGGAGTCCATCGACAATGGCAAGCCGATCCGCGAAAGCCGCGACATCGACGTGCCGCTGGCCATTCGCCATTTCATCCACCATGCCGGCTGGGCGCAGGCGCTGGACAAGGATTTTCCCGGTCACAAGGGGGTCGGCGTCGTCGGCCAGATCATCCCGTGGAATTTCCCGCTGCTGATGCTGGCCTGGAAGATCGCGCCGGCCCTCGCCGCCGGCTGCACGGTGGTGCTGAAGCCGGCCGAGTTCACGCCGCTGACCGCTATTCTGTTCGCCGAAATCTGCGAACGCGCCGGCGTGCCGAAGGGCGTCGTCAACATTGTTCACGGCGGACCGGAGGCCGGTGCGGCCATCGTCAACCATGCCGGTATCCAGAAGATCGCCTTCACCGGCTCTTCGGAAGTCGGCAAGATCATCCGCAAGGCAACCGCCGGGTCGGGCAAGAAACTGTCGCTGGAGCTTGGTGGCAAATCGGCCTTCATCGTCTTCGAGGATGCCGATCTCGACAGCGCCGTGGAGGGCCTGGTCGACGGCATCTGGTTCAACCAGGGCCAGGTCTGCTGCGCCGGCTCGCGGCTGCTGGTGCAGGAAGGCATCGCCGATGCTCTGATCGCCAAGGTCAAGATGCGGATGAGCCGGTTGCGCGTCGGCAGCCCGCTCGACAAGAATACGGATATCGGCCCGCTGGTCGACATCACACAGCTCGACCGCGTCAAGGGTCTGGTCGCCGAAGGCGCCAAACAGGGCGCCGTCTGCTGGCAGCCGGATGCGGTGCTGCCGTCCTCCGGCTATTACCATCTGCCGACACTCGCCACCGGCGTTTCGCCGGCTAATATCCTTGCCCAAGAGGAAGTCTTCGGCCCTGTGCTGGCGACCATGACCTTCCGCAACACCGAGGAAGCGATCGAGCTTGCCAACAACACACGCTACGGCCTTGCGGCGAGCGTGTGGAGCGAGAACGTCAACCTCGCGCTGCATGTCGCGCCACAGCTGAAGGCCGGCGTCGTCTGGGTCAACGGCACAAACATGTTCGACGCCGCCTGCGGTTTTGGCGGTTATCGCGAAAGCGGCTTCGGCCGCGAGGGCGGGCGCGAAGGCATGTTCGAGTATCTCACGGCAAAACTGCCGCTCGGTCCTGTGATCAAGCCGGCGACGCTCTCGGCGCAACCTGTCGAGCAGGCCGATGGTGGGGCAATCGACCGCACGGCAAAACTGTTCATCGGCGGCAAGCAGGTGCGCCCGGACGGCAATTATTCACTCGCCGTCGCCACCGCCAAGGGCAAGCTGGCCGGCGAAGTCGGGCTCGGCAGCCGCAAGGACATCCGCGACGCCGTCTCTGCCGCTCGCGCCTGCAAAAGCTGGCCGGAAGCGACCGCCTACAATCGCTCCCAGGTGCTTTACTATCTGGCCGAGAACCTTTCCGGCCGGGCCGGCGAGTTTGCCCTCCGCCTGACCGAGTTGACCGGCGCTACGCCCAAGGCCGCGCGGGAAGAAGTAGACCAATCGATCGAACGGCTGTTCCTCTATGCCGGCCTTGCCGACAAGTTCGAGGGCCGCGTGCACCAGCCTCCGGCCCGCGCCGTGACGCTGGCGCTGCACGAGCCGGTCGGCGTCGTCGGCATCGTCGCGCCGGATACTTCACCGCTGCTCGGGCTGATCTCGCTCATCGCGCCGGCGCTGGCCATGGGCAACACGGTGGTCGCCGTGCCGTCCGAGCGCTATCCGCTCCTCGCCACCGATCTCTATCAGGTGATCGAATATTCCGACGTTCCGGCCGGCGCGATCAACATCGTCACCGGCCGCACCGCCGAACTTGCCGGCGTACTGGCCAAGCATGATGATGTCGACGGGCTCTGGATATTCGCCGATGCCGACACCTGCGCCAAGGCGGAAGCCGAGTCCATCGGCAACCTCAAGCGCGTCTGGAGCGGCAATGGCCGCGGCCTCGATTGGGCATCCGACGAAGCGGCCGGCGATGCTTTCCTGCGCCGCGCCGTCGAGGTGAAGAATGTCTGGGTGCCTTACGGCGACTGACATTTCCAGGCTGTCGCAATGGTGATCGTGTTCGGGCTTGACGCCCGGACGCATGTTCTTTAACGAGAAAAAACATCTTTATCAGTGAACTGGCTGCGACACAGGCCGCACAATCGAGCCTGACTGGCACATGACGCCTTCGCCGGTCGCCGATAAAGGCAGTTGACCCAAGCAGGCGAGGAAAAAAGGCATGGCGGATCTGGCAGGCAAGGTCGTTGTCATCACGGCAGCGGCGCAAGGCATCGGCAAGGCGAGCGCGCTGGCCTTCGCCAAGGCTGGCGCCACGGTCTACGCCACCGACATCAACGAGACGCTTCTCGCCGAACTCGCCAAGGGGTCTGACATCAAGACCCGCAAGCTGGATGTGCTGAACGACGAGGCGGTCAATGCCGCCTTTGCCGAGATCGGCCGCGTCGACGTGCTGTTCAACTGCGCCGGTTTCGTCCATTCCGGCTCGATCCTAGAAATGAAGGATGGCGACCTCGATTTCGCCTTCAACCTCAATGTCCGCGCCATGATCCGCACCATACGTGCGGTGCTGCCCAGCATGCTGGAGCGCGGCGATGGATCGATCATCAACATGTCTTCGGTCGCCGGCGCCGGCAAAGGCGTGCCGAACCGCTTCGCCTATGGCGTCACCAAGGCCGCGGTGATCGGCCTGACCAAGGCAATTGCCGCCGATTATGTCAGCAAGGGCATACGCTGCAACGCCATCTGCCCCGGCACGGTCGAAAGCCCGTCGCTGCAGGACCGCATGCATGCGCAAGGCGACTATGAAGCCGCCCGCGCCGCCTTCATCGCCCGCCAGCCGATGGGCCGGCTCGGCACGCCTGAGGAAATCGCCGATCTCGCCGTCTATCTGGCCGGCGCCACCTATACGTCCGGACAGGCCTATAATATCGACGGCGGCTGGTCGATCTGAACCAATCTGACTGAGGAGAGTATCTATGAAACTGCTGCGCTATGGCGAGGTGGGGAGCGAACGTCCCGGCCTGCTCGATGCGGATGGAACGATCCGCGATCTCTCCGCCCATGTCGCCGACATTGCCGGCACGGTGCTTCATCCGGCCTCGCTGGAGATGCTGGGCAAGCTCGATGCGAAGTCGCTGCCGGCGGTTTCCGGCAAGCCTCGCCTCGGCGCCTGCGTTGCCGGCACCGGCAAGTTCATCTGCATCGGCCTCAACTATTCCGACCATGCCGCCGAGACCGGCGCCACCGTGCCGCCGGAGCCGATCATCTTCATGAAGGCAAGCTCGGCAATTGTCGGGCCGGACGATGACGTGCTGATCCCGCGCGGCTCTGAAAAGACCGACTGGGAAGTCGAACTCGCCGTGGTGATCGGCAAGACGGCGAAGTATGTCAGCGAAGCCGATGCGCTCGATTATGTCGCCGGCTATGCCGTTGCCCACGATGTGTCCGAGCGCGCCTTCCAGGCCGAGCGCCAGGGTCAGTGGACCAAGGGCAAGAGCTGCGACACGTTCGGCCCGACCGGTCCCTGGCTGGTAACCAAGGACGAAGTGGCCGACCCGCAGAACCTCAAAATGTGGCTGACCGTCAACGGCAAGACCATGCAGAACGGCTCGACCAAGACCATGGTTTATGGCGTCGCCTTCCTGGTCTCCTATCTCAGCCAGTTCATGTCGCTGCACCCCGGCGACATTATTTCGACAGGCACACCGCCTGGTGTCGGTCTCGGCATGAAGCCGCCGGTGTTCTTGAAGGCCGGCGATGTGGTGGAACTGGGCATCGAGGGCTTGGGTCAGCAGAAGCAGACGTTCAAGGCGGATTTGTAGGCGGCAGCTCTTACCTTCTCCCCCTGTGGGAGAAGGTGGCCTCGCGAAGCGAGGTCGGATGAGGGGTGCGCGAAGGATTTCGGCTTTGCAGAAGTAAGCGCTTAGAATCCTTCGATCTTTTTACGTCTCACTCCGCTGGAACACCCCTCATCCGTCTCGGCGCTGCGCGCCGATCCACCTTCCCCCACAAGGGGGGGAAGGAAGAGCGCGATCCCGCGCTACTTGATCGTCTTCCCGTCCGCGTCAAATCGATAGGTCTTAGCCGGATCCGGCGTCGCATAAAGCGTGGCCCCCGGCTCGGCATCGTAGACGCCGAAGATGCGCACGGTGATCAGCCCGGCCTTCTCGCAGTCGAGATAGAGGTTGGTGTCGGCGCCGAGATGCTCGGCATGCACCACTGTCCCTTTCCAAGCGCCTGATTTCGGATCGACGGTCAGATGCTCCGGCCGCACGCCGATGGTCTTGGCCGTTTCGCCAAGACGCGCGCCATCGACGAAATTCATCTTGGGCGAGCCGATGAAGCCAGCGACGAATTCGTTTGCCGGCGAATTGTAGAGCTCCATCGGACCGCCGATCTGCTCGATCCGGCCGGCGTTGAGCACGACAATCTTGTCGGCCAGCGTCATCGCCTCGACCTGGTCGTGGGTGACGTAGATCATCGTTGCCTTCAGCCGGCGGTGCAACTGCGCGATTTCCAGCCGCGTGTTGACGCGCAGTGCGGCGTCGAGGTTGGACAAGGGCTCGTCAAAGAGAAACAGCTTGGGCTCGCGCACCACGGCGCGGCCGATGGCGACGCGCTGGCGCTGGCCGCCGGAGAGCTCCGCCGGGCGCCGCTCCAGATAAGGTTCCAGCGACAGCATCGACGAGGCGATGCCGATGCGGCGTTCGATCTCGGCGGCCGGCGTGCCGGCCTGCTTCAGCCCGAGGCCCATATTGTTCTTCACCGTCAGATGCGGATAGAGCGCATAGGTCTGGAACACCATGGCGATGCCGCGCTTGGCCGGCGGCGTGGCCGAGACATCCGCGCCGTCGATGACCACCTGGCCCGAGGTCGAATCCTCCAGCCCGGCGATGACCCGCAGCAAGGTCGACTTGCCGCAGCCCGACGGGCCAACGAAGACGACGAATTCGCCATCGTTCACTTCGAGGTTGATGCCCTTCAGCACCTCGACCGGCCCGAAGGCCTTCTTCACATTCTCGATCTTCAGCGAGCCCACAATATTTGTTCCTAGCTCTAGAGTTTGACGGCTGCGCCGCTGCGCACGCTCTCGTCGGCGGCAAGGCAGACGGCGAGCGATTTCACCGCGTCGTCCATGTGTTTGGTGAGGTCCAGATCCTCGCGGATCGCCTTCAGCACAAAGGCCTGTTCGAGGTCGCAGAGGTCCTGGTGGCCGGGTTCGCCTGCCATCGACAGCATCTCGTCCTGCTTAGCGAACTTGCCGTCAGCGCCGGTCGCTGCACTGTGCAGGCGGATGGTCGAGGTCTTGGTGTGGGTGTCGATGTCATCGGACTTCACACCTTCCTTCATGACGATCGACACGCAGCCCTTGGGCGAGATGACGTCCTTCACGAAGAACGCCGTTTCGGAAATCATCGGGCCCCAGCCGGCCTCGTACCAGCCGACCGAGCCGTCATCGAACAGCACCTGCAGATGGCCGTAATTGTACATGGTCGGCGCTACCTCCTCGGTCAGCCGCACGCCCATGCCGCGCACCTCGACCGGTTTCGCGTCGGTGATCTGCAGCATGACGTCGAGATAGTGCACGCCGCAGTCGACGATCGGCGACGTCGTCTGCATCAGCTGCTTGTGCGTCTCCCAAGTGTGACCCGAAGACTGCTGGTTGAGATTCATGCGGAAAACGTAGGGGCCGCCGAGCTTGCGCGCCTCGGCGATCAGCCTGATCCAGGACGGGTGATGGCGCAGGATGTAGCCGATCACCAGTTTTTTGCCATTGGCCCTGGCCGCCGCGACGACGCGCTTGGCGTCGGCGACCGTCGTTGCCAGCGGCTTTTCGACGAAGACATGGCAGCCGGCCTCGAATGCCTTGACCGCATAGTCGGCATGGCTGTCGGAATAGGTGGCGATGCAGGCGACATCGGGCTTCTCGTCGCGCAGTGCGTCGTCGAAGGAGCGCCTGATGCCATAGCCCGACAACCCGTCCGGCAGCGGCACGTCGGAGCGGTTGATGAGTGCGGCGATCTCGAAGCCCGGATTGGTGTGATAGGCCAGCGCATGGCTGCGGCCCATATTGCCGAGCCCGGCGACGACAACGCGAAGGGGTGGTTTTGAGTTCACCTGGCTACTCCAGATATTCCAGTTGTTCCTTCTGAGAGGGTGTCACCCCACCCGGCGCTTCGCGCCGACCTCCCCATCGAGGGGAGGTAGGACGTTGGCGCGAACACCCTCACGGCCAAAGAAGCTTCGAAAGGTGCCTCTTGGCGGTCGTGAATGAAGCCGCGACCTTCTACCTCCCCTTGATGGGGAGGTCGGCGCGCAGCGCCGGGTGGGGTGAAGGCTCCAGCGTAGATTTGTCGGGCTCCGCTCACTTGACGGCTCCCGACGTGATGCCGCGGATCAGCTGCCGCGAGAAGATGACGTAGAGGATCAGCACCGGCATGATTGCCAGCGACAGCGCCGCCAGAATGGCATTCCAGTTGGTGACGAACTGGCCGAGGAATAACTGTGCGCCGAGCGTCACCGTCTTGGTCTCTTCCGACGGCGCCAGGATCAGCGGGAACCACAGATCGTTCCAGATCGGGATCATGGTGAAGACGGCGACCGTCGCCATCGATGGCCGTACCAGCGGCAGCACCAGGCGGAAGAAGATGGTGTATTCCGACAGGCCGTCGATGCGGCCGGCATTCTTCAGATCGTCGGACACCTGCTTCATGAATTCCGACAGGATGAAGACGGCGAGCGGCAGGCCTTGCGCGGTGTAGACAAGGATCAGCGAGGTCAGCGTGTTGACCAGCCCACTCGCCACCATCAATTGCAGGATGGCGACGGTGCCAAGCCGGATCGGGATCATGATGCCGAGCGCCAAATAGAGGCCCATCAGTGAATTGCCGCGGAAGCGGTATTCCGACAGGGCAAACGCTGCCATGGCGCCGAACAGCAGCACGAAGAACAGCGAGGCGACGGTAACGACGAGGCTGTTCTGGAAATAGTGGATGAAGTCGCCCTGGCCGATGACCGTGGTGTAGCCGATCAGGTCGAAGGTTTTCGGCGTCGGCGGCGTCAGCGGCGCGCCGAAAATGCCGGCGCGGGATTTGAACGAATTCATGATCACCAGGATCACCGGAAACAGCGCGATCGCGGTGTAGGTCAGCAGGATCGCGTGGGCGCCGATGGTGCGGGGCAGCGAATGGGTGGCGGTGCTCATCTCTTGCCCCTCAGAACTGGTAGCGACGCAGGCGCGTCTGGACGAGGAAGAGGTAGACGCAGACGCCGCCGAGGATGATCAGGAACATCATCGTGGCGATCGCCGCACCCATGTTGGGATCGCCGACCTGGAGCTGGAAGCCGAAGAAGGCGCGGTAGAGGAAGGTGCCGAGAATGTCGGTCGAGTAGTTCGGCCCGGCGAGCGCGCCTTGCGCGGTGTAGATCAGGTCGAAGGCGTTGAAGTTGCCGACGAAGGTGAGGATCGAGATGATGCCGATCGACGGCAGGATCAGCGGCAGCTTGATCTTCCAGAACTGCGACAGGCCGGTGATGCCGTCGCACTCGGCCGCCTCGATCACCTCTTCGGGGATCGACAGCAGGGCGGCGTAGATCAGCATCATCGGGATGCCGACGAACTGCCACACCGAGATCAGGCTGAGCGCGGTCAGCGCGTATTGTTCCTTGCCGAGCCATGGCGTGAACAGGCTTTTCAGGCCGACTAGGTCCATCATATGCGGCGCCACGCCCCAGAGCGGCGACAGGATCAGCTTCCAGGCGAAGCCGACGATGACGAAGGACAGGATCGTCGGCACAAAGATCGCCGTGCGGTAGAAGGCGGCAAATCTGAGCCTCGGGCTGGACAGCAATGCCGCCAGCATGACGCCGATCGGGTTCTGCACCAGCATGTGGATCATGAAGAACCAGGTGTTGTTCCTCAGCGCGTTCCAGAACCCGACGGACCAGTTGGGGTCGCCGAACAGGGTGCGGAAGTTTTCAAACCCGACGAAGATCTGGTGCTGCTCGATGTTGCGGAACAGCGACAGCTGCAGCGTGCCGGCCAGCGGCAGGATCATGATCGCCGTGTAGACGAGCAGTGCCGGCGCCAGGAAGACGCCGATGTGCCAGCGGGTTGGTCTTTTCGGTCGTGTTTCTGCGGCCATGAGTTCGGTCCCCGCCGTCTCTCGGTTCCAAAGGTGTCAATGCTAGATGATGCCTCGATGCACGGCCCAGACATCCTTGCCCGGTGCGGCAAAGACGAAGGCCTGCGACAAGTCAGCTAGCCTTTCCCCAGTAAGGTCAGGGTAAGGCCGCGAGGCGGTGCCGACAATCGCTATCTGAATGGGCTTGTTCTGAAAGCCAGGGTATCCGGAACCGGCCAGGCATACGCCCAGCCGGCTCCGTTGCCTGAGCTCTTACTTCGCCGGCTTGTACCAGCTGTCGAGACCGGTCTGCAGCTTCTTGGCCGCGGCTTCCGGGGTGTCGGTGCCGTTGATGACGTTGGCCGATTCAACCCAGGTCTCGTTTTCGAGGTTCGGCGTGCCGCGCGACAGGATCTGGTAGGTCGAGCGGATCGTCGACTTGCACTTGCCGCGCCAGGAGACGAATTCCTGAGCCAGCTGGTCTGCCATCTTCACCGGCGAGGAGTTCAGGCTGAAGAAGCCCGGCAGCGCGTTGGCGTAGATGGTGGCGAAGTCAGGCGAAGCCACCCAGGACAGGAAGGTCTTGGCGGCGTCGGCGTTCTTCGAAGCTGCATTCAGGCCCATGCCGATATCGGTATGGTCGGAGATGTAGCAGGTGTCACCGGCCTTCTCGACCGGCGGCGGGAAGGCGCCCATCTTGAACTGGGCCTGGGTGTTGAACAGGCCGATTTCCCACGAGCCGGCCGGGTAGATGGCGGCGCGGCCGAGCGTGAACAGGTTCTGGCTGTCCGGATAGGTCTGCGCCTCGAAGCCGTCGCCGAGATACGGCTTCCACTTGGCCAGTTCCTCATACGGCGCGACCCAGTCCTTGTCGGTCAGCTTCTGATCGCCCTTGATCAGCGCTGCACGACCGTCCTCACCCTTCCAGTAGTTGGGGCCGATGTTCTGGTAGCCCATGGTCGCGGCTTCCCAGAGATCCTTGGTGCCCATCGCCATCGGGATGTAGGTGCCGTCGGCCTTGATCTTGTCGAGCGCGGCGAAGAACTCGTCGCGGGTCGTCGGCACCTTGATGCCGAGCTTGTCGAAGGCGTCCTTGTTGTAGATGAAGCCGTGGATGACGGAGGCCATCGGCACGCAGAAGCTCGCCTTGCCGTCGTCGGTCTGCCAGGCGGACTTGGCCACCGGCGAGAAGTTCTCCATGCCGGGCAGCGCCGAGAGATCGGCAAGGTTGCCCTTCTTGTAGAGTTCAAGCGACTTGTCGAACGGGCGGCAGGTGATCAGGTCGCCCGCCGAGCCGGCGGCGAGCTTGGCGCCCAGCGCCGCGTCATATTCGGTCGGAGCCGATGGTGCGAACACCACCTTGATGCCGGGGTTCTTGGCTTCGAAGGCCGGGATCAGCTTGTCCTTCCAGATGGCAAGGTCGTCACCGCGCCAGCTTTCGATGTTGAGCGTTACGTCCGCGGCAGAAGCCATCCCGGCCGAGCCGAGAATGCTGGTGCCCAAAAGCAGTGCCGTCAGTAGTTTCGTTGTCATGCTCAGTCTCCCTGTTGACCTTTTTCAGGTTCGGTTTTGAGAACAGAGGCAGTGCGCCCCTTGCTCCCCTCGATCGCGGAAAGGGCCGGCCGCAGCTTCTGGCCGGCCTCTTCCAGTATCTTCTCGGCCACATCGGCGCTGTCGGCGCCGGCGGCGAGCAGAATGGCGGTCTTGACCGCGCCGCCGCTCTTTTCGAGCAGACGGGCCGCATCGTCCGTGCCGCGCCCGCTGATGGCGGCGACGATGCGCGCGGCGCGGTCGCGCAGCTTGATGTTGTCGGCCATGAGGTTGACCATGTAGCCGTCATGGACATGGCCGAGATGGACGGCGGTCAAGGTCGACAGCATGTTGAGCGCGATCTTCTGGGCGGTGCCGGCGCCCATACGCGTCGAACCGGCGATCACTTCCGGCGGCGTTTCGAGCAGGATGGCGGTTTCGGCCTTGCGAAGCAGAGCCGAGTCCCGGTTGTTGGCGATGCCGATGGTGGCCGCACCGCGACGAGCGGCTTCCTCGATGGCGCGTACCGCATAGGGCGTCGTGCCACTGGCGGAAAGGGCGATCAGGCAATCGCCCGTGCCGATGCCGGCATTGGCCACCGCCGCCGCGGCTTCCTCGGTATCATCCTCGGGTCCACCGGCCAGCGTGTGGAAAGCCTCGTCGCCGCCGGCAATCAGAATGGCGATGCGGTCGCGCTGAATGCCGAAGGTGCCGGGCAGTTCCAGGGCGTCGGCCAGCGCCATCAGGCCGGAACTGCCGGCCGCGGCATAGGCAAGCTTGCCGCCGCGGTTCAGCCTGTCCGCAATGATTTCAGCTGCTCTGGCGATGGCGGGGATGGCATTGCGGACGGTCGTGGCGGCTTCGATCTGCGCATCGACCAGCGAAACAAGGATGGCTTCCGGAGCCTGGATATCCAGCCCCTCGGCATTCCTGTGAAGCGCTTCGGTGCGCGTTTCAGCCATCCGTGTTCCTCCAATACCAGAACAATACCAAAAAAATACCACTTGTCCACATGCATTAACGAATTCGCGGGCAGGAAATCGCTGAGCCGACGAAATGCTGAGGATTTTCAATAAAATACGGCTTAATCTTTTTGAAACGGAAATTAATCCTTGGCTATTGGTATTTTATTGGTATTATCCGCCCGGAGGAGAAATCGCGTGAAATTCGTGCTCGGTATCGATGGCGGTGGCACCAGCTGCAGGGCCGCCCTGGCAACGGTTGAAGGTACGGTCATTGGCCGTGCCAAGAGCGGCGCCGCCAACATCCGCACCGATCTGACAGGGGCGCGCTCGAACATTGTCGACGCCGCGCGGCAGGCTTTCATTGCCGCCGGACAGGATCCCGAACTGATCCCGCAAACCCCGGCGATTCTCGGCCTCGCCGGCGCCAATGTCGGCACCTACCGGCAACAACTCGAAGCAATCCTGCCGTTCAGCACCAGCCGCGTCGAGACCGACGCCGAGATCGCGCTCGAAGGCGCCGTCGGCTCCGGTGACGGCGCGATGGCGATCCTTGGTACCGGCACCGCCTATATGGCGCGCAGGAACGGCACGTCGCGCGCCATCGGCGGCTGGGGGTTTCAGGTCGGCGACCAGGGCAGCGGCGCCCGCATCGGCCGCGATCTCCTGGAACAGACGCTGCTTGCCCATGACGGCGTGCGCGCGCGCTCGCCGCTGACCGACGCCATGATGGCCACCTTCCGCAACAATCCCGAGGACGTGGTCGAATTCACCACCAATGCCAAGCCCGGCGATTTCGGCGGCTTCGCGCCCAAAGTGTTCGAGCATGCCGAAAAGGGCGATACCGTCGCCAACTGGATCGTCGACAAGGCGGTCAGCGATGTCGAGGCTTCGCTCGGCGCGCTCGGCCTTCCGGATGATGCGCCGCTTTGCCTGCTCGGCGGACTGGCGCCGCTTTATGCGCCGCGCCTGTCGGCACGCTACCAGGCACTGCTGAAGCCGCCGCTCGACGACGCACTGGGCGGGGCGGTGCAGATGGCGGCGCGTCTGTTCGCCAAACCAGCGGAGGCGGCTCGATGAGCGACGCCGCCGACCAGATCTTCGCCACGCTGAAGCAATCCTCGCAAAGCGGCGCGCCGCTCTATCTGCAATTGCGCAAGAGCATCGAAGACGCCGTCAATCGTGGCCTAATCGGTCCGGGTGATGCGCTGCCGTCCGAGCGCGACATCGCCACCAAGGCCGACATTTCGCGCGTCACCGTGCGCAAGGCCGTGCAGGACCTGGTCAAGGGCGGCATACTGGTGCAGCGCCATGGCTCCGGTACCTTCGTTGCGCCGCGCATGGAACGCGTCGAGCAGTCGCTGTCGCGGCTGACCTCATTTACCGAAGACATGGCGCGGCGCGGCATGGCGGTGCGCTCGGCCTGGCTTGACCGCGGCCTCTACGCACCCTCGCCCGACGAGATGATGGTGCTTGGCCTGTCGTCAAGCGAACTGGTGGCGCGCGTAGCGCGCCTGCGCATCGCCAACGACACGCCGCTGGCGATCGAACGCGCCTCGCTGTCGGCCAGCGTGCTGCCTGATCCGGCGGGCATCGGCTCTTCCCTCTATGCGGCGCTGGAATTGACCGGCAACCGGCCGGTGCGGGCAGTGCAGCGCATCTCGGCCGCCAATCTCGGCGACAGCGATGCGCGGCTGCTCGAAGTGCCGCCGGGCATTGCCGGCCTGCACATCGAACGCATTTCCTATCTGGCGAGCGGCAAGGTGATCGAATTCACCCGCTCCATCTACCGGGGCGACGCCTATGATTTCGTCGCCGAATTGCGGCTGACAGGGCCGAGCGAAGAGGGCCGACCATGATCCCCAACACCACCCATATGCAGCGCGAGATCGAGGAGATCCCGCAAGCCGTCGCCCGCCTGCTCGACGGCTCCGGCGCCGTGCTCGCCGAGGCCGGTCGTGGCATCAGGGAACGCGACCCGCAGTTTGTCGTCACCGTGGCGCGCGGTTCGTCCGACCATGCGGCGACCTTCATGAAATACGCCTTCGAACTGACCGCGGGCCTTGCCGTCGCTTCGGTCGGTCCCTCCATCGCTTCGATCTATGGCCGCAAGCTCCGCCTCGGCGGCTCGGCCTGCCTGGCCATCTCGCAGTCGGGCAAGAGCCCCGACATCGTCGCCATGGCCGAGACCGCGCGGGCCGGCGGCGCGCTGACCATCGCCGTCACCAACACCGCCGATTCGCCGCTGGCGCGCGCCTCGGACTATGCGATCGACATATTGGCGGGGCCTGAGCGCAGCGTCGCGGCGACCAAGACCTTCGTCAATTCCGCCGTCGCCGGCCTCGCCTTGATGGCGCATTCCACCGGCGACGAAGCGCTGCTTGCCGCACTTGCCCGACTGCCCGAGCATTTCGGCAAGGCGATCGCCTGCGACTGGATGAGCGTGCTCTCCGAAACCATCGAGAAGCAGAAGTCGCTGTTCATCCTTGGCCGCGGGCCGTCGGCGGCGATGGCCAACGAGGCGGCGCTGAAGTTCAAGGAAACCTGCGGCATGCATGCCGAGGCCTACAGCGCGGCCGAAGTCATGCACGGCCCGCTGGCGCTGATCGGCCCCGACTTTCCGGTGCTGGCGCTGGCCGCGCGCGATGCGTCCGAACCGTCCGTCGCCGAAGCGGCCGACGGCCTGGCGGCCAAGGGGGCACCAGTGTTTGTCACCTCAGCGCTGGCCAACCGCGCCACGCGCCTGCCGCATGTCGCCACTGGCCATCCTCTGACCGATCCGCTGACGTTGATCGTCTCCTTCTACGTGTTCGTCGAGGCCTTCGCGCGCCACCGCGGCCTCGACCCGGACACGCCGCGCAATCTTCGCAAGGTGACGGAGACGGTATGAGCGATCGCTTTGCCCTGACCGGCGCCCGCATTTTCGACGGCGACGACTGGCACGAAGACGCGGCACTTGTGGTGCGCGACGGTCTGGTCGAGGCTATTTTGCCCACCGGCGCCATCCCCGCGGATATCCGTGCTGTCGACACTGGCGGCCGCATGCTGGTGCCGGGCTTCGTCGACATCCAGGTCAATGGCGGCGGCGGCGTCATGCTCAACGACCATCCCGATGTCGCCTCGATCGAGACCATCTGCAAGGCGCATGCGCCCTTCGGCACGACGGCGCTGCTGGCGACGCTGATCACCGATACGCCCGCCATCACCGCTGTTGCGGTCGCCGCCGGCGAGGCAGCCGCGCTGCAAAAGGTGCCAGGTTTCCTCGGCCTGCATCTCGAAGGCCCGCATCTGTCGATCGCGCGCAAAGGCGCGCATGATCCGGCATTGATCCGGCCGATGACGGATGCCGACCAGGCAATGCTGATCGCGGCGCGGCGGAAGCTGCCTGTGTTGCTCACCACGATCGCGCCGGAATCCGTCGAACCGGCGCGCGTTGCGGCCTTGGCCAAGGCCGGCGTCATCGTCAGCCTTGGGCATTCCGACACTGGCTATGCCACCGCCAGCATCTTCGCCGAAGCGGGCGCCAGCGTGGTCACCCATCTGTTCAACGCCATGAGCCAGATCGGCAACCGCGAACCGGGCCTGGCCGGCACGGCCATCGACATCGGCACCTTGTCCGCCGGGCTGATCGCCGACGGCATCCATGTCCATCCCGCCACCATCAGGATCGCGCTTGAAGCCAAGCAGGGACCAGGCAAGATCGTGCTGGTCTCAGACGCCATGGCGACGATCGGCACCGACATGACCTCGTTCACGCTCAACGGCCGCACCATCTACCGCCGGGACGGGAGTCTCAGGCTTGCCGACGGGACGCTGGCAGGCGCCGATCTCGACATGATCTCGGCCGTGCGCTTCATGCACGGCGTTGTTGGCGTCGATTTGTCAGAGGCCTTGCGCATGGCCTCGCTCTATCCGGCACAGGCGATCGGCCAGTCGCACCGGCTTGGCCGCCTGGCCAATGGCACGGCGGCGGATATCGTTGCGCTGTCGGACGATCTTGGCATAGGAAGCGTCTGGATCGGCGGCGACAAGGTGTTCGAGGCCGGCGCTTCACGCTGAAGGCTAGGCCATGCAGACTATCGATTGTGTCGTCGCCGGAGCAGGCGTCGTCGGCCTTGCCATTGCCAGGGCGCTTGCCGTGTCGGGCCGCGAGGTGGTGGTGGTCGAGCAGGCTGAGGCGATCGGCACGGTCACCAGTTCACGCAATTCCGAAGTCATCCATGCCGGGCTCTACTATGCACCGGGAAGCCTGAAGGCCCGGCTCTGCGTCGAGGGACGCCAGCGTCTCTACGCCTATTGCGCCGAGCATAATGTTGCCCACAAGCGCGCCGGCAAGCTGATCGTCGCCAGCGAGGCCGGCCAGATCGACGGATTGCGGGCGATCGAGGCCAATGCGCGCCGCTGTGGCGTCGACGATCTCCAGCTTTTGACGCGCGGCGAGGCCGAAAGCCTGGAGCCAGCGCTGACATGTGCCGCCGCGCTCCTGTCGCCATCGACCGGGATTGTCGACAGCCCTGCACTGATGCTGTCGCTGCGCGGCGACGCCGAAGCCGCCGGCGCATCTTTCGCTTTCCTCACCTCGGTCGCCGGGGCGACGATCGAAGCCGACGGGATCCGGATCGACACGCGCGACGCCAATGGCGAGACCTTCGCCCTGGAGGCCGGCGCTTTCATCAATGCCGCGGGCCTCGATGCGCAGGCGGTAGCCGGCCGCATCGACGGTTTCCCAAGGGATCTCATCCCCCGGCAGTGGCTGGCGCGCGGGAACTATTTCGCGCTTCCGGGCCGGTCGCCCTTTTCGCGGCTGATCTATCCGGTCCCGGTCGAAGGCGGCCTTGGCGTCCATCTGACGCTTGACCTCGGTGGCAATGCGCGCTTCGGACCTGATGTCGAATGGGTCGACCATGTCGATTACACCGTCGATCCCCGCCGAAGTGCCGTCTTCTACGACGCAATCCGGCGCTATTGGCCCGATCTTGCCGACGGCGTCCTGCAGGCGGCCTATGCCGGCATCAGGCCGAAGCTGTCCGGTCCCGGCCAGCCTGCGGCCGATTTCATGATCCAGGGTCCGGCCGATCATGGCGTCGGGCGGATCGTCAATCTGTTCGGCATCGAGAGCCCCGGCCTGACGGCAAGCCTGGCGATCGCCGACCATGTCGTCGACCTGCTATATACGCAATTATAAGCGCCGCTGGGAATTTCTCCTCTCAGGCGAACGTCATGAAACCTTTTGATTTCGAGGTCGTTGTCGGAGCGCATGTCCGACGCGAAAACCAGATCGACACCGGCCGATGGAATCAAGCCGCGCAGCGCCCCCAAGCCGCGACGGCAAAAGCCGCGTGACGAGAGGCCGCGCGGCCAAGTTCCGCGCGAAAAGAAGCCACGAAAGAACAAGGCTTCGACCGTCGAAGCGGCGGCTCCCGGGATCGTCGACGAGACACCGCCGCCGGAGGCCGTCGAACCCGGTCCACAGCTGACGCCAGAGCAAGCCGAACAGGCGCGCAAGAAATACCTGCTGAAGCGGTTCTGGATCAGCGGACGCGGCTACTGGGGACGGCACGGCGACAAGCTCGGCTGGCCCTTGACGATCGGGCTGCTGATCCTGATCGTCGTCAATGTCGGCTTCCAGTACGGGATCAATGTCTGGAACCGCTCGATCTTCGACGCCATCGAGAAGCGCGACGCCCATAGCGTCTATTTCCTGAGCGCGGTGTTCGTGCCGCTCGTGCTTGGCAGCATCAGCCTTGTCGTCGCTCAGGTCTATCTGCGCATGACCATGCAGCGCCGCTGGCGCTCCTGGCTGACCACCTCGGTGATAGCGCGCTGGCTTACCAACGGCCGCTACTACCAGCTGAACCTGGTGCAGGGCGACCACCAGAACCCCGAGGCCCGCCTCTCGGAAGATCTGCGGGTCGCCACCGAGGCGCCTGTCGATTTCGTCGCCGGCGTGATTGTCGCCACCCTTTCGGCCTCGACCTTTATCGTGGTGTTGTGGACGATCGGTGGAGCCTTGAGCTTCACATTGGGCGGGTCGACCTTCACCGTGCCCGGCTTCCTCGTCATCACAGCGGTGATTTATGCCGCGATCACCTCCACCTCGATGTTCTTTATCGGCCGCGATTTCGTGCGGCTGTCCGAAGAGAAGAACCAGACGGAAGCAGAATTCCGCTACGTGCTGACGCGCGTGCGCGAAAACGGCGAGAGCATCGCCTTGCTCGGCGGCGAAGAGGAGGAACGCAGCGGCATCGACAGGACCTTTGCCGGCGTGCTGAAGCGATGGGCGCAACTGACCGGCCAGCACATGCGCACGGCGGTGGTGTCGCAGGGCTCGAGCCTGTTCGCGCCGGTCGTGCCGGTGCTGCTGTGTGCGCCAAAGTTTCTCGAAGGCTCGATGTCGCTCGGCCAGGTCATGCAGGCTGCTTCCGCCTTCGCCATCGTGCAGGGCGCGTTCGGCTGGCTGGTCGACAATTATCCGCGCCTTGCCGACTGGAACGCCTCGGCACGCCGCATCGCCTCGCTGATGATGTCGCTCGACGGGCTGGAGCGCGCCGAGCAGAGCAACGAGCTGGGACGCATCCTTCACGGCGAGACCAAGGGCGATACGATGCTCTCCCTCGACAATCTCTCGGTGACACTCGACGACGGCACGTCCGTGGTCAAGGAAACGGAAGTCGGGGTTGAAGCGGGCGAGCGGGTGCTGGTGTCAGGCGAATCCGGCTCGGGCAAGTCGACACTGGTGCGGGCGATCGCAGGCCTTTGGCCATGGGGAAGCGGCAGTGTCAATTTCCATCCCGACAAACGATTGTTCATGCTGCCGCAGCGGCCCTATATCCCGTCCGGCACGCTGCGCCGGGTGGTCGCCTACCCCGCGGCCGCCGGCCACTGGAAGCTCGAGCAGATCAAGGCGGCCCTCGGTAAGGTCGGCCTCGGCCACCTCGCCGGCCGGATCAAGGAGGAAGCGCCCTGGGACCAGACCCTGTCGGGCGGCGAAAAGCAGCGGGTCGCCTTCGCGCGCCTTTTGCTGCATCGCCCAGACATCGTCGTGCTGGACGAGGCGACCTCGGCGCTGGACGAGAAGAGCCAGGACCAGATGATGGAAACGGTGATCCGCGAACTGCCCGAGGTCACCATCGTCAGCGTGGCGCACCGCGCCGAACTGGAAGCCTTCCACACCCGCAAGATCACGCTCGAACGGCACAAGGGTGGCGCAAGACTGGTCAGGGATATCGACCTCGTGCCGCGCAAGCGCAAACGCGGCCTGATCCAGCGCGCCCTGTGGGGCTCCGGCAATGGGAAGGCCAAGTAAGCTGGAGTAAGGGGGTCTATCTCTTTGTCTGGACGCGATGCCTGACGGACGTGCGGCTGATAGATCTTATCGGCTCGTTCCAACAGTGAATCAGCTTGGGCGGTCGAACCGCTAATTGAACTCGAGCCTGTTGATCTTGGCGATCAAATCGCTGTCTAAATTCAGCATGGCCTCAGCGACAGCGACATGACCTTTGGCAATGGCCTGAGCAGCCATTGCCGACAAGAGCATCGATTGATCCCAAGCCTCGTTTCGATGGAGACTGACGATCTCGCCAAGACTCGCCACAGCACGGTGATAGTCCTCGGCGCACTCGGTCGGGATCTCAGGTCCGTGGCCCGTTCTCCTGGCAACTTCAATAGCTGCGGGTAGCTGGAAGAATGAAGAGTCGATAGGCGTTCGCGTCTCAGTCGCGATTTTCACAATGTGCGGAACAGCCGCGTATGAGGCGGTATAAACGTCACCTTGGTGGCAAAGGCTCGACCAGAGGCTGTACCACGGCTCCTCCTGATAGCCGTTCTTAGGACTTGTGGCTAAGCGGAGTTCCCGGAGTAACCCCGGAACGTTTGCCGCGCGGCCATACGCATGCTGCAGTTCGCCCCATCGGTGGTCTTCAAATGCGAGCATCGGAACTATCCTACCGACAGAGCCTCATGATCCAACACTACCAGCCACGGCCGGGTTTGCAGAGTTTACAACCTAGGACGCGTAGAGATCCTTATAGATATCGCGGAGAAGATTCTTCTGGACCTTGCCCATCGTGTTGCGCGGCAATTCGTCGACGAAGATCACCTGCTTCGGGTGCTTGTATTTGGCCACGCGCCCGGCGATGGCGCCGAGGATTTCGGCGCCGGTGATCCGCGATGCCGGTGTCCGCACGACGACGGCAGTGACGCCTTCGCCGAAATCCGGATGGGCGACGCCGATGACGGCGCTCTCGCTCACCCCGTCAAGCGCGTCGATCTCGCTTTCGAGCTCCTTCGGATAGATGTTGTAGCCGCCCGAAATGATCAGGTCCTTGCCGCGGCCGACGATGTGGACATAGCCTTCGGTGTCGACCATGCCGAGATCGCCTGTGATGAAGAAACCGTCGGCGCGGAATTCCGCCTTGGTCTTTTCCGGCATGCGCCAGTAGCCGCCAAACACGTTCGGACCCTTGACCTCGATCATGCCGACCTCACCCTGGGCAAGCGGTTTGCCGCTGTCAGGATCGGCGATGCGCAGCGACACGCCAGGCAAGGGGAAGCCGACCGTGCCGGCGCGCCGTTCGCCTTCATAGGGGTTCGACGTGTTCATGTTGGTCTCGGTCATGCCGTAACGTTCGAGAATGGCGTGGCCGGTGCGCTCGCGCCAGGCCTTGTGCGTTTCGGCCAGCAGCGGCGCCGAGCCGGACACGAACAGGCGGATATTCTTAGCCGTCTCACGGTCCAGACCGTCCTGCTGCAAAAGCCTAGTATAAAAGGTCGGCACGCCCATCAGCGCCGTGGCACGCGGCAGCAGCGCGATGATGCGGGCCGGATCGAATTTCTGTTCGAACAGCATCGAGGCGCCGGCCATCAGGATGACATTGGTGGCGACGAACAGGCCGTGCGTATGGAAGATCGGCAGCGCGTGGATCAGCACGTCGCCCGATGTGAAGCGCCATTGCTCGACCAGCACCCGCGCGTTCGAGGCGAGGTTCTCGTGGCTGAGCATGGCGCCTTTCGAACGGCCGGTGGTTCCCGACGTGTAGAGGATTGCGGCGAGATCATCCGCCCCCCGCTCGACATCGTGAAAATCGGACGCCTGTCGCGATGCCTGGTCCGCCAGCGATCCCCGGCCATGGCGATCGAGTGTGACCACGACGGCACCTGACGGTTCGACCATGCGGCCGATATCGGCCGACTTTGCCGGATCGCAGACGATGACGCGCGGTGCGGCATCCTCGAAGAAATAGCCGAGTTCGGTCAGCGTGTAGGCGGTGTTGAGCGGCAGGAAGACGGCACCGGCGCGGACGCAGGCGAGATAGAGCAGCAGCGCCTCCGGGCTCTTCTCGACCTGCACGGCGACCCGGTCACCGGGCTCGACGTCCAGTTGCAGCAGCGCATGCGCGAGCTGTGCCGACCGCGCCAGCATGTCGCCATAGCTGAGCGAGCGCCCATCATCGGTTTCCATCAACAGACGCCCGGGCGCCGGCATCCGGGACCGGAACGCATCGAACAGATGATTGCTCATGAAATTTTCCCGCAGTGACGGCAAAGGCGATGCCGGCAATGCTCCAGGTGGCATGGATCGGCGGCGAAGAGTTCGCGTTTCCCAGCCGTGCCGTCAAGACTGGAGATGGCGGTCCAACGCGTCACGTCGGCCGAAAGGGTCGCGAACAACGACGGCAAGGCTCGCCAAAGGAAATAATCGTTACCGCCGGGCGCGTTCGGCCGCGACGGCGGCTTTTGCGATTTCGCCTTGCTTGAAGCGTTCCATGCACATGGCAGCGGTCAGCTGGTAGTGATCGATCAAGGCCTGGACGGCGCCGTCGGCATTGCCGTCCAGCGCGCATTCGGCGATCAGCCGGTGTTCACCGAAAACGTCGCGCTGAATGCTTTCGCCGTCATTGGCCATTTGCCGGTAGCGATAGGCGTGATCGGAAAGCTGGTCGCAGAAACCCACCAGCCAGTGCGACCGGCAGGCCGAGATCAGCACCCGATGGAAGGTGCGGTGCAATTTTTCCCAATCCGGATCGAGCGAGGTGGCATTTTGCGAAAGACGTGAGGCGCGGCCCAGGCGATGCAGCGCCAGCACCAGCTGTTCTTCCCATTCGGCGGTGCGGTGGGCAATGGATTCGCGAAGCGCCCGCTCCTCGAGCCAGCAGCGGGTGCGCGTCAGCTCCTCAAGCTCCGCCGCACTAACCGGCATGATGAAAAAGCCACGCTGGTCGTGACGACCAAGAAGTCCTTCGGAGGCAAGGCGATTAAGGGCTTCACGAACCGGGGAAGCACCGGCGCCATACTTGGAAACAACCCACTCGACCCGCAGCTTGCTTTCGGTTTCAAGAGCGCCGCCGAGAAGATCATCCCGCAATTGGTGATAGACCGTGCTGGCAAGTGTGCTCTTGGATCCTGTGCCGTCGTCGTTCAGGTTGGCAGCTCCATATGTCAAAGTTGACTCCTTGTCCCCATTTTTCTCCGGGCAATTCGAGTCCGAAAAGAATCCTTTCGTACATGTACCATACAGTGTTTGCATCGACGGACTCAAGCAGAAGATGGCTCTATTGTACTTAAGGACAAAGGAATATACCCCGATCTGCATCTGACGTGGAAATTTGGGCGTCTCTACAACCAGTAGAAACTTAACGTGTTTGGTATGCACGCAGGATCATCTGTTTCTTGTGTGCCCGTGCGTGCATCTTTTCTGTCGCGCGCAAAGACAGCGGATGGTCGCCCGAATCAGGCTTCTCAGCGAATCTGATTCGGGCAGGGCGCACCCTTGAAAGAGCCGCGTCCGCACAACGGCTCCTGGCCGACCTGTTGGATTGAAACGGGATGATCGCGGTGAGTTTAGCCGGCGGCCTTGTCGGCCGCTGTCCTGATCGCTTCAATGTTGGCGCGGTAAGCTTCGACGCTGCCGCCCTTGAAGATGGCGGCACCTGCCACCAGCACATCGGCGCCGGCCGATGTGACCAAGGGGGCTGTTTCGGGTGAAACGCCGCCGTCAATCTCGATGCGGATCGGCCGGTCGCCGATCAGCGCCTTGACCCTTCTCACCTTGTCGACGATCCCCGGGATGAAGGCCTGGCCGCCGAAACCTGGATTGACGGTCATGATCAGGATCAGGTCGAGTCGGTCGAGCACATATTCGATCATCGTTTCCGGCGTCGCCGGATTGAGCGACACACCGGCCTTCTTGCCGAGATTCCTGATGGTCTGCAGCGAGCGGTCGAGATGCGGCCCGGCCTCCGCATGCACCGTCATGCCGTCACAGCCTGCCTCGGCGAAGGCGGCGAGATAGGGATCGGCCGGCGCAATCATCAGATGGCAGTCGAAGAAAGCCTTGGTGCGGTTGCGGATCGCCTTGATGACGGGCGGACCGAAGGTGATGTTGGGGACGAAATGGCCATCCATGACATCGAGATGGATCCAGTCGGCGCCAGCGGCCGCGACGGCTTCGACCTCGTCGCCGAGCTTCGAAAAGTCCGAAGCCAGCACCGAAGGTGCGATCAAGGTCTTTTTGCTCATCTCGCGGCCTTTCCGGGCGCGCTTTTCATACCGCTCACCCTGGACCGACTGCCTAATGCGCGGCGGGTGACTTGTCGAGGGCGCAGGCATGGCGGCTCCACAGGCTTGGGTGGCGTTGCTGCGTTACCGCCAATTCCCACTTGCTCCGGGGCATGAAAGAAAAACCCGCCGAAATTGCTCCGGCGGGTTTCTGGTCTGGCGTCGAGCAGATCGTTATTGCTGCTGGAGCTTCAGGATCCTAGCCGGATCCTGCTGCTGTTCGACCTGTGGCTGACGCCGTGGCAGGACCTGTTGCAGCAGCAGGCCCGGATTGAGCTCCAGGGACGGCTGCCCACGCATCGGCCGGCAGTTGGGATAGCGCCCAACCGTGCCTTCCGGGCAGCGCCGCCTGAAGATCGGCTGACACTGGCCATTGACCATCTGCGAGCCCGGTGCGCATTCCGTCTGTTGCCTGGGTTTGCGGCATGCGCCGTTGATCACCTCGGTCCCACGCGGACAGACACAGTCGCCGCTTTGGTTGTGGACCTGGCCGCGTATGTCGCACTGCTCCTGTTGCGGCTGCTTGCGCCGGCAGGCATTGCCTTGCACCTCGGTACCCCGCGGGCAGACGCAATTGCCATCGGCGTCGTGGACCTGGCCACGGATGGTGCACTGGTCGGGCTTCGGCCTAACCGGACGGCAGGCCCCGTTGCGCACCTCGGTTCCTTGCGGGCAGACGCAATCGCCATCGCCATTGCGGATCTGGCCGGGGATGCGGCACTGCTCAGGCTTCGGCCGGACCGGACGGCAGGCGCCGTTGCGCACCTCTGTCCCTTGCGGGCAGACGCAGTCGCCATCGGCATTGTGGATCTGACCACGGATGGTGCACTGCTCAGGCTTCGGCCGGATCGGACGGCAGGCGCCGTTGCGCACCTCGGTCCCTTGCGGGCAGACGCAGTCGCCATCGCCATTGTGGATCTGGCCACGGATGGTGCACTGCTCGGGCCTGTCGGTCCTGACGCACTTCCCGTTCTCCAGCGCCGTGCCGCGCGGGCAGATGCAGCGCCCGTCCTCGGTGCGGATCTGGCCTTCGAGCAGCACGCAGCGCTTCGGCGGCGGAGGTGTCGGCAGGATGTTGGTGCCGCCGCCGGTGCACTGGCCGTTGCGGAAGGTGGTGCCTTCCGGGCAGACGCAGCGGCCGGCATCGTTCATGACGAAGCCTGGCGAGCACTCCTTCTTCACCTCGTGGGTGATGATGAAGGGGTGGCACGCATAGGCCTTGCCGCGATCGCCCTGCACATTGGTCTGGTCACCGCCCAGCACGTCGCCGCCGCCCTGCACCCTTGTGTCGGGAGACAGGACGCCGACGCAGTTCTGGCCATTGACGTTGCCCTGCAGATTGGCCAGGCGGCCGTCGTCGGGGATGACCACGGTAACGTGATGCGACTGGCTTTCGCCGGCGCCGAGCGTCAGGTTGGCAATGCAGGAGGCCGGCAGTGTCGTCGGCTCCGGCGAGCAGCCGAAGGGCGGGTCGATCGAGGTGATCGCAACGCCGTCCAGCCGGCCGAGACCTTCCACGCCGATCGCATCACCGATGCGGACCGGGCCGGAGAAGGGGCCCGTCCCATCATTTGTGATGGTGATGTCGAACGAGCAGGGCTGGCCGAGCCGGCATTCGCGGTCGCCGGTCTTTTCGACACGGATGGTCGAAGAGCCGCCGCCCTTGGCGCAGGCCTGGCCGATCGGATAGACGACGTCGTCGCCGGGCGCCGGCCCATAAGAGCCGCGCGCACAGTTCTCGAACTCGCCATTGGCCGAGACCGTCACGTCGAAGTGGCGGCTGGTTCCGGGCGTCATGACGGCGCCGGGAATCTGGCACGACAGCGCATTGGCCGGGACCGGTCCGCACACCCATTCCGCGCCGTCAGGGGTGACGGTCTGGATCTGGACGGGCGCGCCGCCCGATACCAGCGTGGCGGCATCGTTGACCCGCACCGGACCGGTGGGGGCAGCGGTGCCAAGGCTGATGACGGTGATACGGCAAGAGATGACCGCGGCACCGGCCAGCGAACCGTTGCACACCTTGGTGATGCGCAAGGTCGGCTTGCCGCCATTGGGATGACGGATGCGTTCCTTGGCGCAGGCCTTGTTGTTGGTGAGGTCGACCTCACCGGGAATGGCCTTCACCGCGGCGCAGTTCTCGACCGTATCCGACTGATAGCCGGCCGGCATGACCGCCTTGACGAAGATCGGCGTCGAGGCGCCCGCAGGCAGCGAGATACCGGCATTGTCGCAGCGGAACTGGCCGGGGCCGTTCGGACCGCACGTCCAGGGCGGGCTTGGGCCGAAGGTCGAGGAGGCCGGGGCGCCGCCGGGGTAGTTGTCGACCACCGTCAGCGGCCCGATATAGGTCGATGTACCGTTGTTGATGATGTCGATCACGAAGTAGCAGACGCCGTCCGGCGTGCAAACCGGAATGCGGGCGCGCTTCTTCAGGATCAGGTCGACCTTCTTCTCGACTGGCGGCTGGCAGTCGCGGTCACGATCGCCACGGCGGCAGATCGGGATCGAGGCGCAGCCCCTGTCGTTTTGCTGGCTGCCGAACAGCGGCTTGCCGCTGGCCGGATAATTGTAGGTAGCGCAGTTGCGCAGCACCTTGCCTTGCCAGCCCCCGGCCGGCTTGAAGCCGAGCTTGAGGTCGACAAAGGCGCCCGGATTGAGCGTGGTCACCGGATAGGTGCACGTCATCGGGGTGGTGCCGGCTACGCAGACCCAGGGCGGATTGGGCCCTGAACTCAGCGTCGAGCCGGCCGGCAGCGTCACCTCGTCGAGCACGATCTTGCCGTTGTAGGGCGTGGTGCCGACATTGGTGACCCTGATGGTGAAGTCGCAGCCGCCGGCCATGCTGCAGCGCGGGACATCGGCGCGTTTCTCGACCTTGAGGTCGGGCTCCTTGTCCTTGGGCGGGCAGCGCTGGTCACGCGGGATGACGATGTCGATGGTCTGCGTGCAGCACAGGCTCCAACCCTCCTTCGGGCCGGCATAGGTCTCGATGCCGGTGACGATGAGGTGGATGACGTCGCCAGGCGATGCGCCGACGATCTTCCAGTTGAGCACGCCGCCACCCGGAGGCACCAGCTGGGTATCGGGGATGATGGTGATGCCGGGTGTCGTCGTCGACACCTGCACCCATTTGCCACCCATCTCCGGGCCGACCGGCATGTGGTAGATGAAGGCGCCGCCGCCGGGCACGCAATCAACCGTGCCGCGTTCCACCTTGAAGCATTCCTTGCCGGGAGGTGGCGGTGGCTGCTTGTCGCATTTGGTGATGTCGATCTTGATCGACGTTTTTTCGCCGGTCGCGATGTTGCCGTCGTCGGGCTTGCCCGGATCCTGCGACGGGATGATGGCGCCCGTGCCGGTCCCGTTCGTCACCTTGATCAGGCCCTGGTTGTCGACCATCGTCGGCGCGGGAAACGCCGCCTGGTCGATCTTGGCCGTGATCTGGAAGGTGATGACGCGCTCGTTGGGAGCGCCGACGCCGTCGAGATCGTCGGCGGAAAGCCGGAAATCGGAAACGACAGCCGTATCGCTCGGATTTGTCGACGTGCTGATCGAAGCGCCGGGCAAAGACCCGCCGGACGAATCCGTGCCGTCGCCGGCCACATGCACGCTGACGATCTGCAGGCCGTGAGGAAGCACGTCCTTGAAGTCGAGCTGGGCTTTCTTCAGCAAGGCCGCCAGGCTCGGGTTGGCAAAGTTCTGCGGATCACCGCGCACGCCGAAGCTCAGGAAATATTCGACATAGTCACAGCTTCGTTGTCCGCCTTTCTTGGTGAAGAAGGGCACGAGCCGGCCCGGCTCCGGATTGACGACGCGTGGGTTGTCGAAATCGAGCTTGGGCTGGGTAACAGCGGTGTAGACATCAAAGGCGAAGCTTTGCACCGGGGTTAGGGTGGCGACCGCGATACCGGCCGCCATCAGCCAGCGCGCGCCGCGCCTGGCATATGACAGGGGTTTCATGATCGTCTCCATGACGGTTGACTGCTTGTCGGTTGAGTTGTTTTCCGCGAGTGGGGAGAGTGCGAGATTTTTCATCTTCCCCTCCTCAACGTTCGCAGCTGACGGCTGGGGTGCGGAGCGGCAAGGTCATCTTGCAGCAAGGGTAGTAGCCACCCTTGTCCTTGTCGGACTTCCTGTAGAAGCAAAGTCCAACATCCACTCTGTCGCCCGGATCGTGGCCGGTGATGTTGATCGTGTACGGCTTGCCCGGCGCATGCGACATGGGTGAGGTCACCCCGACGCCTGGCGTCCTGGACTGGGCCTTGATCGAATCGCCGCCGAAGCCGGCATGGTCATGGAGATAGAGATCGGCCTCGAGGCCCGAAGGCGTGCAGTAATACTGGACGTCGTCGACATCGAGACAGGGAGGCAGATTGCCGGGCGGTGGGAAGTCCGGCGGATAGAAGGGTGGCAGATAGCCGCCCGGGATTTCTTCATAATAGCCGGCACGGCCCTCGCAGGGATGCCAGACGGCGACATCGCCGACATGACCTTCCACCTCGGGGTCCTCGAAATAGCCGTCGAAATCGACGAACCACGAGCCAAAAGGCGGCACGTTGGCTGGCTTGACTAGGTCCTTCGGCGTGATCTGCACGCCATGCACGGCAAGCGGCCCGCCGGCGGCGAGTTGCTCGGCAAGCGTTGGATTGTCACGCAATTTGTCACCGGTGTTGACCAGCGTCTGGGTACAGACCGACGTGTCGAGATTGCCGTCGGCGTCATAGCCATATTGCAGGTCGAGACCGCCGGCCGACTGCCGGTTGCCTTGCGGGAAGCCGACCGCATATTCCTGCGGCACCTCCACCCAGACCGATTCCGTTGCCGGATCATCCGGGTTTTCTCTGAAGTAGCGGATGACCTCGCCCTTGCCGGAATCGGCGAAGCGGCTGTAATCATAGCGGTTTTCGACCGGGCCGCGCTGGGCGAGGTACATGAAGCCGCTGTTGTCGAAGGCGATGTCGGTGACGGCGTAGTCCTTGTCGGCCTTGACCGTCAGTTCCCAGCGCGGGTCGCCGGCAAAGGTGCCGTCGCGGGCAATGCCCACCGACCAGATCTCAGACTTTTCGCCGACCGAGTAATAGAGCCGGCCGCCATGGTAGGAGACAGCCCAGACGCGGCGGTCGTCCTGGGTATAGCCCCAGGTCTCAGGGTCTTCCGTGTCGAAAGCGGCACCTTGTATGTCCATCACCGCGCCGTCGTCGGCAACGGGAGCCAGGCCATGCGCCGGGCGCCCGGCGACACCATGATCGAAGGTGTCGATCAGTCCGCCGTTGGCGTCGATGCGATGGATCAGGCCGGTGTCGAGGTCGGAGGCGAAGAACTGGCGGTGGTTGGGATCGAAAGTGATATTGCCGATGCCGGGACCGCTGTTGGTGTCGATGTCGGCGAATTTGGCGACCTGTCCAGTGATGCCGTCGATCTTCCAGATGGTGCCCGGCCCGCCACCGTTTTCGGTGCCGAACTGGCCTTCCATGAAGGTGGCGCCTGATGTGCCGCGGCGCTGCCGCTCCGGCCTGCCGTCACTGTCGGCGTCCGGCGTGACGATTTCTATGCCGTGCAGCGAGGTGGCTGCGGCGTAAAGGTTGGGAATGCCTGATGGAACGCCGTCGCGCACGCCGTCATCATAGGTAAGGCCGAACACTTCGCCGATCTGGCCTGATGTCACCTCGAAAGGCGGCGGCGTGAAGACGAGCTGGCCCGAGGCCGGCCCACCCAGGTGCGAAACGTCGAACACGCGCAAGGTGGCGCGTGTGGTGTCGATGAAGGTTTCGTCGACCGGATCGACGCCGGGCGGCAGGCCCTCATCCAAATTGGGAATGACGGTCCCGGGAAAGCCGGTGACCGCCATCGAGCCGGGATAGATGATCTGGGTTTCCTGCGCCTGGGCGGGGCCGCCGAGCCAAAAGCCGGCGGCAAGTGCCAGGGCAAGCAATCCGCCACCGGCATAAGCGGTGCGGCGCAAATGGCCATGGCGAGACGATGCGAACGAGCCGCGGATGCGAGACATGACACTACCCCCGTAGTCCAGGGGAGAAACGTCCGGGGCCGCCGCGCAAATCAGGGCAGGGCGCGGCGGTCCGGCTCGTTCTTCCCTGATCGAATTGTCTGCTTTCCTCACAGTCACGATACGCTTGGTCTTCCGCAGGGTCAACGGAATCAAGAGAAAGCCCAGCGCATCGACCCCGTCCCGAAGGCGGTGGTCGCGCCGAGCTCCTGTTGTTCCCGGAGACCTGGGAGTCTCTGGGTTGCTGGTCATGGGGGCTTCCTTTCCGGGCCGCACCATGCGGCGCCTGGACGTCAGTCGCGCACGGAGGTGGAAAGGTTCATGGAAGCCTTGCGCAGAATGCTTGCGCCCGATGCTGCCTGTTCTTATATACGCGCCAAGCCGTGCGGCGGCGGAACACCGGTGCCGAACGGAATTTCTTATGAACAGGGGCTTTCGTCGGAACGCCTTCATGGGTCCTGAAAGCCTGCTTAGAGGAGAGACTAGAAAAATGGCAAAAGTAATCGGTATCGATCTCGGCACCACCAACTCCTGCATCGCCATCATGGATGGCAAGGAACCGAAGGTGATCGAGAATGCGGAAGGCGCGCGCACGACGCCTTCCATCGTCGCCATCTCGGGCGACGGCGAACGTCTGGTCGGCCAGCCGGCCAAGCGCCAGGCAGTCACCAATCCTGAAAACACCATCTTCGCGGTCAAGCGCCTGATCGGCCGCCGCTATGACGATCCGGTGACGGAGAAGGACAAGAAGCTTGTCCCCTACAAGATCGTCAAGGGCGACAATGGCGATGCCTGGGTCGAAGCCGGCGGCAAGAAGCAGTCGCCCTCGCAGATCTCGGCCATGATCCTGCAGAAGATGAAGGAAACGGCGGAAGCCTATCTCGGCGAGAAGGTCGAGAAGGCCGTCATCACCGTTCCGGCCTATTTCAACGACGCGCAGCGCCAGGCGACCAAGGACGCCGGCAAGATCGCCGGCCTGGAAGTGCTGCGCATCATCAACGAGCCGACCGCGGCAGCCCTTGCCTACGGCCTCGACAAGAAGGAAGGCAAGACCATTGCCGTCTATGATCTTGGCGGCGGCACGTTCGACATTTCGGTGCTCGAGATCGGCGACGGCGTGTTCGAGGTGAAGTCGACCAACGGCGACACCTTCCTCGGCGGCGAGGATTTCGACATGCGCCTGGTCGAGTATCTGGCGGCCGAGTTCAAGAAGGAACAGGGCATCGACCTGAAGAACGACAAGCTTGCCTTGCAGCGCCTCAAGGAGGCGGCTGAAAAGGCCAAGATCGAGCTGTCGTCGACGACGCAGACCGAAATCAACCTGCCCTTCATCACCGCCGACGCGACCGGCCCGAAGCACCTGACGCTGAAGCTGACCCGTGCCAAGTTCGAAAGCCTGGTCGAGGATCTCGTCCAGCGCACCATCGAGCCCTGCAAGGCGGCGCTCAAGGATGCCGGCCTGAAGGCTGGTGAGATCGACGAAGTGGTCCTGGTCGGCGGCATGACCCGCATGCCCAAGATCCAGGAGATCGTGAAGCAGTTCTTCGGCAAGGAGCCGCACAAGGGCGTCAACCCGGATGAGGTCGTTGCTCTCGGTGCCGCCATCCAGGCCGGCGTGCTGCAGGGCGACGTCAAGGACGTGCTGCTGCTCGACGTGACGCCGCTGTCGCTCGGCATCGAGACGCTGGGTGGCGTGTTCACCCGGCTGATCGAGCGCAACACGACGATCCCGACCAAGAAGAGCCAGGTGTTCTCGACCGCTGAGGATTCGCAGTCGGCCGTGACCATCCGCGTCTTCCAGGGCGAGCGTGAAATGGCCGCCGACAACAAGGCGCTCGGCCAGTTCGACCTGGTCGGCATCCCGCCGGCTCCGCGTGGCGTGCCGCAGATCGAGGTCACGTTCGACATCGACGCCAACGGCATCGTCAACGTTTCGGCCAAGGACAAGGGCACCGGCAAGGAGCACCAGATCCGCATCCAGGCCTCGGGTGGTCTTTCGGACGCCGACATCGAGAAGATGGTCAAGGACGCCGAAGCCAATGCCGAGAGCGACAAGAAGCGGCGTGCGGTGGTCGAGGCTCGCAACCAGGCCGAGGCGCTGGTGCATTCTTCCGAAAAGTCGCTGAAGGAATATGGCGACAAGGTCTCGGAAGCCGAGCGCACGGCGATTTCCGATGCGATCGCGGCGCTGAAGACGGCGGCCGAGGGCGACGACGCGGCCGACATCGAGGCCAAGAGCCAGGTGCTTGCCGAAGCTTCGATGAAGCTTGGCCAGGCCATGTACGAGGCCTCGCAGAAGGAAGCGGCGGAAGCCGACGCCAAGGCGGACGCCGCCAAGGACTCTGACGTGGTCGATGCCGATTTCGAGGAAATCGACGAGGACGACGACAAGAAGAAGTCGGCCTGAGCACCTGACGGCAAGATAAAGCGGAAAGCCCGGCGTAGAGCCGGGCTTTTTTGCAACCCTTGCTGAAAAAATGCGGACCCTCCCTGAAAAAACGACAGAAAAACCCGGACAGACGCACGCCAGCACTGGCATCCGGGCGGCACCGATCCTAAATCGAGACAACGTGCCGGCAAACGACGCAACAATGCATCAAGACGTTGAGCATCCGGACAGCGGGAAAAAATGAAAGCTGATTTCTACGAAACGCTGGGCGTGCAAAAGGGCGCCGACGAGAAGGAGCTCAAGAGCGCTTTCCGCAAGCTCGCCATGCAGTTCCATCCCGACCGCAATCCCGGCGATCATTCCTGCGAGCACAAGTTCAAGGAAATCAACGAAGCCTACGAAACGCTGAAGGACCCGCAGAAGCGCGCGGCCTATGACCGTTTCGGCCACGCCGCCTTCGAGCAGGGCGGCATGAATGGCAGTGCGCAAGGCTTCGGCGCAGGCGGCTTCGCCGACATCTTCGAGGATATTTTCGGCGACATGATGGGCGGGCGCCAGCGCCGCTCTTCCGGAGGCCGCGAGCGCGGCGCCGATCTGCGCTACAATATGGAAATCTCGCTGGAAGAGGCTTTTGCCGGCAAAACCGCGCAGATCCGCGTGCCGGCTTCGATCTCGTGCTCGGAATGTTCGGGCAGCGGCGCCAAGCCGGGCACCCAGCCGGTGACCTGCTCGATGTGCAACGGCCATGGCAAGGTGCGCGCCACGCAAGGCTTCTTCTCGATCGAGCGGACCTGCCCGCAATGCCAGGGCCGCGGTCAGACGATCAAGGATCCGTGCCCGAAATGCGCCGGCCAGGGCCGCGTCACCGAGGAACGCTCGCTATCGGTCAACATTCCGGCCGGCATCGAGGACGGCACCCGCATCCGGCTGGCCAATGAGGGCGAGGCCGGCCTGCGCGGCGGGCCTTCGGGCGACCTCTATATTTTCCTGGCGGTGAAGCCGCATGAATTCTTCCAGCGCGATGGCGCCGATCTCTACTGCAAAGTGCCGATCTCGATGACGACGGCAGCGCTTGGCGGCTCCTTCGAGGTGACGACGCTGGACGGCACCCAGACCAAGGTGAAGGTGACCGAAGGCACGCAGAACGGTCGCCAGTTCCGCCTCAAAGGCAAGGGCATGCCGGTGCTGCGCCAGCCCAATGTCGGCGACCTCTATATCCAGACCGCCGTCGAGACACCACAGAACCTTACCCGGCGCCAGCGCGAGTTGCTGGAGGAGTTCGAACAGCTCTCCTCGCAAGAGAATTCGCCGCAATCGAGCGGCTTTTTCGCCCGCATGAAGGATTTCTTCGAATCCTTCGGCGAACGCTGACGGACCAGGAATGGCGCGTGATCCGATGAAACGCGCCGCATCCCGGGACGCGACGAAATCTATCTTATCCACGACATCGGCAGGGTCGTGCCTTGCCTTGCGCTGCCCAGGTGTTAAGTAACCTGAGGGGAGTGCTGAGGAGAGCTTGCATGACACGTGGTCCCGGACTGCGGAAGGCGCTTGCCGAGAAATTCGACGACGAACTCAAATTCTTCAAGGGCTGGATCGACAAGCCGAAGACGGTCGGCTCGATCGTTCCGACCAGTTCGATCACCGCGCGCAAGATGGCCTCGATCGTCAATCCCAGGTCCGGCCTGCCGGTGCTGGAGGTCGGTCCCGGCACAGGCATCATCACGCGGGCCATCCTGGCTCAGGGTGTGCGGCCCGAAAACCTCTACGCCGTCGAATACAACACGGATTTCGTGCGCCATTTGCGCGGGCTCTATCCCGGCGTCAACGTCATCGAGGGTGACGCCTTCAACCTCAACGCCACGCTTGGCGAGAGGAGCGGGATGATCTTCGATTCCGTCGTCTCCGGCGTGCCGCTGCTCAATTTTCCCGTTGCCCAGCGCATTGCCTACATCGAAAGCCTGCTCGACCGCATCCCGGCGGGCCGTCCGATCGTGCAGCTGACCTATGGTCCGATGTCGCCGATCCCGGCCGGCCGCGGCGACTACACGGTCAAGCATTTCGATTTCATCTTCCGCAACATCCCGCCGACGCAGCTGTGGATCTATCGAAGGGAGGGATAAGGGAGTAGGCAGTAGGGAATAGTCAGGAACCGCTCAATCTCCTACTGCCTAAGCCCTACTGCCTACTCCCTTTTCGAAGCAATGGCAGTGATCCCGAAAATCCTCGTCTTCGCCGGCTCGGTGCGCAGCGGCGCTTACAGCGGCAGGACGGCTGACGTGGCGCAGAAGGAACTTGCGGTGCAGGGCGCCGAGGTGACCCGCATTTCGCTCGCCGACTATCCCCTGCCGATCCTCGACGAGGATCTGGAGAAGGAGAAGGGTGTCCCCGAAAACGCCCAGAAGCTTGCGCGGCTGATCATCGTCCATGACGGGCTACTGATCGCCACGCCGGAATATAACGGCTCCATCCCGCCGCTGCTCAAGAACACGATCGACTGGGTGAGCCGGGTGCGCCGGGATGGCGGCCGGACGGTCAGGCCGCTTGCCGGCAAGGTCGTTGGCCTGTGCTCATCCTCCAACGGCCACTTTGCCGGCATACGCTGCATCAACCATCTGCGCGCCGTGCTGGTGCGTTGTCAGATGGAGGTGGTGACGCCGGAATGCTCGGTGCCGGACGGCGGCGACGCCTTTGACGAAGGCGGCAATTTCCGAGACGAAAGACTGTACAAATCGATGGAGCACCTATGCCGCACGCTGATCGAAACCTCGCGCATGCTGTCGACGCGGATCGAGACGTGATCGCCGCAACCATGCAGCCCCAATCCATGCAGGCCAAATCCATGCAGGAAAGGTTGATCGTCGGCCTCGACGTGCCGACAGTACGGGAAGCCGAGCAGGCGGTGCGCGAACTCGATGGCGTCGTCTCGTTCTACAAGATCGGCTATCAGCTGGCCTTTGCCGGCGGCCTCGATTTCGCCAGGGAACTGGCCAGCGGCGGAACAAAGATCTTCCTCGACATGAAACTGCTCGACATCGACCACACGGTTGCCAAGGGCGTCGAGAACATCGTCAAGATGGGCATGACCATGCTGACCATCCACGCCTATCCGAAGGCGATGAAGGCGGCGGTGGAAGCCGCCAGGGGTAGCGAGCTTTGCCTGCTTGCCGTCAGCGTGCTGACCTCGATGGACGAGCAGGACATGATCGATGTCGGCTATGAATACGACCCGCATACGCTGGTGCTCAGGCGCTCGGAACAGGCACTGCATGCCGGCATGGGCGGCATTGTCTGCTCGGCGGCGGAGGCCGAAGCGGTGCGCCGCATCGTCGGCCCCGACATGGCGGTGGTGACACCCGGCATCCGGCCGGCGGGCAGCGACCATGGCGACCAGAAGCGTGTGGTGACGCCGGCGCAAGCGATCCGCAACGGCGCCAGCCATCTCGTCGTTGGCCGGCCGATCGTCGCGGAAAGCGACCGCCGCGCGGCGGCGCAAGCGATCCTCGACGAAATGCGCTCTGCATAATTTCCAAGTTCGGAGAAGAACATGCCAAAGGGATACTGGGTCGCTCGTGTCGATGTGCGCGATGCCGAAGGCTACAAGGACTATGTCGCCGCCGCCAAACCTGCCTTCGAGCGGTTCGGCGCGAAATTCCTGGCGCGCGGCGGCGAGCATGAAAAGGCGGAAGGGCCAGGGCGCGCGCGCAACGTCATCATCGAATTCGAGTCGCTCACTGCTGCGCATGACTGCTACCACTCGCCGGAGTATCAGCGCGCGGTCGCTATCCGTCAGAAGGTCGCCGACGGTGAGATCGTGCTGGTCGAAGGCGCCTGACGTCGGTCCCAAGGTTTCTCAGACGAAGTCCTGAAGGTTCACGTCGCGCAGCTTGGCCCCGCCAAGCAGGGCGCCGACCAGCTGGTGCTTGAGGGCAAGGCACTGCGAGCGGGCAAGTTTGACGATTGCCGGGACGTCGCTCTTTTCGCAGGCCTGCAGCAACTGCTTCTGCTGTTCGATGATCAGCGGCATGAAGTCGCGCGACTTGAAGCCGAGATGGAGCGTTCGTTCCGACTGATCGAGGATCTGGCTGAGCAGCTGTGCCAGCCGCAAATTGCCGGAAAGCTCGGCAATCGCTAGGCGAAAGGCACGATCGGCGGCCAGGAACGCGACCGGACTGCGCAGCGTCTCGGGCTTCAGCACCTTCCTGGCCGCCAGCCTGATCTCGTCCAGTCCGCGCTCGGTGATATCCGTGATGGCAACCCGGAACACTTCCGGCTCGATCAGGCTCCGCACATCGAAAATCTCGTTGACGTCGCGTAGGGTCAGTGTGGTGATGACATAGCCGCGGCGCGGCTCGCTCCTGACCAGTCCCTCTTGCATCAGACGGGCAAGTGCGGAGCGGATCGTCGCCTTCTTGATGCCGTAGCGCGCCTCGATCTGCTTTTCCGTCAACGCTTCACCGGGCGACAGGACGCACGCGACAATATCGCTTTTCAACTGCTCATAGGCCTGTTCGCTGCGCAGCACGTCCGCCGTCGACAGCGCCGTTGTCCCGCCGGGGGACGCGGCCGATTTCGATGGCGCGGCTTTTGTCGGCTTCATGCTTCTCTCGCTTTGTATCGGCCTTGACATTGGCCATCTTAGCTACTCTAACTGAGCATCTCAGACAGGAGCTGTGGCATGCCTCTATCCGCCGACTCCCCTCTCTACCCCGCGATCAAGGATATCGTCAACGCGGCGGCAGGCCCCCACCCCTTCGATGAGGTCAAGGCCGTTTTGAACGACTATACCAATCGCTTCCATGCGCTCGGCGGGCTGGTTCACGAGGAGGATGAGGACGAGCTGCTGCTGCATGCCAGCGCTGAGCTGACGATCTACCACATCACGCTTTCGCCCGGGGTGCAGTATCCGCCGCACAACCATCTGATGGACGCCTTGATCGGCATCTATTGGGGCGGCGAGACCAATTTCATCTACAAGCTGGCCGACGATCAGGTCGACGAGCCGGAGCGGCAGGATTTTGCGGCGCCGGCGCTGGTGCACATGTCTTCCAACACCATTCACTCGGTCGCCAATACGGGCAGCGCCCGCTCCGGCGCCCTGCATGTCTATCTGGGGGACCTGCCAGGCACCGATCGCCAACTGTGGAGCCTGGCCGACAACCGGCCAGAGCCATTCGACAACATCAGGTACATGGCCGGCGCACGGCCGATCCCGCAATCAACATCCGAGACCGAATAGACTACCAGCGCGCAAAGGAGGCCTGTCAGCTTCATTGGTCTTTTCGGTGGACCAATCACTGACATTCGATATTGGGCGAAGCAATGGGCGTTTCCCCCAATCGCCAAGGCATGAGTCCGTCAACCCAAGCGATCGTCAAACTCCTGCGCCGATATACTAACGAGTAAGCCGGCTGGCGGCGGTCTCAGCCATGGCGTCCGCAAGCTCCAGGCCCCATTGCGAGCGGCAATAGGCGCGGAAATCGAAGCAAGGCAGGCCGGGGCAGACCTCGAATTCGATCAGGTGAACCGTGTCGTCGGCCTCGACGCGCAGGTCGACGGAGAACACGTCGCGCAGGCCGAGCCCGCTGATCAGCCGGCTGGCGATATCCCTGATCCTGGCGTCCGCGGCCGGCTGAACGTCGGCAACCGCGACGAGTTCCGGTTCGACATATTGTCCTGCAGCCTTCGCCGCCTCGCCGGTTTCGCCGTAGAGCGCCATACTGTCGGCCATGGTCTGGAAATCGGCGCCGGAATCGACAAAGGCGACGCCGAGCGCCTCGACGCCCACTTGCGGCGTCAGCCCGAGGAAGCTGGCACGCACGTTGCGGCCGGCGACATAGGGCTGGACGACGACATCGTCGCGATAGGCGGCGAACACTCGCCGGCTAAGCTCCAGTGCGTGGCCAAGGTCGCTGCTGCGCGAATCCGGCCAGATGCCGATCTTGGCGCCAAGCCGGTTGGGCTTGACGAACCAGCCGGCGGCGGAAGCCGGCGGCTCGACCAGCCATTTGCCGTCGCGGGCAAGGCCGGCCTGCGGCACCGGTAGGCCGAGCGCGCCAAGCACGGCGCCGGAGCGGAACTTGTCCTGGCAGAGCGCGAACAGCGAATCATCGGCGCCGATCGTCCTCAGCCCCTTGAGCCGGGCGAGCGCGGGTGCGGCGCCGCCACGGAAATAGGCGATGCCGTCGGACAGCGTCCAGACCAGCGTGTTCTGCGCATCCGTACCCTCGAGAGTCTCGGCGGCATCGTCGAGCGCCACCGGCGCAAAGGCGAGACCGCGCGCCTCGCAGGCGGCGGCAAGCGCCTCAAACTCAAGAGCCAGATCGGTCGACTGCGCCAGATAGGACGAGATTTCGGTGGCGCGCTGTGGTGGGTAGCCTTCGGCGATCAAACGGTCGAAGCAAGCCTTTTCCGGCTCATAGACAAGGATCAGCTTTGGCTTGTGGCTCGACATCAGATGAACAATCCCCGACGGTGCGATCGCCTACCATCGCACGGGCGACGCAAACGACTTTCGCGAAACCGACCCGAGCCGGACGCTTGGGCGACAGCAGCGCTCTGCATATGGCCCGCGACTATTGCCCCTGTCTGTTCAGGCGATCTCTGTTCAGGCGATCAGCACGCGCGGTTCGAACCGGCCGTTGACGGGAATGTCGATGAGGAAGGTCATGCCCGCCTGCGGATCGAGCTTGCGCTGTTTTTCGTCCTTGCCCTTCCAGGCCGAGGTCACCGCCAGCCGGTCGGCCTTGGCACCGACAAAGGCCGGACAGGACGCCTGCGTCACCGGCATGGGAATTTCGCGCAGCAATGTGCCATCGGGCGAATAGGCCTTCACCGCCTTGCCGCCCCAGACGGCATTCCACAGCACGCCATCGCGGTCGACGACGGAGCCGTCGACGTAACCCTTCGAAGAGCGATGGTCGACGAACACCTTTGGCTGGCCAACCGGTAGGCCCGTCGCCGGATCGCAGGCGGTACGCATCAAAAGGCCGGTCGCGGTGTCGGTGTAATAGGCGATCGTCCCGTCCTGCGAAAAACAGATCGAGTTCGACACGGTGATGCCGGTGTAGAGCGTGCGCAGCTCGCCCTTGAAAAACCAGTAGATCGAGCCGGCGCCCTTGGCCTCGTCCTTGGCCATGGTGCCGACCCAAAAGGCTCCGCAGGGATGGACACGCGAATCGTTGGAGCGGGTGAGCGGATTGTCGGCCTCGATCGGCGTATGCAGCGTCAGCTTGCCGGTCGCGACGTCGCGGACATGAAGCCCGGTCTCGGTGGCGATCAGCTGGCGATTTTCGTCGATGATGGCGATGGCGCTCGCCATCTGGCCAAGCTCATGGATCTTCAGCGCGCCGCCGGCCACGGGTTTTTCCAGGAGCTTGCCGGTGACAATGTCGAACCAGAACAGCGCATCGGTGGCAGGATCGTAACTCGGCCCTTCGCCGAGCTGACAGATGTGATCGGAAAAAACCGAAACCTCACTCATCATGCGTCTCCGAACACCGCGTCCCAGGCTGCCACGGCAGCGTGCGCCCGCGCGGCGACCTCATCGACACTCATGCCGGGCTTGAACAGGCTGGAGCCAAGGCCGAAGACCGTCACCCCGACCGCCTTGTAGCCGGCAAAGTCCTTTTCCGAAACGCCGCCGACGGCGCCGACCAGCGTCTGCGCCGGCAGCACCGCCCGGATCGCCGAAATGCCCGCCGCACCCAGCGCGCTCGCCGGGAAAAATTTCAAGGCAGAAGCGCCGAGCCGGATCGCCTGAAAGGCTTCGGTCGGGGTGAATACGCCGGGCATGGTCACCATGCCGTAATGCATGGCACGCGCCATCACCTCGGCATCGATGTTGGGGCTGACCAGCAGCCGCCCGCCGGCCTGGTGCAGACCGTCGACATCGGCTGCCGTCAGCACCGTGCCGGCGCCTATCAGGGCTGTTTTCGGCAGCACTTGGACAATCCTGGCGATCGACGAGAATGGCTGGGGCGAGTTGAGCGGCACTTCGATCGCCTCGATGCCGGCATCGAACAGCGCCTGCCCCATGGCAATCGCTTCAGCGGGCTTCAGCCCGCGCAGGATGGCGACCAGCCCGCGCTTGAGTTTTGGAAAGGCTGCGGTCTCGGTCATGCCAAAGCTCCGGTTCTGGGGATCATGCCGTTTTCGCGCGCGGCTTCGATGAGGCCGGCGCGCACCGCTTCATCCGCGTCGACGGTGCGGACGGCAAGTCCCGCAAGGTCGAGTGCGGCTTGGTAGAGCACTGCGAGCGCACCCGAGGCAATCAGGACGACCGGCGCGTCGCCGGCCCCATAGCGGCGCTTCGCCGAGGCGATCTCGCCGCCAATCAAAAGCCCGGACAGGCAGGCCGCCGCATCCTCCGATTTCAGGTCTTGCAGGAGCCCGGCGGCGCGGATGGCAAACAGCTTCGACGTGACGTCGCCGCTCTCGCCAAGCGCCCGTTCGCACCACTGCCGGAAGAATGGGCTCTCCGCCGCAACCGGAGCCGGATGCTCGCCCAGCGAATGCTTGAGGATCGAATGCGCTGAAAGCACCGAAAACAGTTCGCCGGTCGGCCATGTGCCGAAGCCGGCAACCGCGCCATCCTCGACCACGACCCATTTCGAATGCGTGCCGGGCATGCAGGCGAGATGTCGCCCCTTTGCCGGCAAACCGGCACCGGCAAGCTGTGTTTCTTCACCGCGCATGACATCGGGCGCATCGGCCAGGCGCTGGGCGAGGCCCGGCACGATGCGGATGTCGCGTTTCTGATCGGATACCCGGGCGGCACCGCCGAGGATGGCACTGAGCGGCGCCGGCACAGGCACATAGGGCGCCTCGATCCAGCCCTGGCGGGAGCCAGCCATGCCGCAGATGATGACGGGTAGCGTTTCCGGCGCGCCCAAGGCGGCCAGATGGCCTTCCAGCACGTTCGAAAACCCTTTTTCGCGCGCGGTGATCAGGCCGTCATCGCCGCGGCGCTCGGCAAGCACCTTGCCGCTGCCGTCGATCAGCCATGCCCGGAGCCGGGTCGTGCCCCAATCGAGCGCCGCTACCGCCGGGGTCACGCTCACAGGAAGCCTCCGTCGACGATCAGCATCTGCGCCGTCAGCATGCGCGAGGCATCCGAGGCCAGGAACAGCACCGTGCCGACCATGTCGTCCGGGCGCATGACGTCCTTGATGCACTGCCTGGCGACATGGGCTTCAAGCGCCCCTTCGGTCACCCAGCGTTCCTGCTGCCGTTCGGTGATCACCCAGCCGGGCGCGACGGCGTTGACGCGGATGCGGTCGGGACCGAGCTTGCCGGCCAGCCCCTTGGTCAGGCCGAGGATGCCTGCCTTGGCGGCGGTATAGGCCGGCATGTCGGGGTGGTTGATGAGGTAGGACGTCGAGGTGAAATTGATGATCGAGCCGCCGCCGGCCCGCTTCATTCCCGGCGCTACCGCCTGCGCGGTGAAGAAATGTGGCCGCAGGTTAATCGCCTGGTTGTTGTCCCAAAATTCCACCGTCACGTCCTCGACGGCGTGACGCTCGTCCCACGCGGCATTGTTGATCAGCACCGTGACATCGCCATGCACTTCTGCCGCTTTCGCCGCCGAGGCGCGCAAAGCCTCGATGTCGCGCAGGTCGGTCTTGAGGTAGAGCGGCCGCCGCTTGAAGTCTCTCTCGATGCGGTCGGCAAGTAGCGTGCTCGGGCCATCGGCGATGTCGATGAAGGCGACATTGGCGCCCTGGCGGACAAAACCCTCGGTCAGCGCCGCACCGATCCCGGAGCCACCGCCGGTGATCAGCACCGAGGCCCCCTTGAGGTCGGCAAAATCCGCCGATGGCATCATCTTTCTTGTCTCCCAGCGTGACCGGCGCGCATCCTAGCCACGCAAGTCGCGCGGGCAAGGGCGAAAAGATGGATTTGCGGCTTATGTCGGACAAAACGACAATGCGCCGCACGCGGCGCAAAGTCGCGATGGTGTATTGGGCAGGGATCGCCGGTCAGATCGCCTTGGCGCGCAAGGCGCCCCGGAAGGAATCGCGGAGATAGCCGAGCGTGGCGTCGGCATCGACCGGCCTGCCGAACAGATAACCCTGCCCGCCGGCGCAGCCGAACTGGACCAGGCGGTCGGCCTGCGCTTCCTCCTCGATGCCTTCGGCGACCACATCCATGCCCAACCCTTCGCACATTGCGAGAATGGCGCGGATGATGTGTTCGGACGGACGGTCGTCGAGAATGGAGGAGACGAAGGCGCGGTCGATCTTGAGCTTGTCGAAGTGAAATTCGCGCAAGCGACCGAGCGAGGATTGGCCGGTGCCGAAATCGTCGAGCGAGACGCGGATGCCGACACGGCGCAGATCGTCGACGATTTGCGCGGCCGAGGCCGGGTCGTTCATCAGGCCGGTCTCGGTGATCTCGATCTCCAGCCGGCGCGGATCGAAGCCGGTGCGGTCGAGGATCGCCAGTATGTGCAGGCCGGTGTTCTGGTCGACGAGCTGCGAGGGCGACAGGTTGAAGGACAGGAACAGGTCCTTCGGCCAGCTCCTCGCCGCCTCGGTCGCCTTGCGCAGCACAAGCTGCGACAGCGGGCCGATAATGCCGCGCTCCTCGGCGATGGGAATGAAGACGGTGGGCGGCACCGCGCCGAGGTCGCGATCGGTCCAGCGCGCCAGCGTCTCGAAGCCGATGGTGCGGCGCGTATTGAGGTCGACGATCGGCTGGAAATGCGGCTCGACCTCGCCGGCCGAAACGGCACGGCGCAGCGCCTGCTCGATGCGGGTGACCCGCTTGGCCGCCTCTTCCATTTCGCGGGTGTAGACGACGACGCGTCCACGGCCTGACCGCTTGGCGTGGTAGAGCGCCGTTTCGGCCTTGTTGATGAGGATTTCGGTGGTCTCGTCGCCGGAATAAAACAGCGAGCAGCCGACCGAGGCCGACAGCCTGGCGGTGCGTTCGCCGACATCGTAGGGCGCCGACAGGATCTCGATCAGCATGCGGGATTTTTCCGCCGCCGCCTCCTCGGAGAATACCAGGGGATAGAGGTAGGCGAACTCGTCGGCGCCGATACGGCAGACCGTCGAATGGCCGTCCATCGATGCGCGCAGCCGCATGGCGACCTGGATCAGGATGTCGTCGCCGGCCTTGTGGCCGAACAGATCGTTGATCGGCTTGAAGCCGTCGAGGTCGAGAATGCCGACGGTGAAAGGTGCGGGATCGTCGGCACGATCGCTGATCAGGCGATCGACCTTGTCGAAGAAGCGGCGATGGTTGCCAAGCCCGGTCAACGGATCGGTGAATGCCAGATCCGTGTTTTCCCTGTTTGCCTGACCGGTGCCAAACGAAGTTTGCATCGGTGTCCCTGTTTGCGACGTCGGATTTCTTTCCAGACTGGCAGCAAACCCTTTAGGAAACGTATCCCCAAATCGATTATTCGCGGGTAAAATGCATTGCCTCCGGGAAGGTCGATGCAACTGGGGTCAACCCCTTGTTTTCAGACCGATCTTCAGTCGTTTGGCCGGACGCGATAGAGCTCGAGTGGCGTGCCACGGGTCTCCGCCACCGGGTCCAGCCATTCCGGTACGCTGCCGCGCATCAACCCGGCCAGGAAACCATCCGGCGCCTTGGCCGCGAACAGCCGGCTTTCCGTGTTGCCGCGGCAGAGCGCGACGAGGCCGACATGGTGGCTTTCGACGATGGCTTTCGCGTCGGCGGCAGAGCCCAGCAAGGCGTCGAACACGAGCAGGTTTCCGGCGACGTTGCGGTGGTAGGGTCCGGCGAACACGCGATGCCCTGTGAAGGCGAGGATCGGCGAGCCGAGATTGGAGATGGCCAGCACCGTGGTGGGGGCCATCGCGCCAAGTGCGGCGAACGATGCCTTGCTGTTGCAAGGTGCATCGATGCTGGCATCCTGGACAGGTGCGCCGGCCTCGAAAGCGTTCGATGCGGCCTCGGCGGCGCCCGACCAGATTGCATTGACCGAGATCAGCCAGGCCGCAGCCATCCTGAGCACCGAGCTGCTGGACGGGCTGGCCTCGGCCCGCTGCCGCCATTTGGCGATCCAGGCCGAAAGCGGGATCACCGCGAAGGCGATGGAGAAGGTCGAGCCGCGCACTTCCCAGGCGCTGACCAGGACCGCCACCACCAGCAGCGCGCCGACCAGGCTGTCCTGCCGCCGCCAGCCGCCATGGCTGAAACGAAGCGCCATCAGGACGATCGCCACCAGCGGCGTGGCAAAGCGCGCCACCGCCCTTGCCGGGTCATCGGCGACGAGTTGGACGATCGACTGCGCCTCTTCGATATAGCCGAGCCACATCTGCTGCAGGCGCGGGTCGAGATGGGCATAGGGCGCCGCCAGGCATTGCGGGAACAGGAGCATCACGACGAGAGCGAGGGCGACGGCAAGTACGCCAAGCGCCATCAGGCGCCGGGCGGCCGTTGCGTTGGCAGCCTTCCACGACGAGATGATCGCCAGTCCGGCGCCGGCAAGCCCGGTGACGGCGAACTGGACGATCGAGAACGTGTCGCACTGGGCCTGGCCCCAGGACGATACCGGAACGGTGGTGATGAAGACGACAGCCGAGACGCCGGCAACGCCAAGGCCGAAATCCCTGGCGATCAGCCTTTCGCCGTCGCCCTTGACCAGAAACAACAGCGCGACGACGGCGCCGAGGGTCCCGGCATAGGGAGCGCTTTCCATGCCGATGGCCAGGGTCAGTGTTGCGCACATGCCGGCGATGAAGGCAGCCGGCCGGCGCGTCGGCGCCTCGAGCAGCAGAGCCAGGCTCGCCAGCGTCAGCATCAGCTGGACGTTGTGATGATCGAGCGCACCGGGCGAGAAAATACCGATGTAATACAAGGCCGCGCCGCCAACGACGGCAGCGGGCAGCACCGCGTGCGGGCCGGCGAAAGCGCGCGCGGCACGGATGATGAAGAAGACGGCAAGCCAGAATTGCAGGGTGGGCCAGAATATCTGCACGATCTGTTCGGCCAAAGCGGTGCTGCCTGTCAGGGCCGACACGGCAAGGATGCTCAGCGCCAGCGGCGCGTCGAGCAACCGCGACCAGTGCATGAGGAAGCCGCCCTCCAGCCCCATCCGGTACTGGTGCATGTCGAACCAGCCCTGGCCGCGCATGAGGTCGCGGACTTCGACCAGCTGCAGCAGGCTGTCATTGTCGCCCGCCGGATTGGCCAGCTGCGGAAACCCGGCATGGGCATTGAGCGCCAGCAGCAGCAAGGCGGCAAGCAGCGCGAACGCGATATCGGACTTCCCTGTGGAAGTTCCGTCCCTTGCTGTGCTCATCCCCGGGCACCCTTGGCGGGAATGCCGGGCCTTTCCAGGCCAATCGACACTCATGAAGTCGGTTCTAAACCTAGCCTTAACGGCTTCAATAAATAGTAAAACCGCCTGAACGAGGCCGGTTTCCGGCGCGAGACCGTGTGGTCGATAGGCTTTCGGAGACGAAAATGCCGCAAGAACCTGTCATCGCCGTGCTGCTGCCTTGTTACAATGAGGAGCTGACCATCGCCGAGGTGGTGCAGCGGTTCCGCGAAACGCTGCCGGCCGCCACCATCTATGTCTACGACAACAATTCGAAGGATCTGACGGCGCTTCGCGCCCGCGCGGCCGGCGCGATCGTGGTGCGCGAGCCGCGCCAGGGCAAAGGCAATGTGGTGCGCCGCATGTTCGCCGATATCGACGCCGACATCTATCTGATGGCCGATGGCGACGGCACCTATGCGCCCGAGGACGCGCCGCAGCTGATCAACACGCTTTTGACCGAACGCTCCGACATGGTGGTGGGCACCAGGCGCGGCGTCACCGACGACGCCGGCCGGGCCGGCCATGCTTTCGGCAACCGCGTCTTCAACAGCCTCTACAAATGGCTGTTCGGCAGCGATTTCACCGACATCTTCTCCGGCTACCGCGTCTTCACCAGGCGCTTCGTCAAGAGCTTTCCGGCCGTTTCCGGCGGCTTCGAGATCGAGACCGAAATGTCGGTGCACGCCTCACAGCTCAAACTGCCGGTCAGCGAAATCGCCCTCGACTATGGCAGGCGGCCTGAAGGCTCGGCGTCGAAACTGTCGACCTTCCGCGATGGCGCGAAAATTCTCTGGATGTTCGCCATGCTGATGAAAGAGACGCAACCGCTGCGCTTCTTCGGCGCCTTTTCGCTGTTCTTCCTGACTTCCAGCCTATTCCTGATGGCGCCGGTTCTGGTCGAGTTCGCCGAAACCGGCCTCGTGCCGCGCATGCCGACCTGGGTGCTGTCGGTTGGCCTGCTGCTGCTGTCGATGCTGGCAGCGGTGACCGGGCTGATCCTCGATTCGGTCTCGCGCGGCCGGGCCGAACAGAAGCGTATTTTTTATCTCTCGATGCCTTCGGGCCGGCTCGAGCGGCGCACTAGCGCGATCGCACCCGCCGCGGCAAAGGCCGCGCCGGGCAAGACACCCCGGGCAGCCTGAGGCGGTGAGCCGCCTTGTCCGCTTCATTTTCGCCGGCGGCATCGGTTTTGTGGCTGATGCGAGTGCGCTCTGGCTGCTGCTGGCCGTTACGCCGCTCGGACCTTTCGTCGCCCGCATGCTGTCGATCGGCTTCGCGCTCTGCGTCACCTGGCAGATCAACCGGCATCTGACCTTCTCGCCATCAAACAGGGGGATGGCACAGGAAGGCGCCCGCTATGGCGGCGTCGGCATCGCCACCAGCGTCGTCAACTATCTCGTCTATTCCGCGATCCTGCTTGCATTGCCGGCGGCACCGCCGCTGGCCGCCCTTGCCGTCGCCTCGCTGGTCGCCATGATGCTGTCTTTCCTCGGTTACTCCAGGCTGGTCTTCGACCGTTAAAGCTCTGGCCCGATTGGCAGAAGGCGCGCCGACCCTTATATCGCTCTCGTCGACTGCGCTGGGGACCTGCCATGAAGCTGAAAATCGCCGTCCAGATGGACCATATCTCCACCGTGTCGATCGCCGGTGACACCTCGTTCGCGCTGTCGCTGGAAGCGCAGCGGCGCGGCCATCAGCTGTTCCACTACACGCCCGACCGTCTGTCGCTTCGCGACGGCAAGGTGTTTGCCCGCATCGAGGAGATGCAGGTGCGCGACGAGAAGGGCAACCATTATTCGCTGGGCGAAAAGGTGCGCACCGACCTGTCCGAGATGGATGTCATCCTGCTGCGCCAGGATCCGCCCTTCGACATGAACTACATCACCACAACGCACATCCTCGAGCGCATCCACCCGAAGACTCTGGTCGTCAACGACCCGGCCTGGGTGCGCAACAGCCCGGAGAAGATCTTCGTCACCGAGTTTGCCGATCTGATGCCGGACACGCTGATCACCAAGGACAGCCAGGAAGTCGCCGCCTTCCGCAAGGAATTCGGCGACATCATCATCAAGCCGCTCTACGGCAATGGCGGCGCCGGCATCTTCCATCTGCACGAGGCCGACCGCAACCTTGCCTCGCTGCTCGAAATGTTCGGCCAGATGTTCCGCGAGCCCTATATCGTGCAGCGCTACCTGAAGGACGTGCGCAAGGGCGACAAGCGCATCATCCTGATCGACGGCGAGCCGGTCGGCGCCATCAACCGCGTGCCGGCCGAGCACGATTCCCGCTCCAACATGCATGTCGGCGGCCGCGCCGAAAAGACCGAGCTGACGGAGCGCGAGCGCGAAATCTGCGCCCGCATCGGCCCGTCGCTGAAAGAACGCGGCTTCATCCTGGTCGGCATCGACGTCATCGGCGACTACATGACCGAGATCAACGTGACTTCGCCGACCGGGGTGCGCGAGGTGCAGCGTTTTGGTGGCGCCGATATCGCCAGCCTGTTCTGGGACGCGGTCGAGGGCAAGCGGACATAACCCGTTTTCATTTCGTATTAACCATGTTCCGCATTTGCAACCGGGCGCAATCCGGCTGCAACCCAGGCGATTGCCTGTTCCCGTAATGTTCTTGATTTGGCCGGGGAATTGTGATTGTCTCCGCGAAGGGCCATTCTAGGCCAATCGCGTGGGTTGCGGCCCGCATCCGGGGTGGGAAAAAATGGTGGCGCGGGTTCGCACGGTCGCTTTCCAGGGCATCGAGGCCGTGCCGGTCGACGTGCAGGTGATGATCGCGCCCGGCAAAGTCAACATGCATATCGTCGGCCTGGCCGACAAGGCGGTGGCCGAGAGCCGCGAGCGGGTGCAGGCGGCGCTTCACGCGTCCGGCCTGTCGATGCCGTCGAAGAAGGTGACGGTCAATCTGGCGCCCGCCGACTTGCCCAAGGAAGGCAGCCACTACGATTTGCCGATCGCGCTTGGCCTGATGGCGGCGCTGGGCGCCATTCCGGGCGACATGCTGGCCGGCTATGTCGTGTTGGGCGAACTCTCGCTCGATGGCACGATTGCCGCCGTTGCCGGTGCCTTGCCGGCGGCTATCGGCGCCAATGCCGAAGGCAAGGGGCTGATCTGTCCGTTCGCCTGCGGGCCGGAGGCGGCCTGGGCCGGCAAGGATTTCGACATATTGGCGCCGCGCAGCCTGATTGCCATTGCCAACCATTTTCGCGGCACGCAGGTGCTGTCGCGCCCGGAGGCCGGCATCCACGCCTCGGCGCGCGACCTGCCTGACCTTGCCGACATCAAGGGCCAGGAGACCGCCAAACGGGCGCTGGAAGTGGCGGCGGCCGGCGGGCATAACCTGCTGATGGTCGGCCCGCCAGGCTCGGGCAAATCGATGCTGGCGCAGCGGCTGCCGTCGATCCTGCCGCCGCTGGCGCCGAAGGAATTGCTGGAAGTCTCGATGATCGCCTCGGTGGCGGGCGAACTCGGCGAAGGCAAGCTGACCGACCGGCGGCCGTTCCGCGCGCCGCACCATTCGGCCTCGATGGCGGCGATGGTCGGTGGCGGGTTGCGTGCGCGGCCAGGCGAAGTGTCGATGGCCCATCACGGCGTGCTGTTCCTCGACGAGTTTCCCGAATTCACGCCGCAGACGCTCGATGCGCTGCGCCAGCCGCTGGAGACCGGCGATTGCATGATCGCGCGCGCCAACCACCGCGTCACCTATCCGGCGCGCATCCAACTGGTGGCGGCGATGAACCCGTGCCGCTGCGGCATGGCCGGCGAGCCGGGCTATCGCTGCCTGCGCGGCGAACGCTGCCGCACCGATTACCAGGCGCGCATTTCCGGTCCGCTGCTCGACCGCATTGATCTGAGGATCGAAGTGCCAGCGGTCTCGGCCAGCGACCTGATCCGGCCCGACCGGGCGGAGAAGAGTGCAGCCGTTGCACTGCGCGTCGCCCGCGCCCGCACCATCCAGCGCGAGCGTTTCGAGCGGCTCGGCGTGACCAGCGCCACCACCAACGCCCATTGCGCGCCGGCCGTCATCGAAGACATCGCCATGCCCGATGCCGCCGGCCTGTCGCTGCTCAAGGACGTCAGCGAAAAACTCGCCTTTTCAGCACGGGCTTACCACCGCGTGCTGAAGGTGGCGCGCACGCTCGCCGATCTCGACGCCAGCGAAACCGTCGGCCGCATCCATCTTGCCGAGGCGATTTCCTATCGCATGAGTTCGGAGCGCGTGGCGCAGGCGGCGTAAATGCCGCCTGCCATCCAGCCACTTTCGTCCTTCTAGTTTTTAACTTGCAGTGTTCAGATCGTTTTTACTTGGCGCCCAGGATGAGGCACGCGCCAGTTGCGACGATGACCAGCCCTGTAAGGCCATGCATGCCAAAGGCGAGGGCTGTGCTTCCGTGCGACCGAAGGACGGTTACCATGTCGGCAAATGCGATGAGGCTGGCCAGTAGCATGAATTCGCCGAGCAAGCCCGCCGACCCACTGACCATGAGCAGGATGACAAAAAGGCTCGACGCGATATCACGCGTGCCCTTCACAGACAGCCACGCGGCAAATCCTGTCGATGACGGGGGTGAACCGGCAATGCCGAAGGCCGCTGAAGCGGTGTCAGGAGCCCACCAAAAGCGTGCGCCGAGGAAGATAATTGCGGCCGCGATCAGGCCGGAAAGCACATATCCAGTTTGTAGCATGGGTGACTCCTATCGGCTGTAGAAATACTAGCGGTGCTAGAATTTCAAGTCAACAGGAATCTAGCGTTGACAGAAAAAGGTGCATTGGTAGAGTTTCTGGATGTCGATCGCCGGACGCAAAGAGCGCCAGCGCGCGGAGCGCTATGAACTCATCCTGGCTGCGGCCCGCGAACTCGCCGAAGCCGAGGGCTGGGACGCCGTCACCACCCGACGTCTCGCGGACCTGATCAACTACAGCCAGCCGGTTCTCTACAGCCATTTCACGGGCAAGGCCGACATCATGGCGGCAGTGGCCACCAGAGGATTCGAGGACCTTGCGACGCGATTGACAAAGGAAGCGGCTAGCGTCGCTGGTGCTCCGGACGTTTTGCGCAATGTCTGTGCCGCTTATCTTGATTTCGCCCGTTCGCGGCCAGTTGTCTATGAGGCGATGTTCGTCCTGCCGACAAAGATCAAATTCGCCAGCGAGGAAACGCCGCCGGCTCTCCGTGGCGCCTTCGCCGCCTTTGTCAACGCACTAGGGCCCGATCGGCAAGACTCGGTATTCTTGGCCGAAGTGCTGTGGAGCGCATTGCATGGACTGGTGGTTCTCGAGCAATCAGAACGTATCCCTGCTTTCGGCGCGGACGATCGATTGAAGATTCTTGTCCAGAAGTTCAGCAGCGTTCAATGAGACCGCGTTGACGCGCTTCAGCCGGAGCGGGGCGGAGTCGAGAGGCACCTCCTAGCCAGCCCGATCCGTACCAGGAATCAGCCTCTGCAGGGTCGGCGCCATGATCATGCCGAAGGTCAAGGCATCGCCGTAGGCCCGCGCGGAAAGCATTGCCCCGTGGACGGTCGCCATGAAGGCCTCCGCTTCCACGCGCGGCGCAGCCGATATTGTCAGCGTCCCCTGTTCGGCGCCGCGCTCAATAACGCCGGTGAGCCATCCGGAAAGAAACTGAAAATACGCCCGGACTTCCACGGCAACCTCTGGCGGAAGGGCCGGAAGTTCACTGGCAAGCAGTGCGCAGACGCAGAACGGCATGCTCGCATCCTCGATGCACCGGGCCCAGATGCCGGCATAGGTTCGAAGCAACTCAGGCGGCTCGGGGACATTGCGTTCAAGGTCTCCCATGCCCGCAACAGCATCCTGGAGGTAACGCCGGACCAGGGTCTGCGCGAGGTCGACCTTGCTGGGAAAATGGTGGTGGATGCTGGCTTTGCGGATGCCAACCACCTCGGCGATATCTGCGTAGCTGAATCCATTGTAGCCGCCTGCGACGATGAAGGCTCGCGCGGCGGCCAGGATGTCATCGGCGGTGTTCGAAGGCTTGCTCATAAACATGCCTAGCTTCCAGCAATGGAAATCTCAACCTGCGACCTGCGGCGACTTGCGAAGGACGTCGCTGACCGACAGCCACACGGCAGACACAAGGAAGTAGAAGGCGCCGAAAGCGGCATAAGGTGCGATGGTGGCGATGCCGATGGCCCCTGTTCCGCTCGCCATCTTCACGAAGAAGACCCCGGCCAGCGCCGACTGGGCGCCGCTCAGGATCATCGCCCACTGGGCACCGTTGGTTTTCCAGCGACGCACCGCGGTCAAGAGTTGGAAGATGCCGGAAAAAGCGGCCCAGACGCCATAGACCGAGAGCACCGCGTTCATGCTGTGACCGAGCGCGATGACGACCGCAATCGCGGTGATGCTGCTGACGGCGAAGTTGAGCAGCTGCGACCTGTTGCGGCTGAGTCCGCCGGTGCGCCGGGCGTCGATATAGTTCGCAACCGCGTCCCATGCAGGGTAGGCAACCAGCATGGCAGCAGCGAGCGGTGGGCTGCTTTTCGCGACGGTGAGAGCCGCCGCAACCCAGGCTGCCGATACGGCAAACCGTAGATAATAGTAGTTTTTGAGCCAGCCGTTCGACGACGGGGCGCGGCTTTGATCGTTCATTTGTGCAGACATGACGGGATTCTCTCGTTTCATTTATCTACCAACTAGTAGGTAGTTTATCGATCGTCAAGACGCCTAAAGCCGATCACCCATCACCTCGACATCTCATTTATGTGATCGAGGGCTCGACTTCGTGACGCCGGTTCGCTGTCTAACCAATCGTAGCGCCGCCCCTCATCCGCCTGCCGGCACCTTCTCCCCGTATAGTGACGGGGAGAAGGGAGCTACTGCGCCCTCGGCGCTCTTCTTGCGACGTTGGTGAATGACGAAATCGGCGATAGCAGCGTCTTTCTCCCCGTCACTATATGGGGAGTTGAGGAGCGGTCCGCGAAGCGGACGAAAGCCAATTGCTTGGCTTTTCGAGTGACGAACGCCCGGGCGATGAGGGGCAGCACGGATCGACGAGACTTAATCGACCCGTTGCGTCAGGTCATTTCAAACGCAGATCCGCTTAACCCTGCTTCGCCTTCAGTTCCAGCCGCCGCGCGTGCAGCACCGGTTCGGTGTAGCCATTCGGCTGGCTGGTGCCCTTGAGCACGAGGTCGCAGGCGGCCTGGAAGGCGATTGATTTGTCGAAGTCCGGCGCCATCGGCCGGTAGAGCGGGTCGCCGACATTCTGGCGGTCGACGATCGCCGCCATGCGCTGCAAGGAATCGCGCACCTGGATTTCCGAACACACTTTGTGGCGCAGCCAGTTGGCGATGTGCTGCGAGGAGATGCGCAGCGTGGCGCGGTCTTCCATCAGGCCGACATCGTTGATATCTGGCACTTTCGAGCAGCCGACGCCCTGGTCGATCCAGCGCACGACATAGCCCAGAATGCCTTGCGCGTTGTTGTCGAGTTCGCGCTGGATTTCGTCGGGCGTCCAGTTCGGCCGCACGGCGACCGGCACCGACAGGATGTCGTCGAGTTTTGCCTTCGGCCGGCTCTTCAGTGCCGCCTGCACGGCGTGCACATCGACCTTGTGATAGTGCGTGGCGTGCAGCGTCGCCGCTGTCGGCGACGGCACCCAGGCGGTGTTGGCGCCGGCCTTGGGGTGGGCGATCTTCTGTTCCAGCATCGCCGCCATCAAGTCCGGCATCGCCCACATGCCCTTGCCGATCTGGGCGTGGCCGGCCAGCCCGCATTCGAGCCCAGTGTCGACATTCCACGCCTCGTAGGCGGAAATCCAGGCGGCCTGCTTCATGTCGCCCTTGCGGATCATCGGGCCGGCTTCCATCGAGGTGTGGATCTCGTCGCCGGTGCGGTCGAGGAAGCCGGTGTTGATGAACACCACGCGCTCCCTCGCGGCGCGGATCGCTTCCTTGAGGTTGACGGTGGTGCGCCGCTCCTCGTCCATGATGCCCATCTTGATGGTGTTCCTGGGCATGCCGAGCAGAGCCTCGACACGGTCGAAGATCTCGACGGCGAAGGCGACTTCCTCCGGCCCGTGCATCTTGGGCTTCACGACATACATCGAGCCGGCGCGGGAATTGGCGCGGCGCCCCTTCGGTCCGACATCGTGCAGCGCGATCAGCGCCGTCAGCGCCGCATCCATGATGCCTTCCGGCACCTCGTTGCCATCGCGGTCCAGGATCGCCGGATTGGTCATCAGGTGGCCGACATTCCTGACCAGCATCAGCGAGCGGCCGGGCACGGTCAGCGTGCTGCCGTTGGGCGCGGTGTAGGCGCGATCGGGATTGAGCTTGCGGACGAAACTCTTGCCGCCCTTGCTGATCTCTTCCGCCAGATCGCCCTTCATCAGGCCGAGCCAATTGCTGTAGACGACGACCTTGTCTTCGGCATCCACCGCCGCGACCGAATCCTCGCAGTCCTGGATGGTGGTCAGCGCCGATTCCAGGATGACGTCGGCGATCCCCGCCGGATCGGTGCGGCCGATCTGGTTGGCACGGTCGATGACGATCTCGACATGCAGGCCATTTTTGACCAGCAGCACGGCTTGCGGATTGGCGGCGTCGCCGCGATAGCCGACGAATTGCCTGGGGTCGGCCAGCGTCGTCGAGCCGGCGCCGGCGCTGAGCTTCAGCGCGCCATTGGCCATCGAGAGGCCGTTCACCCCTGCCCATTTGCCTGAGGTCAGCGGCGCGGCCTCATCGAGGAAGCTCTTCGTCCAGGCGACGACCTTGGCGCCACGCGCCGGATTGAAACCCTTGCCCTTTTCCGCGCCGTTCGTTTCGGGAATGGCGTCGGTGCCGTAGAGCGCATCATAGAGCGAACCCCAGCGCGCATTGGCGGCATTGAGCGCATAGCGCGCATTCATGACCGGCACGACCAGCTGCGGCCCGGCAACGACGGCGATTTCCGGATCGACATTCTCGGTCGACACGCTGAAGGCCGGCCCCTCGGAGACGAGATAGCCGATCTCCCTGAGGAAGTCCTTGTAGGCGTCCATGTCGATCGGTGCGCCATTGTCGCTATACCAGCCGTCGAGCTTTTCCTGCATGGCATCGCGTTTTGCCAGCAGCTCCCGGTTTTTCGGTGCAAGATCGTGGATGATGGCCGAAAAGCCGTTCCAAAACGCATCGGCGGCGATCCCGGTGCCGGGCAAGGCCTCGCCAGCCACAAAATCATGCAGCTCGCGGGCAATCCGCAATCCGGCGATCTCGATGCGATCGGTCATCAGGCTACTCCAGATGAAAGGCGTTGCGGGGCGTTTGGCATGTTGGGGTTGCAGGGTCAATTCAGCTTAGGTTGAAGGCGGGCATTTTGGCGAGCGGTGACGCTGCCCATCTCCCCCCTTGAGGGGGAGATGGCCGGCAGGCCAGAGGGGGTCGCCGGACATAAGGCGCTAGCCTCTTCTGTTCAAAGCAGGACGTCGCATCCCGTCGAACCGACCCCCTCTGTCGCCTTCGGCGACATCTCCCCCTCAAGGGGGGAGATCAGCCGCTACACCGCGATCCTCGGCCTTCCCGAGGCCACCGCCACCACATGCGCCTCGATGAACATGCGCTGGGCTTCGACGGTCGAAACCCTGAACTCGGTCGCGACATCAATCTCGGCGCTGTCGGTGCCGGCATCCTTGGCCCTCTGGGCGACGATGGCGCGCACATCGGCCTCGGCGGCCGCGATCGCCGCCGCCTCGTCGAGGAAATCGCGCACCGTCTCGCCCGAGGCAAGGCGGAACAGCCCTTCCTTGGGCTGGCTGACCCGGGCCTCGGCCGAAACCCTGACCTGGCCAACGACGGCGCCGAGCGCGTTGGCGACATCGGTGTCTTCCGGTACCACGCACTCATTGCCGACCAGGGGCGCCAGGCCGGCATAGTGCAACGGCGCCGAGGCGCCGAGGCCGATGACAGGGCGGTCGAGCGCGACGCTGAGGCGGGCGATGCCGGGGTGGGCGTCGACGGCGCGCTGCACCAGTGCGTGCGCGACCGTCGCAGCGCCATCGAGGCCGTCCTCGGCGAAGGCGGTCTCGAGGATATATTCGGCCGACCAGCGCGTCAGCGTCAGCAGCACCCGCTCCGAGATCACTTCCGGTGACGCCGCAATGGGCTGGCCACGACCATCGCGCTTGCGGGCGAACAGTTCGGCGCCGAGGCGGGCGGTGACCGCATCCCAGTTGGCCTGCTTGCCCAGCACATGCGCCGCGTCCGACGGGGTGAAGCCTGAGATATGCACCAGCCCGCGCGAGACCAGCCGGTTCAAGGTGGCGTTCTGGGCATTCGATGTCAGCAGCCTGTCGAGGGCAAGCGGGGTCGCGCCGATCGCCTCGTAGAGCCGCGCCTCGGGAGCGGTCAGCCCGGCGGCAAGCCTGTCCGGCACGCCGGTGCGCACCGCGAAGCGGCCATCCATGCGGCCCGGGTTGGGCGCCCGCAACTGGCGTTCGAGTTCCGATCTGACGGCGTCACCATGCGCCATGCCGGCCAGCGCCAGCGGCACCAGGCGGCGCGGCCCAAGCTGGATTTTCGGGTTGAGCGCGCCATCCTCCAGCGCCACTTCGGAATCGCCGCCGAGGCCGAAGGTGCGCATGGCGACGGCCTCGACCATGGTACGGAAACCGCCGACGGTGGCGCCTTCCGGATCAAGCCGTGGCCGGCCCTTGTCAAGCACGGCAACGTCGGTGGTGGTGCCGCCAATGTCGGAGACCACGGCATTGTCGAGCCCGGTCATATGACGGGCGCCGACCAGGCTGGCTGCGGGGCCGGAGAGGATCGTCTCGATCGGCCGCTGGCGGGCGAACGCCGCCGAGACCAGCGCGCCGTCGCCGCGCACCACCATCAAGGGGGCGGCGATGTTGCGGGCCTCCAGAAACCCTTCGGTCGCCGCAACGAGCCGGTCGATCATCGAGATCAGCCTGGCGTTGAGCAGCGTCGTCAGCGCGCGGCGCGGGCCGCCGAGCTTGGCCGACAGTTCGTGGCTAGCCGTGACCGGCAGGCCGGTCTTGTCGCGGATCAGCTCGCGGGTGGCGATCTCGTGCGCCGGGTTGCGGGTGGCGAAATAGGCGCAGACGGCAAAGCCGGACACCGAGGCGCCGAGTTCCGGCAGGGCCGCTTCCAACCCTGACAGATCGAGTTTGGCGGCATTGCCGTGGACGTCGTGGCCGCCCGGGCAAAACACCACCGGATCGGTGCCGAGTGCCGTCTTCAGCCCATCGCGAGCGAGGTCGGCTTCGGAAAAGCCGATCATGACCAGCGCAACGCGGCCGCCTTGGCCCTCGACCAGCGCATTGGTGGCGAGCGTCGTCGACATCGACACCAGTTTGATCGCAGCCGGATCGGTGCCGGCCTTTTCGAGCACCGCGTCGACGGCCCCGGAAATGCCGACAGCAAGATCATGCCTGGTGGTCAGCGCCTTGGCCTTGGCCAGCACCTTGCCCTTGTTCGGCCCCTGCTGTGGGCCTTCGGTTTCAGACCACAGCACGGCATCGGTATAGGTGCCGCCGGTGTCGATGCCGAGGAACAGTGGTTTTGGCTTGGTCTTGGCGGTCATTCTTGGCGGATCCGGACGGTAGGGAATTTTACTTCCCCGCCCTTATCCGATACAGGCCCGCCGATAAAGCCGCGAGCGCTGGGCCAACACGCGATGACCGTGATACGAGCCCGATCTCCCCCTTGAGAGGGGAGATCGGCAACGTTGGCCACAACGCGGCGAGGATGCCGCTATTTGGCCGTGACAGTGCCCTTCATCGAGCTGTGGATCGCACAATGGAATGGATGTGCGCCGGCAACTGATACCTTGACCTTGGCGCTCTTGCCGGTGGCGAGATGGCCGGTGTCGAAGGAGCCATCGAGCGCGGTGGCGGTGTGCGTCATCGAGTCGGCATTGGTGAAGGTGATGGTATCGCCAACGGCGACCGAGATTTTCGACGGGTTGAATTTCATGCCCTTGATCTGGACCGCATGATTGGCGGCATAGGCGGGCATGGCAAAGGCAAGCAGAGCAAGTACAAGCATGGTGCGCATAGTGGATTTCCTCCCGGGCGCGAACCCTCATCCTACACTAACGTTGCCGAATGGCCTTTCATGCCACAAAGCCAATCTTTTTATGCGTGTTGTCGCAAAACGGCTTGTTGGCCGAGTGGCCGCAGCGGCAGAGGAAGGTGCGTTGCGTGCGGTCGATCGTGTGGCCGGTGCCGGTGACGATCTCGACATTGCCCTCGAGCTTGAGCGGGCCGTTGGTGGTCGGCGTCACTTTCAGCGGGCCATTCCGTGCTTCGAGCGCCGGCGTGTCCTTCAGCGCCGGTTCGCCGGTGGCGGTGAAGCCGGCCTTGGTATGGCTGCCGTCGCAGAACGGCTTGTTTTCCGAAGCGCCGCAGCGGCACAGCGTGGCGCGATAAAAGGTTTCGTCGTTGAGCACGATCTCGGCGTGCACGGCGAGCGGACCGTTTTCGCGCAGCCGCACGGTGTTGACCACCGGCGGCTTTTCCTGCGGCCCGCCGTCCTTCCTGACATAGGTGATGGCGCCCGAAGGGCAGTTTTCGGCGATGGCCACCACCTTCTCGACGCTGGCCGCATCGGGATGGATCCATTGGCCCGGCGCGTTGGGCACGAAGACATGCGGATCGCCGAGCACGCAATTGCGTGAATGGATGCAGCGCTTGCCGGAAAAACCGACGTCGATCTTGTCGCTTTCGACCATGCCGGCCATCGCGGTGCTCCTGTTGCCTGGGGCACGTCGTGTCTGACGCGGCGTGCCTTGGGTGTTTGAGCAAGCTATGGCTCGAACAGGAAAACCGTCAAGCTGGCAAACCGGTCAGGGGACGAGATTGATCTCCTCGGTCTCGCCGCCGCTGCAGGTGTAGCAGCAATCCTCGCATTTTTCCTTGTTGCCGGGGCCGACACCCCAATAGGTGCCCTCGTCGCCATCGACCCAGGCGCCGTAGCAGATCGATTCACCCTCGTTGCAGGAGATCGGCAACGACTTGGTCTCGCCGTCGTCGAGGTAGAAGTCCTTGCCTTCGCCCGGCCAGACATAGTCGCGGTCCTGGCTGTAGAGCTCGAGGCGCATGGCATTGGGATGGCTGTTCTTGACGGTGAAGGTGACGTCGCCGGCATGGGCTGATGATGCAAACAGGACGGCGAACGAAAACGCGGCGGCAAGCCGGCGCGCTGGTATGAAAGACATGGAAACCCCCGATGAAGAATCGGCCCCACGGCCGATCGGGGGATCATGCCATGACGCGGGCCGACGCTAAAGGGGGATGACGACAATCCCTGATATAATCGCACGCGCAAACCGGTAAGCCGGCGTCATCGCGGGCTTCGCCTATCGCTGCCAGAAGGGCAGCTTGGCGATCTCTTCATCGACCTGCCGTCTGGTGAGGCCGATATCGTCGATCAGATGCGGATTGACTTCCGAGATCCGCTTGAGGTCCCAGCGAAAGCGTGTCTGTTGACGCCATGTGGCGATAGTGTTCCGCAGGCTCGCAAGGCTATAGCGCCGGCGCGATGTCTGCCCCACACACATTCCCCGCAGCACTGCCTGATGCTGGGCGGATGCAAAGATATTGGTCATGACAACCTCCATGTGGTTCGCCGCCCATAGGGTTTGAGAATGGGCCGCCCGTGATCTGAATGAGGTTGAATTCTGCAGGATATGGAGGGCGCCGTAATTAAGCCCTGCCAAATAGTTCTCAAAAGTTCCAAATGGACTCTAACTCTTTGTTTTGGCGTCATTCCCAGGGGAAAGTGCTGCACGCTTTTTCCCGGCAAACCGCCTCACACTTTTCGCGGAATTGCTCTATAGATGCGCCTATGCAGGGATCGCGCTTTGCTTTTGGTCCGTTCGTGCTTGATCCGGGTGCGGGAACGCTGCTTCGGAACGACGATCCCGTTGCCGTCGGCTATCGCGGGCTGAAGCTGCTTGCCGCGCTCGTCGGACGGCCCGGCGAAATCCTCGAGAAAGCCGAACTGATGGACGCGGCGTGGCCCGGCACGGCCGTTGAGGAAGGCAACCTCACCGTCCAGATCGCGCAGCTGCGAAAGCTGCTTGGTCCGCCCGCCGATGGCGGTGAATGGATATCGACGGTTCCGCGCGTCGGCTACCGCTTCACCGGCGCCATCGAACAGCTCGACCGCGCGAAGCGTAAACCCTTGCCGCTGCCCGACAAGCCATCGATAGCGGTGTTGCCCTTCGTCAACCTCAGCAACGACCCCGAGCAGGAGGCCTTCGCCGACGGGTTGACGGAAGATTTGATCACCGACCTGTCCCGGGCCTCGGGCCTGTTCGTCATCGCGCGCAACTCGACCTTTGCCTACAAGGGCAAGGCGATGGACGTGCGCGCGATCGCCGAAGAGCTTGGCGTGCGCTACCTCCTGGAGGGCAGCGCCCGACGCGCCGCGGGGCGCGTGCGCATCAACGCACAGCTGGTCGACGCAACGAGCGGCGAGCATCTGTGGGCCGAACGCTTCGATCGCGGCCTGGACGATATCTTCGCCGTCCAGGACGAGGCCACGGCCAAGATCGTCGAGGCGCTGCTCGGCCGGTTGCGCGCGCCGCCGCCGCGCAACCGGCCGACAAATCTCGAGGCCTACGATCTGTGCGTGCGGGCGCGCAAGCTGATCGAGGAATCGCCGCAGACGGCACGGGAAGCGCATCTGCTGCTGACGCGCGCGGTGTCCCTCGATCCGGACTACGCCGAGGCTCATCGCTGGCTTGCCATGAACCATTGGATGGGATGGGTGCATTGGGGCGAGCCGGTCGAACCCAACCGGCGCATCGCGCTGGAACTGGCACGCAAGGCCGTGGCGATCGATCCCAACGATGCCGGCTGCCGCTGGGTGCTCGGCAACCTGCTCGCCTATGAGCGCAGCTTCGAAGAGTCGGAAGCCGAATTCGCCAAAGCGTTCGAACTCGACCCGAACGAGGCCGACGCCTGGGCGACATTGTCCGACATCGCGGTGCTGGCCGGACGGGTCGAGGACGGCCTCGAGCATATCCGCAAGGCGTTCCGGCTCAATCCCTATCCGGCAAGCTGGTATTATCTGACGCTCGGCGAGGCGCAATATGCGGCGCGCGATTACGAAGCTGCCGTCGAGACCTTGCGCCGGGAGGAGACCTATCGGACGAGCTCGCGCCGGTTCCTGGCGGCAAGCCTGGCGCAACTCGGCCGGCTCGACGAGGCGCGCGCCGAGGTCGAAATGTTCCTCATCGGCAACCCGCATTTCACGACCAGCTACTGGGTCTGGACGGAGCCATTCCGCGACGACGCGATGCGCAAGCATTTCGTCGATGGTTTTCGCAAGGCCGGTCTGCCGGACTGACCTGCTGCGCGGGCGCCGAGGCCACAATCACGGCACCAGATCGATGGTCTCGGTCGTGTGTTCAACACAAATGAAACAACAGGTGTCGCAAGGCTGATCGTTGTCAGGCCCGACGCCGGCGGAAATCCGATCGTTGCCGTCCACCCAGGCGCCATAGCAGATACGCTCTCCGGAATTGCAGGACAGCGGCACCGATTTCTGCGAATTCGGGTCGATCATGAACACCTTGCCGTTGCCCGGCCAGACCGTTTCGCGGTCGCGGCTGAACAGCTCGACCGCAACCGCTTCCTTGCGCAGGTTCTTGACGAAGAAGGCCATGTCGGCGGCCTCGGCCGAATTGGTGCAGACCAGCGCCGCGAGCACGGCCATACGAAACAGCGTCACGGTCGGACCTCCCGAATCACCGCCGCAGAATCGCATGGCCGCCCATGCCTGTCGCTCGCGTTCTGACCTATTTCGCTGAAGTGCCTTCGGCCGCGATCTCCCGCCCCAGCCGCACCGTTTCCGCGAGCAGAAGGTCGAGGTCGTCGCGCCTTGTGCGGTGGTTGGCGATCGCCACGCGCAGCCAGTGCTCGCCATCCACGGTGGTGTCGGAGAGGGCGGCAATGCCCTGCTCCTGCAGCCGCAGCATGATCTCGGTGTTGAGTGCCTTCAGCGCCTCGCCGGTGAGGCCCGGCTGGTAGCGGAAACAAACGATGTTGATGGTCGGCGGCGTCGCCAGCTCCAGCAGCGGCTCGGCCTCGATCCGCCCGGCGAGATAGAAGGCTTGCGCAATGTTCTGGTCGATGAGGCGGCCGAATTTGTCGACGCCATGCTCCTTCAGGGCCATCCAGACCTTCAGCGCGCGAAAGCCGCGCGAGGTCTGCAGGCCGTAATCGTGCAGCCATTCGCCGGAGGCGAGGCCGCGTGGCGTCGATTCCAGATATTCCGGCGTCACCGCGAAGGTCCGCCGATGCGCGACGGCGTCCCTGACCAGGGCGCAGCCGACCTCGAACGGCGCATGGAGCCATTTGTGCGGATCGAGCGCGATGGAATCCGCCCATTGGATGCCGGCAACGCGATGCGCATTATCAGGCGCAATCGCAATCAGCGCGCCGATGCAGCCATCGACATGGAACCAGAGGTCTTCCTCGTGCGCGAGTTTGGCGAGCGTTTGCAGATCGTCGATCGCGCCGGTGTTGACCGTGCCGGCATTGCCGATGACACAGGCCGGTTTGAAGCCGGCTTCGCGGTCTTCAGCGATCGCAGCCCGCAACGCCGAAATGTCGATGCGCAGGCCGTCGTCAGTCGGGATGCGGCGCAGCGCCCGGTTGCCGACACCAAGCGCTTCCATCGCCTTGCGGTGGCAGGAATGGATCTGGTCCGAGCCATAGAAGCGCAGCGGCTTTTCGATTGCGGCAACGCCGTGCTCGCGCACGTCGATGCCGGCCTTGGTGTTGCGCGCCACGGTCAGCCCGATGAGGTTGGCCATCGAGCCGCCGCTGACCAGTGTGCCGGAGGCGGAAGCCGGAAAACCCAGCATCTGCTTGCACCAGTTGACCACCTGGTTGTCCATCAGCCCGGCGGCGTGGTTGCCGCCGCCGAGATTGGAGCCCTGGATTGCCGCCAGGAAGTCCCCGAGCGCGCCGGTGAAGTTGCTCGACCCCATATACCAGGCCCAGAAGCGCGGATGGATGTTGCCCATCGGGTAGGACATCACGGTGCGCGAGACCTCGTCATAGACAGCGGCCAGCGGCGCGGGGAAGCGCGGCAGGGGTGCCGCGAAGGCCTCTCGCACCTCCGCCGGCATCTCCCGCCAGACCGGACGGTGCCTGATATCGCTGAGATAATCGACGGCATCGTCAATGACCTGGTGGGACAGCACCTGGACAGTGGCCCAGTCGGCGGGGTCAAGCGTTTCCTCGGCCATCATGCCGAGCGTTTCCTGCGCGATGTCCATGAGCGGTCTCCCGTCAAGCCGCCGGGAACTGGCAGCCGGGCGTTGAGCGCGACCGCGCCATCTCGTCGGCATCCATTTCGGCCTCGATGCCATCGAACAGCGGCGTCGACATGTAGCGCTCGCCGGTGTCGGGCAGCATGCACAGGATCACCGATCCGGCCGGGGCCTTCTCCGCGACCTGCCGCGCCACGGCGAAGGTGGCGCCGCCAGAAATGCCGGTGAAGATGCCCTCCTTCTGCGCCAGGGCCTTGGCCCATTTGATGCTTTCGGGTCCGGCAATCGGCATCACCTCGTCATAGAGGCTGGCGTCGATCGCTTCCTGCAGCACGTTGGGGATGAAGTCCGGCGTCCAGCCCTGGACCGGATGCGGCTCGAAGGCCGGGTGGCTGGCTGCGGGAGCACCACCGGCGCCGCGCTGCTGCGCCTTGCCGCTGCCGACCAGCTGCGCATTGGCCGGTTCGGAGAGCACGATGCGGGTCTCCGGCCGCTCGCGGCGCAGCACGCGCGCCACGCCGACTACGGTGCCGCCAGTGCCGTAGCCGGTGACGAAGCAGTCGAGCCGCGAGCCGGCGAAATCATTGACGATCTCGCGTGCCGTCGTCGCCTCGTGGATGGCGGCATTGGCCGCCGTCTCGAACTGGCGGGCCAGGAACCAGCCATTGGCCTCGGCCAGCTCCACCGCCTTCTTGTACATGCCGAAACCCTTTTCGGCGCGCGGCGTCAGCACCACCTTGGCGCCCAGCATGCGCATCAGCTTGCGGCGCTCGACGGAAAAGCTGTCGGCCATGGTGACGACCAGCGGATAACCCTTTTGCGCGCAGACCATGGCGAGGCCAATGCCGGTGTTGCCGCTGGTCGCTTCGACCACGGTCTGGCCGGGCTTCAGCGCGCCGCTGCGCTCACCCTCCTCGATGATGTTGAGCGCCAGCCGGTCCTTCACCGAGGCAGCCGGATTGAAGAACTCGGCCTTGACGTAGATCGTCGCGTGGGCCGGTGCGAGATTGTTGATGCGGATCACCGGCGTGTCGCCGACAGTGTCCAGGATGCTGTCGAACAGACGGCCGCGCCCGGTCGTGGTCCTGATTTTCTGCTTATTCAACATCTTTGATCTCCTCGATCGTGTTCATCTTCACAGGCCGGTTACAGACCGGCGGCTTGGGCGGCGAGGTTTCGAGACCTTGCCACGCTAGGACTGACGTGCCGGCGATGCGGCAACAGCCGCTGCCGGCGCGAAATTCGCCGCCGGATGCGCCGTATCGGGCTTGGTGATAGAGCAAGGGCCGACAGGCCAGCGTGGGAGCAGGCGTGGAAACGGACGTGGAATCCGCACCATCAAGGCTGGACGGCGATAGGCAGGGCCTGTCCGTGCGCCTGCTCGGACCGCTGGAAATCGTGCGCGACGGCGTGCCGGTGGCGCTGCCGGCCTCGCGCAAGCTGCGCGCGCTGTTTGCCTATCTGGCGCTGGCGCCGCACGCCGTGGGGCGCAGCCGGCTGTGCGAACTGCTGTGGGATGTGCCCAACGATCCTCGCGGCGAGTTGCGCTGGTGCCTGAGCAAGCTGCGCGCCGCCCTCGACACGCCGGACCGGCGCCGGGTCTGCACTCAGGGCGATACGGTCGCGCTCGATCTCGACGGCTGCCTTGTCGACGCGCTGGAGATCAGCCGTGCCGTCACGCAAGGGATCGGCACACTGGATGTGGAGCGTCTGCGAGCGCTGGCCAGGCTGTTTGCCGGCGATCTGCTCGCCGGGCTGGAGCTTGAACGCAGCCCGCTTTTCGACAGCTGGCTGATCGCCCAGCGCCGGCGTTTTCATGCGTGTCACGCTGCCGTGCTGGAACAGCTTGTCGCCAGCCTGCCGGCGGATGGCACCGAGGCTGTCGCCCATCTCGACACATGGGTGGAACTGGCGCCGTTCGATGGACGTGCGCATGCAGCACTGCTGGCCAGTCTCGCCCGGCGCGGCGAAATCGCTGCGGCCGAGCAGCATCTGGCTTCGGCGGAACGGTTGTTTCAGTCGGAGGACCTGGATTTCGCGCCGCTTCGCACGGCCTGGCGGGCGATCCGCGACCAACGAGCCTCGCAGACGCAGCCGGCCTGCCTGCCCACAATATCGCCTCCGCTGGCCTCATCAAGCGCAGCCGGCCCCGTCGAGCCGAGCCACGCTTCCCTGGCCGTCATGCCGTTTGTCGACGAAAGCGGTGCGCGCGGCGGGCTGGCCGACGGTTTCACCCACGACATCATCACCCGTCTTGCCAAGCTCCGCGATTTCTTCGTCATCGCGCGTGGGTCGGTGTTCGCGCTGGCCGAAAAGACCATCGCGCCGGAAGAGGCCGGCAGGAAACTCAATGTCGACTATGTCGCCACCGGCACGGTGCGCAGCACGGCCGGCCGCCTGATCGTCAGCGTCGAACTGATCGAGGTGCGCACCGCCAGGATCGTCTGGGCCGACACGTTCGAGCGCCGGCCCGACGACATTTTTGCCGTGCTCGACGATATCGGCGACAGCATCGTCTCGTCGATCTCGGCCGAGATCGAAACCGTCGAGCGCAACCGCGCCATGCTGAAGGCGCCCAACTCGCTCAACGCCTGGGAGGCCTATCATCGCGGCCTTTGGCACATGTACCGCTTCACCCAGGCCGAGAACGAGCAGGCGCGGCATTTCTTCGACAGGGCTTTGCAGCTCGACCCGACCTTTGCCCGCGCCTATGCCGGTCTATCGTTCACCCACTGGCAAAATGCCTTCCAGCGCTGGGGCGACCGCGACCGCGAAAGCGCGCTGGCCTATGAGAGCGCCGGCCACAGCCTGCTGGTCGACGACCACAATCCAGCGGCGCATTGGGCGATGGGCCGGGCGCTGTGGCTGCGCGGCGAGCAGGACGGCTCTCTGCTCGAACTGGAACGGGCGGTCGATCTCAGCCCCAATTTCGCGCTCGGCCATTACGCGTTGTCCTTCGTCCACTCGCAGTCGGGCGACCCGCAAGCGGCGATCGGCTCGTCCGACCATTCGCGCCATCTCAGCCCCTTCGACCCGCTGCTGTTCGGCATGCTGGGGGCGCGGGCTATGTCGCATGTCCGGCTCGGCCAGTTCGAGGAGGCGGCCGACTGGGCGCTGAAGGCGGCGGCGCGGCCGAATGCGCACACCATCATCCTGGCGATCGCGGCGCACTGCCTGGCGCTGGCCGACCGGCTCGACGAGGCACACGGCTTTGCCGCCGCCATCCGCAAGACATTGCCGGACTATCGTGCCGACGATTTCATCGGCACGTTCCGCTTCGAGCCGGACGCCGAGGCGCTGTTCCGGCAAGGCGCCAGACGCATCGGGCTCAGCTGATTTCGCGCTTGAAGTCCGCCCGTTAACGAAGTCGGAAGGAGTTGCTTAACAGTTCACCTCTATGTGACGCCCGGGGGGTCCATGGCAGAGTGAGTATGATGAGCGACAGCCCCGACAAGCGCAGCGAATGGCGTGCCATTTTTTATGTACAGGCCCGCGTCGCCATCCTGTTCGTCCCGGTGGTCGCCAGCCTGCTGATCATCGCCGCCCTTGCCGGCAACGACCGCAAATCGGTTCCCGATGTCGACCGGACGGTCACAGGGTCCGTGCGATAGATGACGTAGCGGTCGGCTCTGCACACCGGTCGGAAGGACCATGTGAGTCGAGGAGGGTTGCTGATCGCCCTCCTCCGTCCGAATATGTCTTCAAGCGGGACCCGCCCTAAAGAATCTTGGTCACCAGTTTGTCCAGCCGGGAGTTCTCGCGGTAAACCAGTCGCACCACGACGGCACCCAGGACACCAGTTATGGCCCCACCGATAACGTCGGTCATGTAATGCGTCCCGATGTAGATTCTCGACCAGCAGATCAGGAACGCCATGGCGAACAGCGCGATCGTCCGGCGCGGGAGACCTTGCATCGCAAAGGCTGCAACAATCGCAATGCTGGCTGTCGCGTGATCGGATGGGAACGACCAGTCAGCGCTTGGTGCAATCAACAGATGTGTCACACCAGCATCGTAGGGCCGAATGCGATGCACGAAGAGAAGAATGAACTGGTTGACTGCAAGCGCTAGCAGGAACGCCAGACCGGCTGATACTGCCGCGTGACGGACATGGTACCGGTCGGCCATGGCCCACCATTGCAGGACCACGGCCAGCACCATGAGCGGAACGCCGATTTGTGAGACGCCGATCATTGCCTTATCAAGAAAGGGGCTGATCCCGGCCTCGGCGTTTATCCAATGCGTTAGGACTGCATCCATTTGGCGTCGGTTTCCGTAGTTGATCGTGAGGTGGATTTTGAAACCCGTCGATGAACACCGCATCCATCAGATTTTCGAAGTCGGCGTCTGGCTCAAGGGCGCGCATGCCCTGATCGAATGCATCGGCGGGATCCTGCTCTATGTCGTCACCACCGATACCATCGCCTCCTGGGTCAACGCCCTCACCGCAGAGGAATTGATCGAAGATCCGAACGATTTCATAGCTGGCTATCTGTCGCAGATGGCAAGCCATTTTTCGATCGCCAGCAAAGAGTTTTACGCCTTCTACCTGCTCAACCACGGCCTGATAAAGCTTGCCTTGGTTGTCGGGCTCTTGAGAGGCAAGCTCTGGTCTTACCCAGCATCGCTCGCGGCATTGGGCTTGTTCATGGTCTATCAAGTCTACCGCTACTCCAACACCCATTCGTTCGGCTTGCTCGTCCTGACCGTCTTCGATGCGGCCGTGATGGTGCTGATCTGGCACGAGTGGAAGGTCGTGCGGCAGCACACGCCGACATGACAGTTGAACTGCCGGTCCCGTCCCTTCCGCTGGACGCCAGCGCAGAATGGCCAGGGAACCCCACGCTCCGTCGGAGATTGTCCTCCATGAACGCAACCGGAGGACACGATGACGAGAGCCCTCGACGTGAACGAGAACACCAAGCAAAACCCAAAGCGCCCGCCGCAGCAACAGACGGGCGGCGATCCGAAGAAAGAGAAGGTCGAAGGAAAGGCCTTCCAGGTCAATGAGAACAGCGTGGACAACCCTGAGCCCGCCCTGGTGCCGGCAGGGCGAGACTGATCGCAAGAAGATGGCGTGCCCCTTCCCGTGTGACCGGCGCACGAGGCAAGCCCGTGGGACGGACTCCTACGAGCCCGTGCTTTCCGGCATCATTCGCTTGAGCACGTCATCCTTGCGGACATAATGATGCCACAGCGCCGCCGCCGCATGCACTCCGGCAAGAATGAGTATCGAATTGGCGCAGAGGCTGTGCAGCTCCCTGATCAACCGGGCCGTGTCACGATCCGGCGAGACCGGGGCCGGGATGGTGAAGAGACCGAAGAAACTCAGGGCATCGCCCCTATACCAGGTCAGCACGATACCGAGCACGGGAATGGCCACCAGCAGGGCGTAAAGCAGGAGGTGCGCGACTTTGGCCGTACTTCGTTCGAGCGGTGACATTTCCTGGGGCAGGCCGGGCGTCCCCAGCGTCAGCCGCAGGCCGACACGGATGACGACCAGCGCGAAAAGCAGCAAACCGAACGAAATATGCAGCCACCAGACGAGCGCCCGCCCCGGATCGCCGCGCGGAAAAAGCTCCTCGACGTAGGTCAGGCCATAAAGGCCGATGACCAGCAGGAACACCGCCCAGTGAATGGCCTTCTGGGCGCTTGTGTAGGTAGGATGCATGCGGGCCTTCCAGTTTTGAACGTTTCTAAACTAGCCGCGATCATGTCAAAGCTTTGTTCGGGGACGAACCCCTTTTTGAAGGGAACGTCCAGGGACCGGGCTGTGATGATCGTGATTCGGTAGACACTGGAACAGGCAACCTGTCAGTTCGCTGACAACAGGGCATCGAATGGCATGATGCGTCGGCCAAAGAAAAGCCCGGACGAACCGGGCTTTTCTTCGGATCTCTCGGCGCCCCTCAATAAAAGCGCGGGATTGGACCGTTCTGCGGCGTGGTGCGGTCGCCGAGGTCGAGAAAAACCTCGTCGACATAGCACCAGCCCCAGCCTTCCGGCGGATCGTAGCCCTCGATGACGGGATGGCTGGTGGCGTGAAAATGTTTTGTCGCGTGGCGGTTGGGCGAGTCGTCGCAGCAGCCGACATGGCCGCAGGTGCGGCAGAGCCGCAGATGCACCCACCATGAGCTGCTCTTCAGGCATTCCTCGCAGCCGAGCGCGCTCGGCGTCACGTCCTGGATTCCAGCCGCATGCTTGCATTCGTCCGCCATCACACTCTCCTTACCAGTTGGATTTGGCCACCGTCCCGCGCGAGATAGGCATGCAGTGCCGCGACCACCTGGGCACCCTCGCCGACGGCCGCCGCGACGCGTTTGACCGAGCCGCAGCGCACGTCTCCGATGGCAAACACGCCGTTGCGGCTGGTCTCCATCAGGCCGTGTTCCGGTCCGAGCTCCGATCCGGTGCGGATGAACCCCTTGGCGTCGAGCGCCACATTGCATTGCGCGAGCCAGTCCGTGTTCGGGTCGGCGCCGATGAACAGGAAGAGATGGCGGATCGGGCGCGTCGTTTCTTCGCCGCTGACGCGGTTGCGCCAGCGCACAGTGGCAAGATTGCCGTCCTCGCCCTCCAGCGCCTCGATTTCGGTCTCGGTCAGCACCTCGATGTTCGGCTGCGCCTTGATCCGCTCGACCAGATAGCGCGACATCGAGGCATCGAGGCTGCCGCCGCGGGCCAGCAGCGCCACCTTGCGCGCGTGGCTGGCGAGGTAGACCGCCGCCTGGCCGGCCGAATTGCCGGCGCCGACCAACGCCACCTCCTGGCCGGCACAAAGCCGGCCTTCGATGGGCGAGGCCCAATAATGCACGGACGTTCCCTCGAACTGCGACAGGTTGGAGACATCGAGACGCCGATAGCGCGCGCCGCTGGCGATGACCACGCTGCGCGTGCGCACCGTCTCGCCGTCACCGACGTCGAGCAGATAGCGGGCGCCTGAATTGTCGGTCGCCGCACTCAGCAGCTTCGCCTCGTCGGGGATCACCATTTCGACGCCGAATTTCTGGGCCTGATTGTAGGCGCGCGCCATCAGCGCCATGCCGGTAATGCCTGTGGGGAAGCCGAGATAGTTCTCGATGCGCGAGGAGGCGCCGGCCTGTCCGCCGAAGGCCCGGCAATCGAGGACGATGGTCGACAGTCCTTCGGAGGCCGCATAGACGGCTGCCGCCAGCCCCGCCGGCCCGGCGCCGACAATGGCCACGTCATAGAGCGTATCGGCATCGATCGGCCTGAGCAGGCCGATGCAGCGGGCGAGGTCCTTCTCGCCGGGATTCATCAGCAGCCGACCGTTGGGGCACAGCACCACCGGCAGATGATGGGGATCGACATCGAAGCGCTCGACCAGGGTCTTGGCGCAGGGGTCGCTGGCGGAATCGAGCACGCGGTGCGGCTGGCCGCTGCGGGCCAAAAACCCTTGCAGCCGCAACACGTCGGCATTGCCTGATGGTCCGATGATGATCGGCCCGCTGGTGGCGCTTTCCAAGAGCCCGACACGGCGCAGGATCAGCGCCCGCATGATGCGCTCGCCGAGATTGGCTTCCTGCACCATCAGGTCGCGCACGCGCTGCGAGGGAATGACGAAGGCTTCGACCGGTTCGGCGGCCTCGGCATTGACCAGCGAGGGGCGCGCCGAAAGCTGCGCCAGTTCGCCGACGAAGCTGCCGGGGCCATGGGAGACGATCGTCTCGCGCCGGCCAAGACCATCCTGGGTGATATCAACCTTGCCCGACAGGACGACGATCAGGCCTGGCGCGACATCGCCGGCCTTGATGATGTGCTCGCCGGCCTCATAGGCGCTGGCTTCGCCGAACCGGCGCATATGGTCGATATCCGCCTCGCTCAGCGTGGGAAAGGCCTGATCGCGACGGGCGCCGAAAATTGCGGTGCTGGATTGGGACATGGACGCGAGCGTAGCGAAGCCGTGGCTCGGTTTGAAGCGGTTTGTTCGGGGACTGGCCGAGAGAGGAGGTTCTCTTTGGATTGTATCTCCAGATCGAGCGGGTCGAAGGGAATTGAAAGTCGCGACCGCAATTCCGTGTTTTCGTATGCGGTTACTCGAAACGCTCGTCCCAATCGCGATATTGTTGCCGTTCGTATCTCTGATATTCGGCAGCCTGGTCCTCCAGGCGGGCTTTCGTTTCGTTAATTTCTTCAAGAGGGATGTCTCTATGCCTCTCTTGAAGTTGATCGAGCAGGGCGGCGCGAGACCTGACAAGCGCAGCGCGTGACCCCGACCAACTCGTCGGCTCAATTCGATCTACAAAGATACGAAGTATTTCTAACCGATCTTGTGCACAATCGATCAATGACAAAGCCAGTGGACTCCAACCCTTTGTGTTTTCGTCTCGATCTTGATCAAAAATGGCGCAATGCTGAGCAATGAAAGGAACGCGGGTAGCGAAATCCGCTGAGCACCAAAGAACCACGGCTTCTGGTGGCGCATAATTTATCGACCGCTGATGATAATCTAAAGCAGTCGCGCTGATAATGGCGCCGGCGGTTCGATATCCACCATCGCTGTCCGGCTCAAATATCTCGTCTAGGAGCGCACACGCATGATGTTCAAACATCGGATTCAGGAGACCGGGAAGACGATAATATTCATATCGGCTGAACTTGCTTCGAAGTTTACGCAATATCTCCAATGCATCTGCTTCAGCGTCACTCCCTTCGAAGGCAAAGCCGCAAACTGTTTCGAAATGATGGTCGTCTCGTATGTCTTGGTCCCAATCGAGGCTGCAAAGGAATCGCCTGCAAGTGTTACGAAGCTCCCGCCTATAGTCCTCAGATTTATCGTCCGCGAGATAAATGACCATTGCAAGAATATTAGCTGCATGCTTTTGACCGTCATCGGCTGCGGAAATCGCAAGAATTAGACGACGAAGTTGCTCTGCGGATAGTGACTCTGTCACCATCCCTCCTGCCAAACTGTCGAAGCGAAAGGTAGGCGTTAGTCCCAAATCGGCAGACAAAATCAGCCGTTTGACGGCGTCTTCATTCAGCTCGACACTCGTCTGAAGTGCTGGAAAATATGGACCCCATAGTACGTCACCTACGGCCGCATCCATAAATCTGGAAATAGCGGAGGGGTGCATTTTTCCGGCGCCATGTAGAAAGGCGCGTATGAACCCAAAACTCAGATCACTAGAACCCGAGCGGCAAATCGCTTGCTTGATTTCCTCCAAGTAGGAAATGGGGTCATCAATTGTCTCTCCCGCACCGACGCCAAAGCTCCAACCTTCCCCTTGGAAATTGATCGTCAGATCTGAGACCAATTGTGAAAGTGCATCTCGGTCCGTCCCTGCCCGTCGTCCGAGTCGGCGCATGGTTTCCGACCAAAGCCGATGACGCCCTGAGGGGGTCAAATCACTGCCCAGCACTAGATCGTCCGCAGGAAACTGGCCCCGCGTCAGTACTTTCGCTCGTATTTCCGTCACAAGGTCGATTGGTGCTAACGTAGCTTCAAGGACAAGCAAGCGTTCAGAAGCCTTTCCACCCGCCTCCCTACGAATGGTCGCCTTCACGGCACGCCAACCCTCAGGCCAACCGTCAATCGAAAAGAAACCATTGGCCGCGACTTCAAGCTTTTCGAACATACCGGTGCGCGACCAAAGCCCCGGAAATTTGTCGGCGAATATCGATCTTACCCTTGCACCAACACTGGTCCTCGGAGTTCCAAATTCCATAGCTATCTCTATAAAATCCGAGAACCACTTTTGTACGTCCTCCTTAGTCCTTGGATGCCACCCGTAGCTCCTAGAGCGAGCACCGAAGTCGAAAGTCTGCGAGGGCATGAAGTTTGAGGTCTTAAGGGCTGCGCCCAAAAACGTCAGCCCAAATTCATGCTGACTGGTCTCTTCTGACGAGAGGCAGCGCCGAACCAACGCCGCCCGCGCGTGATGAGGAGTTTCCGTTCCTGAAAACTGAACGTAAAACAGCGATTTAACCGCCTCATTGGCAGAGTTCTGATTGTACCCAGGCCCTTCCGCTTTCGCGAAAAGCATCAGTGTAGCAACACATTTTTCGAAGAGATCGGGGTCGTAGGCGGCCGACTTCAGCACTCGAACAAATTTTGAGCGCACACCATTTCTAGTCGAAAGAAAATCTGGATTTCCTGCAGATCGCCCAATCGCGGCTATTGCTGCGCTCGGATCGATCGGAGCGATGTTGCCGAACATATCCTGGCCCAACTCGTTCAGCGTGTCAGGCTTTCCAAGCATGCCATCGGGGCCTAGCCACTCGGACCCTATCGTTTTTGCGACTTTTTCGTCGTGCAGATATCCCAACCTCCTGGAGAACGATCGGGCTATTCTTTTGCTCGCCTCATCGACAAAAGTCCTTTGGAGCGTTTGAATGGGGAAGTTCTGAAATGCCCTTTGCGCGAGGCGATTGGCAATCGCATGGGGAAGCACGGCCCGCCAGCGGCCTCGCTGCTGAACTAACCCGCGCCTTTTCAGTTCCTCAACATGAGCATAGAGCCGGGTGAAGGAGATTCCAGCGAGGGCTGCCAGCGTTGGTAGTTCCGCATCGTCTCCCTCATCCAGGTCGCCTTCAAACGAATAGAGCATCGAGCAGACCTCTGCAGCCCGGAGTAATTCATTGTCCTCGGCCTTCGCTTGTTGGAAAAGGCGGATAAAAAGTTGCTCGTCTTCAAGCTTCGACAGTTGACCGCCAACGGATGACGTTTCAGCGAGAGCGAAGGCGACACGAACATTTCCCCCTGAGAAGTCCGAAATCGTTTCGATGTCTTGGCGTGTCAGGTTCGGATACCTACCACTGACAAGTTGCCTTATCAGATCATCAGAGCACGGTTCTAGTCGATATGAACTCGTGCCCTCCGGGATATGTTCCCGAATGTCGTATTCAACGGTTACTAGCGAGAGCTTGCTGTTTGGTTTCTGCACCTTCTCGGTAAGGCGTTGATGAAGATCGAAGCCGCAATTATCGACTACTAGCAGGCCACGGTCCTCTCTAGCGTGCAACGCTTCGACTAGGTGTATTGGACCAGGGTGCGGATCATCGGAGAGGTCCGTATACAGGACCTCGCTTCGGTTGAGGGGCGGGCTTGACGTAGTGAGTCTTTCGTCGAAAAGAGCTTGCACGAGACGAGTCTTGCCCACGCCGGATAATCCGGTGATGCGAACCGAAGCCCTTTCCTTATTCAGGTCGCGCCGGATGCGGTCGATTGCTGCGGCAACCGTGATGCCATCGCTTGCGTCCGGTCCAAGCACCTTGGCTTTCTCATCGAGCACATATGTTGCGCTCACATCGGTTTCGCGGTGAGCCCAAGCGCTAAAAGATTGCCATCCCTGGGCACTGCGCCCGCAGAGTTCACGCACCCACGCAACTAGTGAAGGATACTTTTCAATCCATGTGGCGATTCGTCTCCGGTCATAAAATTCGACCGTCACTTTGCCTGCCAATCCAGCTTCCGACAGGCATTTATTCATTGCCGCCAATCTGCGCTTGTGTGCGCTATCAGCCACTGACGATTTAGAGGAGACTATTACGTAGGCCCCTTTGATTAATGCGAGTTCCGAAATACACGGTCGAATTGCGCCCCTTGGCATCATTTCCTTGACGATATCCGCACTCGCAAAATTTTCAGCCTTAACCTGAAAACCTGTCTGAGATGCGGGTATGTTCCCGAAGATTTTCTCCCCGGCTCCGAGAGCAACGCGTACGTCGATGCCACCGTCTTCAGCACGCTGGTCGCCGCCCCATGTTACAGCATTCGTTGAGAACCCAGCAGACCTCACGTCCGCCTGTGCAAGACGAGCAATGAGTTCCCGGAGGTCGGAGTCTGAAAGGTTTTGGACGTCGTCTGCGCTTACGTTGAGATAACTGCTCATGCGTGCACTTTACTGCCAAAAGCCAGCACAACATACCGTGTAACAGATATTGGATCATACTTGGGTGGTGGACAACCCAGTCGGCCTGGCGTCTCGCCAGACGAAAAAAGCCCGGACGAACCGGGCTTTCTTTGTCTGCGTCTCTGAACCGTCAAACGATTCGAGACGGGAATTTGGTGCCCAGAAGAGGACTCGAACCTCCACTCCTTGCGGAACACGGACCTGAACCGTGCGCGTCTACCAATTCCGCCATCTGGGCTGGTGCGGGCTCATGTAAGCGGGCAAGCGATGGCTGTCAACGCGCTTTTTTCAAAGCGGTTCGCCGCTTGCCGGCTCAGCCCTCCAGCACTTCCTTCGACGCTACCGTCGAATCGGGGTTGAGCTGGTAGATGACCGGTACGCCGGTGCCGAGTTCCAGCTTGACGATCTCCTCGCCCGACTTGCCGTCCAGCGCCATGATCAGCGCGCGCAGCGAATTGCCGTGCGCGGCGACCAGCACGGTGCCGCCACGTAGCACGTGCGACTGCATGTCATGCAAATAGTAGGGCCAGACGCGGGCGCCGGTGTCCTTCAGGCTTTCGCCGCCGGGCGGCGGCACGTCGTAGGAGCGGCGCCAGACATGCACCTGCTCCTCGCCCCACTTCTTGCGGGCGTCGTCCTTGTTGAGGCCGGAGAGGTCCCCATAGTCGCGCTCGTTCAACGCCTGGTCGCGGATTGTCTTCAGATCGCTCTGGCCGACCGCGTCGAGAATGTGCTGGCAGGTTTTCTGCGCCCGCGTCAGCGCCGAGGTGAAGGCGATGTCGAATTTCAGGCCGCGCGCCCTGAGTTTTTGCCCGGCGGCCTTGGCCTCGGCGTGGCCCTGCTCGGTCAGGTCGACATCGCGCCAGCCGGTGAACAGGTTCTTCAAATTCCATTCGCTCTGGCCATGGCGCACGAGCACGAGGGTTCTCGACATTTTTGCTCCCTACAAGAGCAATTCCAGGAAGAGTGTGAAGCGGTTTTCCGTCCGGAATTGCGTTAAAACAAAGGGTGGTTTGGTTTGCTCAGCTCAGGCCGAGCACGTCCCGCATCGAATACAGTCCTGGCTTCTTGCCACGGGCCCACAGTGCCGCCTTGACGGCGCCGCGGGCGAAGATGGCGCGGTCCTCGGCATGGTGGGACAGCGTGATGCGCTCGCCGGTGCCGGCCAGGATCACGCTGTGGTCACCGACGACAGAGCCGCCGCGCAGCGTGGCAAAGCCGATCGAGCCGGTCTTTCGCACACCCGTATGGCCGTCGCGTGAACGCACGTCGTTGCCGGCCAGTGCTACGCCGCGCCCGGTGGCGGCGGCCTCGCCGAGCAGCAGTGCGGTGCCCGACGGCGCGTCGACCTTGTGCTTGTGGTGCATTTCGAGGATCTCGATGTCGAAATCCTCGGCGTCGAGTGCGCGCGCCGCCTGTTCGACCAGCACAGCCAGCAGATTGACGCCGAGGCTCATATTGCCCGACTTGACGATCGTGGCATGGCGCGCCGCCGCTGCGATCCTGGCATTGTCGTCGGCTGAACAGCCGGTCGTGCCGATGACATGGACGATGCGCGCCTGCGCCGCGTAGCCGGCGAATTCGACCGTCGAGGCCGGGGTAGTGAAATCGAGCACCCCGTCGGCCTTGGCGAAAACCGGCAGCGGATCGCCTGATATCGGCACATTGATGATGCCGATGCCAGCCAGCTCGCCGGCATCCTTGCCAAGATGAGGCGAATCCGCGCGCTCGACGGCGCCGATGACGCGGGCGCCCGGAATGGTGTGGATGGCGCGGATCAGCGTCTGGCCCATGCGGCCGGCAGCGCCCACTACCACCAGGCCCATATCGCCTGCTTCGCTCATGTGCTCCTCACAGCAGTCTTCTTCGCACGCGTGGCCCGGACCGGAGTTTGGATCGGCTTGCTGTCATCGACAAGCCCCAGCCCCTTCTTGCCCTGGATGCGATGGAAGCGGGAATAGATGCTGTCCGGGTCGGCCATCAGCGTCGCATGGGTGCCTTCCTCGACCAGACGTCCCTCTTCCAGCACGATGATGTGGTCGGCATTGACCACCGTCGACAGCCGATGCGCTATGACGATGGTCGTGCGACCTTGCATGACATGGGTCAGCGCTTCCTGGACGCGGGCCTCCGCCTCGTTGTCGAGCGCCGAGGTCGCCTCGTCCAGCAGCAGGATCGGTGCCTGGCGCACGATGGCGCGGGCGATGGAGACGCGCTGGCGCTGGCCGCCGGAAAGGGTCGAGCCGCCTTCGCCGACCGGCGTATCGTAACCTTGCGGCTGCGCGCGGATGAACTCGTCGGCTGCCGCCTGTTTCGCCGCCTGCTCGATCTCGGCGTCCGTGGCCGACAGCCGGCCGTAGCGGATGTTGTCGCGGATCGTGCCTTCGAACAGATAGGGCGCCTGCGCCACATAGGCGATCTGCTGCCGCAGCGAATGCTTTGTCACCTTCGAGATGTCCTGGCCATCGACCTCGATGCTGCCCTGGTCGACGTCGTAGAAGCGCTGCAAGAGCGCCACCAGCGTCGACTTGCCGGCGCCCGACGCACCGACGATGGCCGTCACCTTGCCGGCGGCGGCGGTAAAGCTCAGATCCCTCAGCACCGGCATGTCGGCGCTGTAGCCGAACGTCACATTGTCGAAGCGCACCTCGCCGGTGATGATCCTGGCCTCGACAGCATCGGGCGCGTCGCCCTGTTTCGGCTCCAGGTCGAGCAACTCGTAGATCATGCGCGCGTTGACCAGCGCACGTTCCATGCCCACCTGTGTGCGCGCCAGGCGTCTTGCCGGATCGTAGGCCATGATCAGCGCGGTGATGAAGGAAAACACCGCGCCCGGCGGCTGCCCAAGATAGAGCGCCCGGTAGCCGGAATAGGCAAGCACGGAGGTGACGGCGAGACCGCCCAGAATCTCGGAAATCGGCGACAGCCGCTCCGATACGCGGGCGATCTTGTTGTTACGCTGCTCGGCCGTGTCCGCCATGATGCCGATGCGGCGCGCCAGCTCGGCCTCCAAGGTGAAGGCCTTGACGATGGCGATGCCTTGCGTGGCCTCCTGCACGGACCCGTTCAGCCGCGAATTGATCAGGACGGATTCCCGGTTGATACGCCGCAATCGGCGGGTGATGTAGACGACGGCCCAGATCAGCGGAGGGCCGATCAGCAGCGAGCTGAGCGACAACACCGGATCCTGGTAGATCATGACGCCGACGAGAGCGACCAGCGTGACCGCGTCGCGGCTGATAGAGGTCAGTGTCAGCGACAGCAGATCGCGAACGCCGCCGACATTCTCGCTGACCTGTGCCGCCAGCCGACCGGAACGTGTGTCGTTGAAGAAGTTGACGCCGAGCTTCATCAGATGGTCGAAGCTGCGCTTCTGGTAGCGCGCGACCAGATTGTTGCCGATACTGGCCAACGCGACTGCCTGGCCGTAACCGGCGAAGCCGCGCAGCAGGGAGGATCCCATGAAACCGGCGCAGATCAACCAGAGCATATCGCCGCGCCGTTCGTAGAATATCTGGTTGATCATCGGGGCCATGATCCACGCTGTGAAGGCAGTGGTGCCGGAAACGATCAGCAGGCAGGTGACGGCAACGACATAGGTCCAGCGATACTCATTGCCGTTTTCAGCGAGGATGCGGCGGAGCACCGCCGTGACCTCGCCGGGCCGGGCTTTTTGTTTGTTTGGAGCTTGAAGTGTCAAATCGGGAGCGCTTTGTGGTTTTCCGCCTCGTGGGACCGGGGCTGCAAATTCGGCACCCCTCTTAACGCCCTGCGGCCTGATTGCCTATGCCCGCGGCTGATTAACTTCGTCGCGGGTGCGAGCGCTTCGCGCTGGCTTTCAGGCCTGCCAGCGGCGGCCCGCCGTCTGGACGCCGAACAGCGACGGGTTCTTGGCATAGGCGGCAAGACCCAGAAGTGCCGCCAGCGGATGGGTGATGACATAGACCGGCATGGTGCGCATCAGCGCGCTGTGCGGCGCCTTGTCCTCGAAGGCAGCGCGGAAATTGCCTGCTTTCAGCGCCGGCACAATCTTTTGCGCGATGCCGCCGGTCAAAAACACGCCGCCACGGCTCATGAAGACCAAGGCAAGGTCGCCGGCGGTGCGCCCGAGGCAAGTGACGAAGGTTTCCAGCGCTTCCTCAGCCACCGGATCGGTCTTGGCCAAGGCCGCACCAGTGACCTCGGCCGGCGTGGTGAAGGGCGACGGTTTGCCGTCCGCCTTGGCCACCGCCCGGTAGACGTTGACCAGGCCGCGGCCACACAGGATCTGCTCACCGGAAATGCGGCCCTCGAGCTTCTCTATATGCGGGAAGACCTCGAAATCGCGCGGTGAGCGCGGGCCGATGTCCATATGGCCGCCCTCGCCGGGCACCGGAATCCAGTGGCGCAAGGCATAGACCAGCCCGGCGACGCCGAGACCGGTACCGGGACCCAGCACGACGCGGCCGGCATTGGGCTCCGGCGTGCCGCCGCCGATCTTTTCCATATGCTCTTCGCCGAGCGCGACGACGGCCAGCGCCTGCGCCTCGAAATCGTTGAGCACGACAATGTCGCTCAAGCCCAGGCTGGCGAACATCTGCCTCGGCTTGACGACCCACGGGCAGTTGGTGAGTTCGATCTCGTCGCCGTCGACCGGACCGGCCACCGCCAGCACCGCCGAATTGGGGCGGACCGACGAGCGGTCGAGCACCGCCGCCTGGATCGCCTCGTCGATGGTGTTGAAATTGGCGGTCTGGACGATTTGCGGCTCGGTCGGTTCGGAATTGGCGTCGAGCACGATCGAAAAGCGTGCATTGGTGCCGCCAATGTCGCCGATCAGGATCGGAAACCGCAACGTGTCGGTATCGCTTACGCTTGGCATGCTCTCGTCCGTCCCCGGCGCCCCCTGACGGCGTGTCGCCGTTCTTCCGTTGACTAGCGCATGAGTTTGAAAAGGGAAACGGTTTTCGAGCCCGGTAGCGCGCGCAGTGAGCTTCTGCGGCCAATCGGCCACTGTTTCGCAAAAAACGGCCGCTAAACCGATTGAGCCGGCCGATGGCGCAGCGCAGTCAGTTCACAGGCGGCCGCGAGTTCACAGGCGGCCGGGGTCGGGGAACGGGGGCGCCCATTCTGGGCGTCGCCGCGAAAGCATTTGCCGCGCTTGGCAAATCGCCGTCGCCACTGGCCGTTGTGGCGGGTTGGGGCGACGCTTCCGGTTCGGGTGCGGCGACCACGACCGGCATGGCGCCGCCGTGATAGGTCGCCGCCTCGGCCGAGGCAGGGCCAGGCGCGTCGAGGACGGCGCGGCATTCCTTGGGCAGGTTGGCCATCGTCATCACATCGCGCGCCTTCGGCGCATCCGGGTTCTTGTTGGGCCGCCACGGTTCTTCCGTGAACCACCAGGCCAGCGGCTTGCCGCAACCGTCATCATCGGGCGTCGCTTCCTGCGCCTTGCAGTTGGGCGAGCCCGGCTGGCAGCCGATGCGCATGTGGAAATGATAGTCGTGGCCCCAGAACGGCCGGATCTTGCGCAACCAGGTGCGGTCGCCCTTGACGGTGTCGCAGAGCTTTTTCTTGATGCCGGGATTGACCAGGATGCGCTCGACTTCCGGGTAGCCCGCCGCCCGCTTCAGGAGTGCGGTGTGCTGCGGCTTCCACAGCGCGTCCTTCACCAGATGCGTCTTCTCGTCGACCATCAAGGTGGCGCTCATCGATTCGCGCTGCGCCATCGACAGCGGGCGGCTGGGCATCGGCGTCAGCCAGATATCGGCATCGAGGCCTATCTGGTGCGAGGCGTGGCCGGTCAGCATCGGGCCGCCGCGCGGCTGGGCGATGTCGCCGATCAGAAGGCCTGGCCAGCCGTCGACGGCGGCATCGCGCGACAGTTTCTCGATCAGCGCGATCAGCGCCGGATGACCCCAGCGGCGGTTGCGCGACGGCCGCATCACCTCCCAGGTCGGGCCATCCATGGGAATGGCGACACCGCCGGCAAAACAGCCCTTGGAATAGAAGCCTATCGACTGCGCCGCGGTCGCGGTCGGCAGTTTTTCCGCGCCGAACAGGTCCTTTGCCCGTTCCTCGGCCATCGCCGGTTGCACGGCGAGACCGGTCAGGGCAAGCAGACCAAGTGCCGCCAGCAGCGATTTCCTGCCCAAGGATGACCGCGTCGCTGTCTTCATGAAACCGGATCCCCACCGCAATCTCAGCCCGAATCATAGCACGCAACGCATGACGCTTCGATCGTCAGCGCTTCATCGGGCTGCGCGCCTCGCCCTCGCGCCAGTCGCCACTTGCCCACATATGGTCGAAGGCAGCGCGGTAGTCCGGAAAGCGAAGGCGATAGCCCGCCGCCTTGATCGCCGCATTGGCGACACGCTTGTTCTCGCCATAGAAGGACCGCGCCATGGGCGAAAGTTGGGCGGTCTCGAACGGAATTTCGGGCGGCGGTTCGATGCCCATCAGCGATGCGGCATAGGCGACGACATCCTGCGGCGGCGCCGGCTCGTCATCGGTGACGTTGAAGATGCCGCCTGCATTACCTTTGATCAGCTGCCAGAGAGCGCCGGCAATGTCGTCGCAATGGATGCGGTTGAACACCTGACCGGGCTTGACCAGCCGTCGCGCGGTACCGTTTTCCAGATTGACCAGCCCATTGCGGCCAGGGCCGTAAATGCCGGACAGGCGCAGGATCGCCACTGGCCGGCCGATCTGCTCGCCGAGCTTCAGCCACTGCTGCTCAGCCTCGACCCGCATAATGGAGCGTTTCGACACCGGCCGGCACGTGGTCTTTTCGTTGACCCAGGCGCCGCCATAATCGCCATAGACGCCGACGGTGGAGAGATAGCCGATCCATTCCAGCGCCGGCATTTGGGCGATCACCTCCCGGGCGGCACTCAACACGGGATCGCCAGCCTCTTCCGGGGCGACCGAAATCACCAGATGCGTCGTTTTGTTTAGTGCATCGGCGATTTCACCAGTCAGAGCGCCGTCGAACAGCAGCGGTGCGATGCCGGCCTGCCGTAGCGGCTCGAATTTCTCCGGCGAACGCGTCGTACCGAAAATCGTGGCGGCGCCCGGATTGGCGCGGGCAAAGGCCTTGCCAGAATAGCCGGCGCCGAAGATGAAGATCTGCTTTTCGCTCATGCATGCGTCCTGGTTGGCCGTGCCAGACGCCATTCCTCGCGCACGGCATCATCGCTCTCGGTCTTCAGGCCGGTCTCGGCCCGCTCGGAATATTCGGCATCCGGCACCAGCCGCGCCAGCGCCCATATTGCCGCGCCGCGCACCAGTGGCGAGGCGTCGGCGAGCAGATTCCGGACACGGCCTGCAAGGGCGGCCTCGCCGGAATTGCCGGCGGCGATCAGCACGTTGCGGATGAAGCGATCGCGGCCGATGCGCTTTATTGGTGAACCCGAGAAGAAGGCGCGGAAGGCCGCGTCGTCCAGTTCGAGCAGTTGGCCAAGCGGCGGCTCGCGCAAATCGTCGCGTGCGGCGAGTTTTGCTTCTGAGGCTACCCGAGCGAACTTGTTCCACGGGCAAGCGGCCAGACAATCGTCGCAGCCATAGATGCGATTGCCGATCTTCTCGCGAAATTCATGCGGGATCGGTCCCTTGTTCTCGATGGTGAGATACGAAATACAGCGCCGCGCATCGAGCCGGTAGGGCGCCGGGAAAGCATCGGTCGGGCAGGCGTCGAGGCAAGCCCGGCAGGAGCCGCAGTGGTCGATCTCGGCTCGGTCGGGCGCCAGTTCGGCCGTGGTGAAGATGGTGCCGAGGAACAGCCAGGAGCCGTGCTCGCGGCTGACCAGATTGGTGTGTTTTCCCTGCCAGCCAAGCCCGGCGGCTTCCGCCAGCGGCTTTTCCATGACCGGTGCGGTGTCGACAAACACCTTCACGTCGCCGCCGGCGCGCGCCACGATCTTGCCGGCGATCTCCTTCAGCCGGCCCTTCATCACCTCGTGATAGTCGCGGTTTTGCGCATAGACCGAGATGGCGCCCCGGTCGCGCCTGGCTTGCAGCGCACGTGGATCATGGTCGGGGCCGTAATTCATCGCCAGCACGATAATCGAGCGCACTTCAGGCCATAGCGCTGTCGGTTCACCCCGGCGCGCGATCGTCTCGGCGATCCAGTCCATCGAGCCGTGAAAGCCGTCGGCGACGAATTCGGCCAGGCGCGCCGGCGCCAACGGGATCGCGTCGGGAGAGGTGACGGCTATGGCATCGAAGCCGGCGCGATGCGCCTCCGCGTCAATCAGCGCGCGCAGTTTTGCGGCGTCAGAAGTCGAGGTCCGCATAATGCGACACCGGCGACAGGCCGCGCACGCGGTCGGTCAAGAGCGGCCTGAACGAGGGTCGCGACTTCACCCGCGTGTACCATTCGCGCGCCGCGGCATGTTCGCGCCAGTCGATCTCGCCGAGATAATCGAGCACCGACAGCGTCGCGGCGGCTGCAAGGTCGGCATAGGTGACCCTGCCGCCGGCCAACCAATGGCGGGTGCCGGCCAGCCAGTTGGTGTATTTCATGTGCTGGCGGATGTTGGCGCGCGCCGCGCGGATGGCGCCCGAATCGGGCGAGCCGCCGCCCGCCGTTTCCGGCATGACCGGCTTCAGCACGCGTTCGCGCACCAGATGCCTTGTGACCTCGCTCTCGGCCTTGTTGAGGTACCAGTCGGTCAGCCGGCGGATTTCGGCGCGCTGCATCGGGTCTTCGGCGAACAGCCGCTTGTCGCGCTTCAGAACACCGCGCGTCTCGTCGAGATATTCAGCGATGACCGTCGCGCCGACGATCGGCACGTCGCCTTCGGCGAGCAGGATCGGCAGCGTGCCGGCCGGGTTCAGCGCCAAAAACTCCTTGCGCCGTGTCCACGGCTTTTCCTCGATCAGCGCCAGCTCCTCGCCATACTCGCCAAAGGCAAGGCGGACGAAGCGGCAGGTGGCGAACATGGGGTGATGGAAAAGCGTCAGCATGGTTCCGCGATGATAAAGCGCACTGGCGAATCGCCGGGCGCACCGGTAAGTCTTGGCCGCCCGGTTAGCGGGCCGTCAGGGTGTTGCGACCTATAGGGGGACTTCAACGCCATGACAAGCAAGCCGTTCTGTTAGCCGTCGCGCAAAGCCGAGGTAGCCATGGAAAGCCAGACCATCGTCGAAGCCCTGCTGCTCGGCCTGCTGGAGGGGTTGACCGAGTTCATACCAGTGTCCTCGACCGGCCATATCCTGCTCGCCGGCCATTTCCTCGGCTTCCATTCGACCGGCAAGGCCTTCGAGATCCTGATTCAGCTCGGCGCCATCCTGGCAATTTTGAGCGTCTATTTCCGCCGCCTGTGGCAGATGCTGCTCGACCTGCCGCATGACCGGCTGACGCGGCATTTCGTCATCGGCATCCTCATTGCCTTCCTGCCGGCGGCGATCATCGGCGCGCTGGCGCATGATTTCATCAAGACAGTGCTGTTCGAATCGCCACGGCTGATCTGCATCATGCTGATCATCGGCGGCGTCGTGCTGCTGGCGGTCGACCGCATGAACCTGAAGCCGGTCTACCGCGACGTCGAGCGCTTCCCGACCCGGCTTTATCTGCAGATCGGGCTTTTCCAGTGCCTGTCGCTGATCCCCGGCACGTCGCGCTCCGGCTCGACCATCGTCGGCGCGCTGCTGTTGGGCGTCGACAAGCGGGCGGCGGCGGAATTTTCCTTCTTCCTCGCCATCCCGACCATGGTCGGCGCCTTTGCCTTCGACCTGTTCAAGAACCGCAACGTGCTGACCACGGCCGACTTGCCGATCATCGCCATCGGCTTCGTCGCAGCCTTCGTCACCGCGCTTATCGTCGTCCGCTACCTGCTCGATTACGTCTCGCGCAACGGCTACTCGCTGTTCGGCTGGTGGCGGCTGGTGGTGGGGATTGTCGGACTGGTGGCGTTGATGATCTGGGGGTGAGGAGTGGTCCGCGTAGCGGACGGAAAGCCAATTGCTTGGCTTTCCGAACGACGAACGGTGAAGGCCCGGTCCGCCTTCGGGCGGATCAGAAGGTCCAGTGGACCTTTTGAAGGAGACTGAACGCCCGAAGGGCAGGGAGCCAGCGAAGGGCGAGCAACGCCCGTCAGTAGCTCCCTCTAATTCCGTCCATAAAACGCGTTCTCGACATGCACCGGCCAGCGCCAGGGTAGCACTGCGACCATGTCGAAGCGCATTGACAGTTTGCCGTAGTCCGGCTGTCGCGACAGCCAGATATCGGCGGCGCCCTCGATGCGACGCTCCGATTCGTGACCGATCGCCTCCATGGCTTCCATCAGCGTGCGCCGTACCTTGACCTCGACGAACAGCACCAGGTCGCCACGTCGCGCGATCAGGTCGATCTCGCCGAAGCGGGTGCGATGGCGGCGCGCGAGAATGCGGTAGCCCTTCAGCATCAAAGCTGCCGCCGCCAGCCATTCGCCGCGATGGCCGCGCCGATAGGCTTTCTGGCGGCTGGCGCTCGGACGCTCAGCCACCGTCGCCTTCTCCTGAGGCATCCTTGAGCTCCAGCAGCCGCCGATAGAGCGCCTGTTTCTGGCCGCCGGTCATCTTGGCAGCTTCCGCTGCCGCCTTGGAGGCCGGCATTTCGGCGGCAAGCGACAACAGCAGCCGGTCAATATCGGCCGGCTCGTCCGGCTTGGCCTCGGCGGGGCCGACGCAGACGACGATCTCGCCCTTCGGCGTGTCGGCCGCCGCATAATGGTCGGCCAGCGCCCGCAGCGTGCCGATGCGCATTTCCTCGAAGGTCTTGGTCAGTTCCCTGCCGATGGCGGCTTTGCGTTCGCCGCCGAGCGCTTCGACCATGGCGCCGAGCGACTCGGCCAGCCGCCGCGGCGATTCGAAGAAGATCAGCGTCGCCGGCACCGCCTTCAGCGCTTCCAGCCGCGTCAGCCGCTGGCCTGATTTGACTGGCAAAAATCCGGCGAACATGAAGGCGTCGGATGGCAGGCCGGATGCGGTCAGCGCGGCAAGCGGCGCCGACGGGCCGGGGATCGGCACGACGCGAATGCCGTGGTCGATCGCCTCGCCAACCAAGCGATAGCCGGGATCGGAGACCAGCGGCGTGCCGGCGTCGGAAATCAGCGCCACGCTCTGGCCGGCCTGAAGGGCTGATATCAGCTTCGGCCCGGCTTCGCCGGCATTGTGCTCGTGATAGGCGGTGGTGCGGCGTCGGATGCCGTAGCGGTCGAGCAGCACGCGCGACACCCTTGTGTCCTCGCAAGCGACGATGTCGGCTGCAGCCAGCGTCTGCAGCGCGCGCAGCGTGATGTCGGCGAGATTGCCGATCGGGGTGGCCACCAGATAGAGTGCCGGCTCGAGCGGACGGGCCGCGATCTCGGTCTGCCCGACCACATAGCTGCGCTTGCCCGTCTCATCGGTCACTGATGCCGTCTCCGTTCAGCCCTGTCTGGCCTGCCAAATCTTGTTTGGCATGGCTGGTGCCGGCTTGCAAAAGCTCACGCCGATGTAAGGCAATCGCCATGCCTTCGCCACAGTGGGGAACCAAACCGGAATTGGCAGATTTAGCCCCTGATTCCGGAGGAGGACAGGATGGACAGCCTAAGGATACAGGACGCTTTCGAACCCTACTATGCCGGCCGCAAGCGCGTCGCCGTACCCAGGGACAAGCGCCTGCCAGCCAAGACCGATACTAGCCTGACAAAGCGGGCGACAACCGCCTTGCCGACGAATGTCAGGCTTTCCGACAACGAACCAGACAGCACGACGGAGCACTGACCGTACGATGCCCAATCGCTTCGATATCTTCATCACCCGCCTTGAAACGAAAACCGCCAGAGAAGGCGTGCCGCCGCATCCGATGAACGACCAGCACAGCGTTCGCCGCGAAAAGGCCGATGCCAAACCGGCCCGGAACGGTGAGGCGCATGCCGAGAAGGATCGCGGCAAGCGCCGTTTCAAGCACGACGCCTGACAAGCGCGACCTCCGCGATTGCTCTCGCTTCGTCATCCTGGGCGGAGATGGGGCAATGCGGCGCGGATTCGAGGACGGCGAGGATCTGGTTCACCCCAGATAGCGTGAAACGCGCGCCTTCAGAAGGTCAATCAGCTCCAGGTCCATGAATTCATAGTTGTCCGGTATATCGAGGCAGATGACCCTCGCCTTCTTCAGGCTCGTCTTGAATTTCTTCTGCAGTTTGGTGCGGTGCGCCTTTTCCATGACGAAGATGATGTCGGCCCACTCCACCAAATCATGCGTCAGCGGCGTGTCGGCGTCATGGTTGGTCCCCGCCGATGCGACCTCGATATCCCGGCGCGTGGAAAACACCTGCTCGGCGGTCGGGCTCCGCAAGCGGTTCTGGCTGCAGATAAAGAGGACGTTTTTCAAAGGCTACCGCGCCAGGTCCGCCACCACGGCGTCGAGCACGATCATGCCGGCCGGCGTGGCGCGCAGCCGTGCATTGCCGATCGGCGCCACCAGCCCCTCGCCCTGCAGCGTCGACAGCCGTGCCGTCGACAGGCCGCGCCCGGAAAACGCCTCGTAGCGCGAGAGGTCGATGCCTTCGGCGAGCCTCAGCCCCATCAGCAGGAACTCGTCGGCCTCCTCCGAGCGCGTCAGGATTTCACCGCCGGTGACACCATGGCCCTTGGCCTCGACGAGGTTGGCCCAGGTTTCCGGCATCCGCTCGGCGATCGTCACCGTGCGGCGGCCATTCTCGACGAATCGGCCATGCGCGCCGGGGCCGACGCCGACATATTCGCCATAGCGCCAATAGGTCAGATTGTGCCGGCTTTCGGCGCCCGGCCGGGCATGGTTGGAAATCTCGTAGGCCGGCAGGCCGTGTGCCGTGGTGATCTCCTGCGTCAGCGCATAGAGATCGGCGGCGTGGTCATTGTCGGGGATGATGAACTTTTTTGCCGCATGCAGCGCGTGGAACGGCGTGCCTTCCTCGATGGTCAGCTGGTAGAGCGACAGATGATCGGCGGCATGGCCGATCGCCTGTTCGAGCTCCGCTGCCCAGTCTTCCGGCGTCTGGCCGGGTCGGGCATAGATCAGGTCAAAGGACAAGCGCGGAAAGATTTCCCGGGCCAGGCCGATGGCATGCAGCGCTTCGTCGACATTGTGCAGCCGGCCGAGGAAACGCAAATCCTTATCGTTCAGCGCCTGCACGCCGAGCGAGACGCGATTGACGCCCGCCGCCCGGTAGCCGCGAAAGCGTTCGGCCTCGACCGAGGATGGGTTGGCCTCCAGCGTCACCTCGATACCGTCAGGCACCGTCCAGTTCTTCGCCACCGCGTCCAGAACCCTGGCCACCGTTTCCGGCTTCATCAGCGACGGCGTGCCGCCGCCGAGGAAGATGCTGGTCACCTCGCGCGGACCGGTGCGCTGACGCATGGTTGCCAATTCCGCCTCGAAGGCGGCGGCAAAGCGCTCCTGGTCGACCGGCTGGTGGCGGACATGGCTGTTGAAGTCGCAATAGGGGCACTTGGCCGCGCAGAACGGCCAATGGATGTAGACGCCGAAGCCGGGGCTGCGATCCAGCGGCATGGTGATGCCGGATCCAGTCATGCCGAGCCCAATCTCGCTTTGGCGAATTTCTGGAAAGCACGGGCGCGATGTGAGAGCGCCGTGGCCTGGCCGGGTTTCCAGCCGTGTTTTTCCTCGGCGCTCATCTCGCCGAAGGTTTTTTCGAAACCATCGGGCAAAAACACCGGATCATAGCCGAAACCAAGCTCGCCGCGCGGCGGCCAGACCAGCGTGCCTTCGGCCTCGCCGCGATAATATTCGGCCTCGCCATCGGGAAAGGCCAGACAAATGACGGCGACAAAGCGGCCCTTGCGCTGCTCGGCCGCGGCGGCGCCGACTTCCTGCAGCGCCACTTCGGTGCGCTGCATGGCCATGGCGAAGTCTCTGCTGCCATCCGGCGTTTCGGCCCAGTTGGCGGTGTAGACACCGGGCGCGCCATCGAGCGCGTCGACACAGAGGCCAGAATCGTCCGACAGCGCCGGCAGGCCGGTCGCCTGTGCGGCGGCGAGCGCCTTGATGTAGGCATTTTCCTCGAAAGTGGTGCCGGTCTCTTCCGGCTCCGGCAGGCCAAAGGCCTTGGCCGACTTCGCCTCGAAGCCGAACGGCCCCATCAAATCGGCGAATTCGCGCAGCTTGCCCGCATTGTGGCTGGCAACGACGATCTTCTTGCCATCAAGAGTATGCATCAAAGGCCCCAGATTCTCGGCTCGGCGAACTCGATCGAATTGCCCGAGGGGTCGCGTATATAGATCGAACGGCCACCTTGCGGCCATTCGAATTCGCTTTCGATGGCGATTCTTTTTGTCGCCAGATGCGCTTTCCAGCCGGCGATTTCGTCGGCGGTTGCCGCAAAGCAGAGATGACCTTCGCCGACCGTGCCATGCGGCGGCACCGGCAGTCGGGCGTCGGGCGCCGGCGGGATCCTGGTTGCCTCGGCGTTGAAGATGAGCAGCACGCCGGCCCCGCAGCGGAAGAAGAGGTGGCGGCCGTCGACCTTGCCGAGGAGGGTGAGGCCGAGGATGTTGACATAAAATTCTTCCGCCGCCGCCAGATCGGTGACGTACAGGGCTGATTCCAGGATGGCGGAGGGTGTCACCAGAAAACCAATGGCCTAAGCCACCGCCATCTGCTGCAGGCTGACAAGGCGTTGGATGCCTTTCTTGGCCAGGCCCATCAGTTCTCCGAACTGGTCTTCCGAGAACGGCTCGCCCTCGGCGGTGCCCTGGATCTCGACGATGCCGCCCTTGCCGGTCATGACGAAATTGGCGTCGGTGCCGGCCGAGGAATCCTCGAGATAATCGAGGTCGATGACAGGCTGGCCGTCATGAATGCCGCAGGAGATCGCCGCGACATGGTCCTTCAGCACCTTGGCGACACTGGCCATCTGGCGGGCTTCCATCCAGCGCAGGCAGTCATAAAGCGCCACCCAGCCGCCGGTGATCGAGGCGGTACGGGTGCCGCCATCGGCCTGGATGACGTCGCAATCGACGGTGATCTGCTGCTCGCCCAGCGCCTGCAAATCGACCACGGCGCGCAGCGAACGGCCGATCAGGCGTTGGATTTCCAGCGTGCGGCCGCCCTGCTTGCCGGCGGAAGCCTCGCGGCGCATGCGCTCGCCGGTCGAGCGCGGCAGCATGCCATATTCGGCCGTCACCCAGCCCTTGCCGGAATTGCGCATCCAGCCGGGCACCTTTTCCTCGAGGCTGGCGGTGCACAGGACATGGGTGTCGCCGAACTTCACCAGGCATGAGCCTTCGGCATGCTTGGAGACGCCGCGCTCGAAGGAGATGGCGCGCATTTCGTCGAATTGGCGTTTGGAGGGTCGCATTCAGGCTACTTTCTTGTCACTTTTTGAAATCTTGGCCGGCTTGTAGCCGCATGGGGCCTATGGCGCAAAGGAAAATGGCCTGACGGCCGCAAACGCGGCACCGGGTGATCTGGCCAGACACCGGGTGCCTGACACAGACACTGGGTTGCGCGAGCCTAGTGTAAGTCTATATTCTTGGGCCGGAGGTTTTTGGCCACATGACCAAAGCAGTCGCCGAACCCAGTTTGCTGTCGCCCGCTCTGCAATCGCTGGATATGCGCTCGCGTGACATCTTCCGGCGCATCGTCGATTCTTATCTCAGGGATGGCGAGCCCGTGGGCTCGCGCAGCCTGTCGCGCATCCTGCCCTCCTCACTGTCGCCGGCCACCATCCGCAACGTGATGAGCGACCTCGAGCATCTTGGCCTGATCTACGCTCCGCACATCTCCGCCGGCCGGCTGCCGACGCAGGCGGGCCTGCGCTTCTTCGTCGACGCCTTCATGGAGCTTGGCGACCTCTCCGACGAGGAGCGCCGTACCATCGAGGCACAGGTGCGGGCCTCCGGCTCGGGCGCGACGCTGGAGCACATGCTGACCGAGGCCAGCCAGATGCTGTCGGGCATGTCGCGCGGCGCCGGCCTGGTGCTGGCCGCCAAGAACGAGGTGGCGCTGAAGCATATCGAATTCATCCAGCTGGAGCCGACCAAGGCGCTGGCCGTGCTGGTGTCACAGAATGGCGATGTCGAAAACCGCGTCGTCGAGCTGCCCGCCGGCATCACCGTCTCGCAACTGCACGAGGCGTCGAATTTCCTCAATGCGCATATTCGCGGCCGTACGCTGGCCGAAGCCCGGGTCGAGATCGCGCGCATCAAGGAAGAGACACGGGCGGCGCTTGATACGCTGTCGCAAGACCTCGTCGAGAAGGGCCTGGCGGTGTGGGCTGGCGCCGACAGCGGCCTGCCGGCGCGGCTCATCGTGCGCGGCCGCGCCAATCTGCTCGAAAACGTCACCGCCCAGGCCGATATCGAATTGCTGCGGCATTTGTTCGAGGACATGGAGACGCAGGATGGGCTGATCCAGCTGCTTGATCTGGCCGAGCAGGGATCGGGCGTGCGCATCTTCATCGGTTCGGAAAACAAGCTGTTCTCGCTGTCGGGCTCGTCGCTGGTGGTCGCGCCCTATCGCGACAAGGATGCCCGCGTCGTCGGCGCGCTCGGCGTCATCGGTCCAACCCGGCTCAACTACGCCCGCATCGTGCCGATGGTCGATTATACCGCGCAGCTGATATCGCGCATGTTGCGCTAGGTGTATTGATATTCAGCCGGCCTGCAAACGGCCTGACCTGAATCTCCGCACCTGGATCCTGAATCGAACAAGGCTGCTGAGGAGAAAAAGAATGGCACTCGAAGAACTCAAGGCCCGGATCAGCCTGCTGCTCGAGGAGATGGTCAACCAGCCGGAAGACCAGCACGAAATCCAGGAACAATTGCGCGAAAAGCTGCAGGAAATGCGTGCCATGGGCCTGCCGTTGCCGGCGGATCTGGTCGCGCTGGAAAAACGCCTCGATGACGATTTTTTAGCCGCCGGGACATAGACCAGAACCCGGACTTTCGCTTCCAGCGCATCTGAGGCGGAACCCGGGGACAGACCGGCCGTTGGTTCCTTCGCGACCCGATGGAGGACAAAATGATCCGATTGGCCGGACTGGTGCTTCCCGCCCTCTTGCTGACAAGCGTGGCGTTCGCCCAGCAGGCCGATCAGCCGGTGCTGAAGGGCGCGGCCGCCTTCGGCGACTGGCGCGCCGACAATCCCGGGGTGCGCCGGCTGATAACGCCGGAAGAGCTGCCGAAGCCCTATGTCACCAAATCGGCCTCGAACGGCGCCGGCCTTGCCGAAAGGCCAGCGGACGCCAAACCGCAATTGCCGCCCGGCTTTTCGGCCGAGCTGATTGCCTCCGGCATCGACAATCCGCGAGTCGTGCGCGTCGCACCCAATGGCGACCTGTTCGTCGCCGACAGCGAAGCCAACCAGATCCGCGTCTATCGGCTGTCCAAGGACAGCGCCAAGCCTGCCGAAGACGGCATCTTCGCCGGCAATCTCAACCAACCCTATGGCATTGCCTTCTATCCGCCAGGCGATGACCCGCAATGGGTCTATGTCGCCAACAGCGACAGCATCGTGCGCTTTGCCTACCGCAAGGACGACCTGAAGGCATCGGGCGAACCGGAAACCATCCTCGACAACATTCCCTCGAACCATCACTGGACGCGCGACATCGTCTTTTCGCCTGATGGCAAGACGCTCTATCTGTCGGTCGGCTCGGGTTCGAACGTCGCCGAGGATATGGGCAAGGAGCCGGATGGCGGCTTGGACGCGTGGGTCAAGGCGAAGCCGCTGGGCGCCACCTGGGGCTCCGAAGAAGGCCGCGCCGACGTGCAGGCCTTCGACCCGGACGGCAAGAACGGCCGCATCGTTGCCACCGGCCTGCGCAACTGTTCGGGCATGACTGTCCAGCCGGCGACCGGTGCGCTGTGGTGCGTCGTCAACGAGCGCGACGCACTCGGCGACAATGTGCCGTTCGAATACGCCACGTCGGTTCGGGATGGCGCCTTCTACGGCTGGCCGTGGTACTATATCGGCAACCATGAGGATCCGCGCCACAAGGGCGCGCGCCCCGATCTCGCTGGCAAGGCCGATATTCCCGATGTGCTGATGCAGGCGCATTCGGCGCCGCTCAACATCGCCTTTTACGACCGCAAGGATTTTCCGGCCGACAGCGGTTTTCCCAGGGAATACCGGGGCGACGCTTTTGTCGCCCTGCACGGTTCGTGGAATCGCGGCAACAGGACCGGCTACAAGGTGGTCCGCCTGCTGTTCAGGGATGGCAAGCCGACCGGCGAATACGAGGATTTCATGACCGGCTTCGTCGTCTCCAATGGCGACGTGTGGGGTCGGCCGGTGGGCGTGGCAGTGGCGGCCGACGGCGCGCTGATCGTGACCGAGGACGGCAACGGCACAATCTGGCGCGTGACCTATGATGGCGGGCGGTCCTGACCGCGTTTCGGCGTGGTGCAATGGAATCCGGCGTCAGGCAATTCCCGCTTGCCTGACTTTGTGCGACAAGGCGCCGTCCCAACAGCGTTCCCGGACGCAAGGTTCGACCATGACCCTCACCGGCTTCCTCGCCTACAGTGCCGCCCTCGGCATCGCCGCCGCCATTCCCGGCCCCGGCGTCACCGCGCTTGTCGCGCGGGCGCTCGGCTCCGGCTTTCGCTCGTCGCTCGCCATGTCGTTTGGCCTGATGCTGGGCGACCTCACCTATCTGACCGCCGTCGTGCTTGGCCTCGCCTTCGTTGCCCAGACCTTCGGCATGGTTTTCCTCGCCATCAAATGGCTGGGTGTCGCCTATCTCGCATTTCTGGGCTGGCGCTTCTGGACCGCCGGCATCACGCCCGAAACCGTCGAAGCCCGGAAGGGTAAGGGCGGACTGGTTTCGAGCTTTGTCGCCGGCCTCACCGTCACGCTCGGCAATCCGAAGACGATGATCTTCTACCTCGCCATCACGCCGACCATCGTCGACCTGAAGACGATCACACTTGCGGACTACGGCATTCTCGTCGCGCTGACGGTCGTGGTCCTTTCTGTCGTGCTGGTGCCCTACCTGGCGCTCGCGGCCAAGGCGCGCTGGTTCCTGAAATCGCCGCGTGCGCTGAAGGTGCTGAACCGCACCGCCGCCGGCTTCATGGTGGGCGCCGCAGCAGCGATCGCGGCCCGCCAGTAGCACCCTTTCAGCCAAAACATTCCGGGGCCAGGCTTCCTCGTGAAATGCTTTTCCGGGACAAGGGCGTTTTAGACACAGGCCCCACTCGGATATTTCCGGCCGACAGCTTATGTTGCGCGGCTGAAAGCCTTATCTTGCCGGCTGCAATGCCACTTGCCTGAAATTCTCCACTTGCCTGAAATTCTGGGAGCGAAACCAATGAACAAGCCTGTCACCTCCGCCCGCGTCCCCGGCCGCGGCCGCATCTACAGTTCCATCACCGACACGATCGGCGACACGCCCCTGGTACGGCTCGACAAGTTCGCCAAGGAGAAGGGCATCGTCGCCAATCTCGTTGCCAAGCTCGAATTCTTCAACCCGATCGCCTCGGTCAAGGACCGTATCGGCGTGGCGATGATCGAGGCGCTGGAGGCGGCCGGCAAGATTTCGCCCGGCAAGACGACACTGATCGAGCCGACCTCGGGCAACACCGGCATCGCGCTTGCCTTCGCCGCCGCTGCCAAGGGCTACAAGCTGATCCTGACCATGCCCGAGACGATGTCGGTCGAGCGCAGAAAAATGCTGGCGCTGCTCGGCGCCGAGCTGGTGCTGACCGAAGGCCCCAAAGGCATGAAGGGCGCCATCGCCAAGGCCGACGAGCTGGCCGCGACGATCCCCAACGCCGTCATCCCGCAGCAGTTCGAAAACCCCGCCAATCCGGAGATCCACCGCAAGACGACAGCGCAGGAAATCTGGAACGACACGCAGGGTGAGGTCGATATCTTCGTCGCCGGCATCGGCACGGGCGGCACCATCACCGGCGTCGGCCAGGTGCTGAAGAAACTCAAGCCCTCGCTGCATGTCGTCGCCGTCGAGCCGGAAGCCTCGCCGGTGCTGTCGGGCGGCCAGCCTGGCCCGCACAAGATCCAGGGCATCGGCGCCGGCTTCGCGCCGAAAATCCTCGACACCACGATCTATGACGAGATCGTCAAGGTTTCCAACGAGGATTCCGTTGCCAATGCGCGCCTCGTCGCCCGCCTCGAAGGTGTGCCGGTCGGCATCTCGTCGGGTGCTGCCCTGCAAGCGGCAATCGTCGTCGGCTCGCGGCCGGAGAATAAGGGCAAGACCCTGGTCGTGGTCATCCCCGATTTCGCCGAACGCTATCTGTCGACCATCCTATTCGAAGGGCTGGGGGCGTAGTTCCGCAGCCTCGACGAACCGCGGCATTTGCTGGCCCGCTGAAAAACCGCTGGTGGCGATCGCCGGCGGCTTGAGCGAGACGCAGCTTCCGGTTCATATCGCCCCGGCCCGTTTTCCACGGGCCGGGGGAGGATTTCATGTACAAGCTTTATACCCGCCCGGGCAGCGGCGGCTTCGTCGTCGAGGCAGCACTCGCCTTGGCCAACGCGCCATTCGAGCAGATCGACGTGCCGAAGACCGACCGGCCCGATCCGGCCTTCCTCGACATCAGCCCGCTGAACCAGGTGCCGGTGCTGACCTTGCCGGACGGAAGCTCGATGACCGAATCGGCGGCAATCTGCATCCTGCTCGCCGAGCGCCATCCCGATGCCGGCCTGGCGCCGGCGGTCGACGCGCCGGCCCGCGCCGAGTTCCTGCGCTGGATGGCCTTCATGTCGTCGGTGCTCTACCCGGCGGTGCTGCGGCTCTACTACGCCTATCGCTACACGGCCGACGCCGACGGCACGAAGGCCGTCAAGCAGGCGGCCGTCGCCGAAATGGACCGCGGTTTCGCCGTCCTCGATGCCGCTCTGCAAGGCCGTGATTGGCTGGTCGGCGAGACCATGTCGCTGGCCGACATCTATCTCGTCATGCTCATTGCCTGGCATCCCGACATCGACAGAGCGCGGGCGGCATGGCCGAACATTGAACAGCTCTGGGCCAAGTTGCGTGGCCATCCGCTGATGAAGAGACTCAACATTTCGCACGAGATGTGGCCGGGCTGAAGGTCAGTTGCGCAGCGCGGCGCGTTCGTCCTGCAGAAACCGGCGCACCGCCGGATCGCGCTCGAGGCCGATCGCCCTGTCATAGGCCTCGCTTGCCTGCGGCACCTGACCGAGCCTGGCCAGGAGACCGGCCCGCGCCGCCCAATAGGGCTGATACTCATTGAGCCGTTTGTCGTCGCCCAGCACGTACAGGGCTGCCAGCCCCGCCATGGCGCCCTCCGTCTCGGCGAGTGCCACCGCGCGGTTGATCGCCACCACCGGCGATCCGACGATCGAAAACAGCGCGTCGTAGAGCGCGCGGATCGCCGGCCAGTCGGTGCGGCCGGTCAGCCGCCGCGCCGCATGCGCCGACTGGACGGCCGCCTCGAGCTGGTAGCGGCCGACGACGCCGCCCGCCGCGGCATGGGAAAGCAGCGCCTCCGCCTCATCGATGAGAGCGCGGTCCCACAGCGCGTAATCCTGTTCGGCCAGCGGCACGAAGTCGCCTTCGGCGCTGCGCCGGGCGGCGCGGCGCGCCTCGGCAAACAGCATCAGCGCCAGCAGGCCAAGCGCTTCCGGCTCTTCCGGCATCAGCGTCGCCACCAGGCGGCCAAGCCAGATGCCTTCGGTGGCAAGGTTGCGGCGCCGCGTCTCGGTGCCGGCCGGATCGGACCAGCCTTCGGCGAAAGCCGCGTAGATCGCCTCCAGCACGGCATCCAGCCGTTCGCCGAGTTCGGCCCGCTCCGGCACGCGGAATGGAATGCCGGTTTCGCGGATGCGCGCCTTGGCGCGCACCAGCCGCTGGCCCATCGTTGCCGGCGAGACCAGGAAGGCGGAAGCGATCGTCGCGGCATCGAAGCCAAGCACGGTCTGCAGGATCAACGGCGCCCGCACACCCGGCTCGATCGCCGGATGCGCGCAGGCAAACATCAGCCGCAGCCGCTCGTCGGGCAGGTCCTCCTCGGTCATATGCGCCTCCATCTCTTCGGCGATCAGCTGGAGATGATCGCGGGCCGCCTCTCGGGTGAGCCGCCGCCGCACCGCATCGACGCGGCGGCGTCGCGCCACCGCCAGCAGCCAGGCTTCCGGCTTTTCAGGCACGCCTGACTTTGGCCAGCGTTCGAGCGCCGCGGCAAAGGCGTCGGCCAGCGCATCCTCGGCGGCGGCCACGTCGCGCGTGCGCGCCGCAAGCCAGGCGACCAGCTTGCCATAGCTCTGCCGGGCGGCGGCCTCGGCGGCCGCCCGGGCGATCTCCGGGCGACTGTCCATCACATCGTCATTTCTGGGCACATTGTCATTTCTTGGGCATGTAGTCGGCCATCTCCCAGATCGGCCGCAACTCGACCGTGCCGGTGCTCGCCGCCGGACAGCGTGCCGCCCATTCGATGGCGGTGTCGATATCGGCCGCCTCGATCATGTAGAAGCCGGCAAGCTGCTCCTTGGTGTCGGCATAGGGGCCGTCAATCACGTTGGTCTTGCCGTCGGTGATCCGCACCGAGGTGGTCGCCTGGCTCGGCCGCAGCCGTTCGCCGGCGAGCCATGCGCCGGATTTCTTCAACGCTTCGGTATAAGCGGCATAGGCCGCGCTCATCTGCTGGGCCTTCTCGATCGGCGTGTTCGCCAGCGCGGCTTCGTCGCCGTTGATCAAAATCATGTATCGCATGGGTCTTCTCCCGTGGTTTCCAAGGCCGCGTCCTTGCGGGGCCAGACGTATGTCGCGCGGCGGCAACCGATTTCGACAGGGCGCAGGAAAAATCTTTCGACCCTGATCGGTCACGGCACAAGCGGAGAGCTCGCACCCATTGCTAATCAACCGGTTCGAGCCAGCCACGATAACGCACGATCAAGCCGGTGAGCGAGTGCGAAATCTCGACATGGAAGCGGAAGCGGCCATCCTCGACCGTCTCAAAGGAGGTCGAGCGCGGGCAGAGCCACATCGGCAAGGGCAGGCCGAGAATGCTCCAACGGCGCAGGACGAGCGACAATCTGCCCTCCCCGGTCACCAGCGCCATGGCAAAGGTCAGCAGGCCAAAGCGTTCGCACAGCAGGCGCTCGGAACGACCCCGCCCCGCGAACTGGCGGCTGGAAAAGCTGTGCGTGCCGAATGTCCGCGTCCAGGTTTCTTCCTCCTTGTCGACGTCGAAGCGGACCCGCACCGGAATATCGGTGCCTGACCCGGGAAAGCCTACCAGCCAGGCCGTTAGCCGGCCAAGGATATTTGATCCGCGTTCGACGCTGGCGCGGCCTTCGGCCGTTTTCGCCTTGTCGTGCATAGCGCGGATTTCATCGGGCAAGCTTTGCCAGGCCTCACCGAGCAGGTTCGCATAGAGCGGCTCACCTGGGCTGCCGGCCGTGTCTTCACGAAAGCCGGGATAGATCGTCCTGCCCGCGAACAGGGCCTCGTAGTCGGCAAGCTCGAGATCGTTCACGGCGGCGCGGGCACCGGCCACGGGCACACATCCGTCGAGCGCCTTGCTCACCAAGGCCTCGACCGCCATCGATGGGATCAACGGACCGTCATCGCCTTCGGCCAGCAGATGCCATGAGCGTTTGAGCGGGACACCGGCCCGGTCAGCACCTTCGACCGCGACGAACATGCCGCCGCGATGCTCACCCCAGCGCAGCCGGTTGGTTGCCCAATACATCAGCGGGGCGAGCGGCGACAGCGAGCGCACCAGCCCGATGCGCACCAGCCAGGCAAGGCCGCTCAAGGCGCGATGCAGGATTTCGGGCACCGGCCCCGCTCCCATCCAGATGGTTTTCGCCTGCGGCCACAGTTCTGCCAGCGCGCGCAGGTCCGGCACGTCGACGAGCGAAAACAGCGTGTTCTTCAGCGGCACGCGGCCGGGCGGCGCGATGGTATAACGCACCTGCTCGGTGAGCGGATGGCCCTGCGCATTACCGCAGTCGCGCACCAGTGCGACCGGCTGGCCGGCATAGCCGGCGATCGCCCGGATGACGTTTTCGCCGACGCCGGCATAGGGCGACGGCGCGATCCCGCCGGTGATCGTGTCGACCCGCGCCATGTCGGAGGACAGCCGGCGCACCACCGCCGCCGTCAGCACGGGAAAGCTGGAGACGCCGGACAGCACGAACAGCCCGGCTCGCTTCGCGGCCGCATCGAAGGCCGGCACGCCGGCGACGAAATCCGATCCATCGGCGAGATCGAGATAGTTGACGCGCTTGGCGATGCAGGCCTCGATCAGCCGATAACGGCCCTCGCCATAGGCCTGGAACGGGCCGCTGGCGTCGACCAGCGTGTCTGGCGATAGCGACGCCAGCTGCGCGGTGAGATCGCCATCGCGGTCGAACGCGGCCGGGATCAACTGCGCGGCCACCGCGCCACGGCTTGCGCACCAGGCCTCGGCCTTGGCCAACGAGCGGCCGGCGACAACAATCGTCAAGCGCGGCTCGTTCTCCAGCAGCTGGATGATGCGTCCGCCAAAGGTGCCGTAGCCACCGACGATGAGAAGCTTCATGCCTGGCGCGCCCTGGAGCAACATTTAGCCAAGGAACCGCTCCCTCAGCTCGGCGGAAGGAATGTCGCAACTGTCCTTTCTGCCGAACAGCGCATAGCGATTTTTGGCGATACGGTTGTAGAGCCAGTCGCGCAACGGGCGCGGCAGCAGCAACAGCACCCTGGCCGCCCGCCACGGCCAGCCCAGTTCCGACATCACGGCGACAAAGCTGTCGAGCTGTGTGAAGGCGATGCCGTCGACAAGGACGAGATTGGTTTCGTAAGAGTCCGTGCGCAGTCCATGCTTCCTGAACAGCGCTGCGCCGAAGGGCGATTGCGCGGTGGCGAAGCGGAAGCGGTTTTTGCGGTCGAGCCTGACCATCATGCGCACAAAGCCGGAGCACAGCACGCAGACGCCGTCGAAGACGATCAGCGGATGGCTGGCATCGAAGGATGGTTCAGCGGGACTTGGCTTGGCCAAATTTGACTTGGCCAGAAATGATGGGGGCAGACTTGACTGGGGACGGTCGGTCACGCGGGCCTCGGCTGCTCGTGTCCTGGGACACTAGGCCAGCCGGAGGCGGGATCAAAGACGTGGCGATGTCGCACGACGCCTGTCGCTCAGAGCCGGGCGCTCGGAACGATAGGTGGTGGCGCGGGAGTTGTCACCCGGCCTGCAGATACGGCTGTTGTGGCGGCTCTCGAACGTCATGTCAGTGCGCGCCCAACGACGTGCCGCGACGGGCGCAAGCCGGACCGGGGCCGCGCATGTAATAACGCTCGGGCCGATAGGTCGGCGCGACGAATTCGCGGATGGCGGCGGCATAGCCGATGAGGTGCGTAAGGAAGTTCATTTACCCTGTCCCTGTCCCGATTTTCGGATGTCCCTTCCGATTGACGGACATCATAGCGCCGAGGCGTGAATAGTCGGTGAACACGATGTTAATATCTGGTCGAAAACCCGTTGCTTCGTGGCCGGAATGCGGCTGATTCGGGGTCTTTCAGTGCTCTTTGTCGCCATTCCGCCCTGTGTGACTTTTGCATCACATATGTTTCGTTTAAATGTCGCCTGCGCGCGGTTCTGTTTCAATTTCTGCCGCGCCCGCGAAATTTCCGTTCTGGCTGCTACAATGCTCAGGCGCGCCGTCGCACGCCTGATGTCACGCGCCGGCGGAACTGGAGCGGGCCTTGGCCGTTCTCACCTTCATCTGATTGCTGAAGGGAAAATTGCCATGGCGCCGCGTCCAGCCTGGAATGGTTATCTGAAGCTGTCGTTGGTAACCTGCGCGGTCGAACTGACCAATGTCGTCACCCATACCGAAAAGGTCTCGTTCCGGGTGCTGAACCGCAAGACCGGCAACACGGTGAAGCGCATCTATGTCGATGCCGAGACCGGCAAGCCGCTCGGCGATGGCGACGAGATCAAAGGCTATGAGCTCGACGACGGCGATTTCGTCCATGTCGAGGAAGAGGAGATCGAGGCGGTGCAGATCGAATCCTCGCACACGATGGCGCTTGACGGTTTCGTCGACAAGGCCTCGATCCAGCAGATCTATCTCGACACGCCCTATTATGTCGCGCCGGCCGACAAGGTGTCGGAGGAGGCGTTTGCCGTCATCCGCGACGCCATGGCCGGCAAGAAGATGGCCGGGCTGGCGCGCATCGTGCTCTACAGCCGAGAACGCCCCGTGGTCATCGAGCCGCTCGGCAAGGGCATGGTGCTGACGACGCTGCGCTATGACAATACGGTGCGCCAGCCGGACAGCGTGTTCGGCGAGATCAAGGCGGTGAAGACCGATCAGGAGATGACCGAGCTGGCCGAACTCATCATCGACAAGAAGAAGGCCAAATTCGATCCGTCGAAATTCGACGACAAATATGAGGACGCCCTACTTGAGCTGATCCGGGCCAAGAAGGCCGGCCACCAGGCGCCAAAGGCCAAGGCCGCGCCCAAACCCTCCAACGTCGTCAATCTGTTCGACGCGCTGAAGAAGAGCCTGTCGTCGGATTCGGGCTCAACGAAGTCACCGTCCGCGAAAGCCAAACCGGCGGCCAAACGCGCCAAGGCGAAAGCTGCCGCGCCCAAGCGCAAATCGGCCTGAGGATACCAAGCCATGGCAAGCCTCGAGCCGTATCACGCCAAGCGCGATTTCAAGAAGACATCGGAGCCGGCCGGCAAGGTTGTTCGTGGCACGAAAGCCGGCGGCATCTTCGTCATCCAGAAACATGCCGCGACGAGACTGCACTATGATTTTCGCCTCGAGCATGACGGCGTGCTGTGGAGCTGGGCGGTGACGCGCGGCCCGAGCCTCGATCCGCACGAAAAGCGGCTGGCCGTCCATGTCGAAGATCATCCGATCGATTATGCTTCCTTCGAGGGCACGATTCCCAAGGGCGAATATGGCGGCGGGTCGGTCATCGTCTGGGACGAGGGCACGTGGGTGCCCGAGATCGACCCGGCCAAGGCGATGAAGAAGGGCCATATCAGCTTCGAACTCAAGGGCCACAAGCTGCATGGGCTGTGGCACCTAGTGCGGCTGAAGCCGCGCGCGGGCGAGAAGCGCGACAACTGGCTGCTGATCAAGTCGGACGATGCGGCGGCGCGTCCGGGCGAGGATATTCTGAAGGAGGCGCCGCAATCGGTGAAGTCCGGGCTGACGATCGAAGAGGTCGGCGAGGGCAAGGCGGCCAAAGGCGAGAAGCCGAAGGTCTGGCATTCCAACAAGCCGGCCGCCGGCAAGGCGAAGACCGCAGCCCGCAAACTCGACTTCATCGAACCGCAACTGGCCACGCTGGAACGGGATGCACCCGGCGGCAGGGATTGGCTGCATGAAGTCAAATTCGATGGCTATCGCATGCAGGCGCAGATCGCCGGCACCGACGTGCGGCTGCTGACCCGCACCGGCCTTGACTGGACGGAGAAGTTCGGCAGCGAGATCACTGCGGAACTGGCAGCGCTGAAATGCAGCGATGCTATCATCGATGGTGAGGTCGTCGTGCTGGCCGACAGCGGTGTTTCATCCTTCGCGCTGCTGCAGCAGGATTTGTCGGCGAAGCGAACCAACCGCTTCATCTACTACGTTTTCGACCTTATGCGGCTTGACGGCAAGGATTTGCGCGGCGAGCCACTGGTCGAGCGCAAGCAGGCCTTGCAGGAGCTGCTCGGCAAGCAGTCCGACAATGCAGCGGTGCGTTTCTCCGACCACTTTTCCGAGCCCGGCAAGATCATGCTGGAGCACGCCTGCCGCATGGGGCTGGAAGGCGTCGTCTCCAAGCGCGCCGACGCGCCCTATCGCAGCGGGCGCGGCCCGACCTGGGTCAAGTCGAAATGCACGGCGCGGCAGGAATTCGTCATCGGCGGCTATCTGCCGTCGGACAAGACCGGGCGCGGGCTGCGCTCGGTGCTGGTCGGGTTTTATGAAGACGGCAAACTGCACTATGCCGGACGTGTCGGCACCGGCTTCTCCGCCAAAAGCGCGACTGAGCTCAACAAAAAGCTCGATGCGCTGAAGGCGAAGGATTCGCCGTTCGACAAGGCCGTGCCGAAGGGCAAGGGGCTGGTCTGGGTCAAGCCGGAGCTTGTCGGCGAAGTGGAGTTTCGCAGCTGGACCTCGGATCGTATAATACGCCATGCCTCGTTCCAGGGGCTGCGCGAGGACAAGCCGGCGGAGGACGTTGTGCGGGAAAAACCGAAGGCAGCGACAGGCAAGGCCAAGCCGGCGTCAAGCGGCACCGGCCCATCCGCCGGGGCGATGACCACCACGGTCAAACTCTCCCATCCCGACAAGCTGCTGTGGCCGGAGGAAAAGATCACCAAGCAGGGCCTGCTTGAGCATTACGCGCACGTTTGGCCACGCATGGAGCAGTTCGTCATCAACCGGCCGCTCAGCCTGGTGCGGGCGCCGGACGGCGTCGGCCGCCCGCGCTTCTTCCAGAAGCACGCCTCGGCCGGCATGAGCGACAAGATCGCGCGTATGAAGGACCCGACCGATGGCGAGGAGATCCTGTTCATCCGGGATTTCGACGGGGTTGCGGCCCTCGTCCAGTATGGCGTGGTCGAGATCCACATCTGGGGCTGCACGATCGACAAGCTTGAACAGCCGGACCAGATCATCTTCGATCTCGACCCCGATGAAGGTGTCGACGTCAAAGCGGTGCGCGAGGCGGCGCTCGACATCAGGGGCAAGCTCGACGAGCTGTCGCTGCCGAACTTCGTCAAGACCTCGGGCGGCAAGGGGTACCATGTACTGGTGCCGCTGAAACCTTCGGCGGATTGGGACGCGGTAAAAACCTTCGCTCATGATTTCGCCAAGGCACTCGAACAAGGTGCCCCGGACCGCTACACGGCGACGCTGTCGAAAAAGGCGCGCACCGGCAAAATCTTCGTCGACTATCTGCGCAATGGCAGGGGCTCGACGACGGTCGCGCCCTATTCCTCGCGGGCCAAGAAGGGCGCGACGGTCTCGATGCCGGTGACCTGGGCCGAGATCGAGGCCGGCCTGGCGCCGAACGCTTTCCCGATCGGCGACAAGACGACGCTGGCAAAGTTGGCGGAAGCCGATCCGTGGAAGGGGTTTTTCGAGCAGGGCAAGGTGTTGAAGCGGGGGTAGTTCGCCCAATTTGTCAGCGCAGCGATCCTTCGCGCCCCCCTCTGGCCTGCCGGCCATCTCCCCCACGAGTGGGGAGATTGGCAGCTTCGGCGCTTCGCTCCCCTTGCACCGTAAGAGGTTGGCGAAAGCCGGCGTGACGTCCGATCTCCCCCCTCGTGGGGGAGATGTCCGGCAGGACAGAGGGGGGCGCTGTCCCGCCGACGTTGCGAAATCAGCCCCAACACCTCAACTCAAAAACACCCTCTCGAACGCCTGCTTGCCCAGTGGCGAAAACACCACCGCACGACTGTCCTTTTCCCGCCTTGCCCACTTCTCCAACAGAATCTTGTCGAGGATGGCGGCACCCAGCGTGCCGGCGAGGTGCGAGCGGCGCACGCTCCAGTCGAGGCAGGCGCGGCAGACCGGGCGGCGCGGCTTGGTGTAGACATCGATGCCGATGGCGGCGAAATGCGATGCGGCGGATGGCCCGAGCCTGATCTCCTGGTCGTCGCGGACCAGTATGTTTTTATCGACAAGGCGATCGAGCATGGCCACGGCCTGCTGGCCGGCGAGGTGATCGTAGCAGACACGCGCCACGCGCATAGCGCCGTCGCGCGGGCCTGGCCGCACGCGCTTGGGGCCAACGGCTTCCGCAACACCGGTAATGGCCTCAATCATGCCTGCGACCTGCGGGCCGGCAAGGCCGTAGTAGCGATGGCGACCCTGGCTGGCCAGGGTCAACAACCCGCCTTCCATCAGTTTCGACAGATGCGAGGAGGCGGTGGGCAGTGACACGCCGGCTTCCAGCGCCAGTTCACTCGCGGTCAGTGCCGTGCCGCCCATCAGCGCGTTCAGCATGTTGGCGCGGGCCGGGTCGCCGACCAGGCTGGCGATGCGGGCGATGTCAGGTCCTTCACGCATAGTTCGTTCCTCATCGAAGCATTCTTGTCAGATAACCATTATTCTCCGGTCAGATCAAGGAGACGACGATGACCGCAAGAACCACCTTCACCCCCGCACCATTCCCCGGCCGCCAATCGTTCCCGTTCATCGCCTGGGTCCGCTCACGACTGCTGGCCCGCTGGTATGACCGCCATCTGCAGCGCCGCGACCTCTCGGAGATCGACAACCACCTGCTGCGCGATCTCGGCCTGACGCCGGAGGATGTGCGCCGCGAATGCGCAAAGTCTTTCTGGCAGGCATGACCTGCAGGGGAATTGCCCTAGCAGATCGGGCGGAACAACGTTTCGACGCCGCTCGAACTATCGACGCGAAGAACAAAACCTCAAGGAGACGACCATGACCATCACCTGCTTCATCCGTTATGAGATCGACCCGTTCGGCAAGGCTGCCTTCGAGGAATATGCCCGCAACTGGGGCCAGGCCATTCCGCGTTGCGGCGCCGATCTGATCGGCTATTACGCGCCGCATGAGGGGTCCGCGACGACGGCATACGCGGCCTACAACATCGAAAGCTTGGCCGCCTATGAAGCCTATCGCGCCCGGCTTGCCGCCGATCCCGCCGGCAAGGCAAATTACGAGTTCGCCAAGCGTGAACGATTCATCCTCGAGGAGGACCGCATGTTCCTGAAACACGTCTCCGGACCGCACGCGAAACTGGTGCTGCCGTGATCGCCGTCATCTTCGAGGTCGAACCGGTGGAGGGCAAACGCGATGCCTATCTCGCCATCGCCGCCAAGCTGCGTCCCTTGCTCGACGGCATTGACGGCTTCATCTCGATCGAGCGTTTTCAGAGTCTGGCCGATCCCAACCGCGTCCTGTCGCTGTCATTCTGGCGTGACGAGGAAGCGGTGAAGGCCTGGCGCAACACGGAAGAGCATCGGCAGGCGCAGCAGGCCGGTCGCGGCGGTATCTTTGCCGGCTATCGACTGCGCATTGCGCATGTGGTGAGGGATTATGGGCTGACCGAGCGGGATGAGGCGCCGGCCGACAGCCGGGCGGTGAATGGGTAGGCTCCCCCTTCTCCCCCTTGTTTGGACCGGTGACATCGCGAACAGGTGTGCGAGGACATCGCGAACAGTTTTGCGCTTTTTGCGCGAGGGGGTTCGGGATGCCATTCGAGGACAGAAGCGCTATGAGACAGAAGGAAGAGTTCGTGCGCCTGGCGCTAGCGCCTGGGGCGAATGTGAGCCTTTTGTGCCGGCGCTTCGGTATCGGCCGGACCTGTGGCCACAAGTTGCTTTCGCGCTATCGGATCGAGGGCGAGCAGCCTTTCATTCGCTTCGAGCATGCCGCCCCCAACGACCTATGGCAGATGGACTTCAAAGGGCACGTTGCCTTGCGTGCCGGCCGGCTGCATCCGCTTACCGTGCTCGACGACCATTCGCGCTTCTCGGTCGCGCTGTCGGCTTGCGCTGACCAGACCACCGAGACCGTAAAAGCCCGGCTGATCACCGCCTTCCGCCGCTACGGACTGCCGTGGCGCATCGCCACCGACAATGGTCCGCCTTGGGGCGATGGCGGCCGCAACGACTTCACCTTGCTCACCGTCTGGCTGATCGAAACTGGCATCACCATGAGCCACTCCAGGCCTTGCCATCCGCAGACGCTCGGCAAGGACGAGCGCTTCCATCGGTCGCTCAAGGCCGAGGCACTGCAGGGACCGCCCTTCGCCGATCTCGCCGAGGCCCAGCATGCATTCGACCAGTGGCGCCACGTCTACAACGCCCAGCGTCCCCATGACGCGCTGGACGGCGGCGTGCCGCTCGATCGCTACCAAGCCTCGCTGCGCCAGTATCGCGAAACTGTCGAGCCGTTCGAATACGCCAAGGACGATCTCATCCGCCGCGTTCAGCAGCACGGCTTCGTCTCCATTCTTGGACGCTCAATGCGCTTGTGCAGGGCCTTCGCGGGAAAGTCCGTCGCCTTCAGGCCGACCGCAACGGACGGCCTATTCGACGCATGGTTCAGACATCAGAAAATAGAAACCATCGACCTCAATACCCTGGCTCGATAGAATGCAAAACTGTTCGCGATGTCCTCGCACACCTGTTCGCGATGTCTCCGGTCCAAACAGTCGACGCGGCCACGGCCGCCGGTTTCGAACAGCAGCGGGATGTCGAGCACCGCGATCGATTCGCCGGCGTTACGATGCCTGGCCAGGAAGGCATCGGCATCGGCGCGGACCAGCGGATGGATGATGGCTTCCAACTGCTTCAGCGCGGCGGCATCGCCGAGCACACGCGCGCCAAGCTTGGCGCGGTCGACCACGCCTCCAGCAGTGGTGCCGGGAAAGGCGGCCTCGACCAAAGGCGCCGCCACGCCGGAATAGAGGCGATGCACCGTCTCGTCGGAATCATGGACCGGCACGCCGGCCTCGGCAAACATTTTTGCCGTCGTCGACTTGCCCATGCCGATCGAGCCGGTGAGGCCGAGCACGATCATGGTTTCGGCACCAGATCGGCAACGATGATCGCGCGCAGCTCGGCCGTGACCTGCGGCCTGACGCCGAACCAATGTTCGAATCCGGGCACGGCCTGATTGAGCAGCATGCCAAGGCCGTCGACCGTCTTCAGCCCCCTGGCGCGCGCCGCGGCGAGCAGCGGGGTTTCGAGCGGCACATAGACGAGGTCGGTGACGATGGCGTGGTCGGGCAGCAAAGCCGGATCGGCGGCGAGGCCTTCATTGCCGACCATGCCAAGTGCCGTGGTGTTGACCAGCAGGCCGGCGTCGGCCAGCAATTCGTTGGTCGCCGCCGTGCCGTGCGCCGAGACACCGGTGCCGAAACGATCCCGCAGTTCCACCGCCCGGGCGAGCGTGCGGTTGACGATGCGGATGTCAGCAAAACCGCGCTGCTTCAGCGCCTGGATGACGGCGCGCGACGCGCCGCCGGCGCCGAGCACGACCGCCGGGCCCGTGTTCGCCCAGCCCGGTGCATAGTCATCAAGGTTGGCGGCAAAGCCGTGGCCATCGGTGTTGCCGCCCCATAGGACACCATCCTCGAACCACAGCGTGTTGACGGCGCCGATCTCTTCCGCCGCCTGGTCGCGGCGGTGGGCCAGCGCGAAGGCGGCCTCCTTGTGCGGAATGGTGACATTGCCGCCGCGAAACCCGTTTGCCTGCAATGTCGCGATGAACTCGGCAAAATCCTGCGGCGCCACGTCGATCGCCTCGTAGCTGCCGTCGATGCCGTGTTTTGCCAGCCAGTGGCCATGGATCTTCGGCGAGCGCGAATGCTTGATTGGGTGGCCGGTGACAAAAGCTTTCTTGGTTGCCTCAACCATCGATCGCTCCGAGCGTCCTCAGTTCCGCCAGCAGCGGCAAAAGCGGCAGGCCGACAATGGTGAAATGGTCGCCTTCGATCTTCTCGAAGAGTTGGATGCCTTCGCCCTCGATCTGGTAGGCGCCGACGCTGGCCAAGACCTTGGCGCCGACACGGGCGAGATGGCGGCCGATAAAGCCAGGGTCAAGCTTGCGCATGGTCATCGAGGCTATGCCGACATGGCGCCACAGCACCTTGCCGTCACGCACCAGCACGGCGGCGCTGTTCAACTGATGGGTCTTGCCCGACAGCGCCAGGAGGTGGCGGCGTGCGCCTTCCATGTCGGCCGGCTTGTGGAACACCTCATCGCCGAGCGACAAAGTCTGGTCGCAGCCAAGCACCAGCGCGCCGGGCTTGCGCTCGCTGACCTCGGTGGCCTTGGCCTCGGCCAGGACCAGGGCGACGTCTTCAGGCGAAACACCGCTATGCTGCAAAGGCGCCTCTAGCGCGCGCTCGTCGACCTCGGCGGGTACGGCTTCGACGTCGATGCCAGCATTGACGAGCATCGCCTTGCGGAAGGGGCTGCCTGAGGCGAGGATGATTTTTTCGGTCATATTGTTTTTGTGCGCCTAGTTGTTCGACGTTGATTGCGGCAAGGAAGTCGCGTCCGGTCGAACCGACCCCTTCTGGCCTGCCGGCCATCTCCCCCTCGAGGGGGGAGATCACGCGCTTCATTGCTTTCGCCAACTTTGAACGCTGCAAATATGGCGAGGGGCCGAAGCTGCCGATCTCCCTCCTTGAGGGGGAGATGGCCGGCAGGCCAGAGGGGGTCGGTTCGACTGGGTGCAACCTTCTTGCACCAAACGAAGCGCGCGAGGGATCGCGACATTTTACCTATTCTTCCCCCGCAGGGCAACGATGGCCGCGGCCGTTTCCTCGATCGAGCGGCGGCTGACGTCGATCATCGGCCAGCCATGGCGCGTGCAGATCTGCCGGGCGTAGGCGAGCTCCTCGGTGATCGCGGCGCGGTCGACATAGTCCGATGCCTCGTAGGTGCTGCTGTTGCCGAGAATGCGGTTTTGGCGGACATGCGAAATGCGCTCAGCGGTGGCGATCAGCCCGACAATCAGCGGCTTCGACGCGCTGACCAGGCTTTCCGGCACCGGCACGCCGAGCACGATCGGGATGTTGGCGGTCTTGATGCCGCGGTTGGCGAGATAGATGCTGGTCGGTGTCTTCGATGTGCGTGAAATGCCGATCAGCACGATATCGGCATCGTCCATATTGGCCGGCAGCTGGCCGTCATCATGTTCCATGGTGAAGTTCAACGCATCGATGCGGCGGAAATATTCAGCGTCGAGAACATGCTGGGCGCCGACGCGGCGGCCGGCCGGCGTGCCGAGATAGGACTGGAAGACGGTCAGCACCGGCTCCAGCACCGACACACAGGGCAGGCCCATGGTGGCGCAGCGCTCGTCGATGCCGCGCGCCAGCTTCTGGTCGACGACCGTATAGAGAATGATGCCCGGCTCCTCCTCGATGTCCTCGAACACCTTGGCCACCTGCTTTTCGGTGCGGATCAGCGGGTAGATGTGTTCGATGGCGCGCGCGTCCTTGTATTGCGCCGAGGCCGCCCGCCCGGCGGCGAGCAGCGTTTCGCCGGTCGCGTCGGAAATCAGGTGCAGGTGAAAGAAGCTCTGGGGTTTGTTCACAGGGATCACCTGGGGCTGTGGGCTTGTGTGGATAAACCGGGACAGAAAGCGAGGCCGGTCGGAGGCGACTGTATCAGATGGCAGTTTGTCCACAATTCGCTGTGCTGTCAGTCTCGTCGGGCGGCTGGGGACAAGTCTGGGGACCAGTTTCCTTGCCCTGCTTCCGTCCACAGGGCCGACTTTTCCCGCGGCATCCTAAGGCTTTGACTCCAGTGGCGGAATCCGAACTATCCCCAGAACCCTACATCCGGGAGAACGAAGCGCGCGACAATATGCTTGCTGGTGTTTTTCGGGGCAAAGCGGGACAGGTGACAACCACCACAACCAACAGACTCTTAGAATCAGAAGAATCTTAGATATAAGAATCTTTAAGATTATAGGCAGGCTGGGAGAGGCGAGCACTCGATGCCCAAAAGCCGGATCATGCTGGACGTCCTCAAGGGCGAAGCTCATTTTCCGCCTCCGCTCTGGATGATGCGCCAGGCCGGGCGTTATCTGCCGGAATATCGGGAGACGCGCCGACGCGCCGGTTCGTTCCTCGACCTCTGTTACGATCCCGACCTTGCCGTCGAAGTGACATTGCAACCGATCGAGCGCTTCGGTTTCGACGCCTCGATCCTGTTCTCGGACATCCTTGTCGTTCCGCATGCGCTTGGCCGCGACGTGCGCTTCGAAGAGGGAAGAGGACCGCTTTTGACGCCGATCTCGGTGGCCGAGATTGCGGCTCTGGAAGGCGATATGTTTCACGTGAATCTCGAACCGGTCTACGAGACGGTTCGCCGGCTGCGGGCAAAACTGCCTGATGAAACGACGCTGATCGGCTTCTGCGGCGCGCCATGGACGGTGGCGACCTATATGATCGCCGGCCATGGCACGCCCGACCAGGCGCCGGCTCGGCTGTTTGCTTACCGCGAACCTGAGGCGTTCCTGCAGCTGCTGAAGGTGCTTGCCGACCATTCGGCTGCCTATCTGATCCGCCAGATCGAGGCTGGCGCGGATGTGGTGCAAATCTTCGATTCCTGGTCCGGCGTGCTCGACGATGCGTCGTTCGACCAGTTCTGCGTTTGGCCGGTGGCCGAGATCGTCAGGCAGGTTCGCGCCGTTCATCCCGATGTTCCGATCATCGGTTTTCCCAAGGGTGCCGGCGCTCGCTACCGCACCTATCGGCAGAAGACTGGTGTAACGGGTCTGGGGATCGACTGGACGGTGCCGCTGGCAGCAGCGAAGGACTTGCAGCGCTCGGGTGCCGTCCAGGGCAATCTCGATCCTTTGCGCCTCGTGGCTGGCGGCAAGGCCCTGTCCGATGGCGTCGAGACAATCCTGAGAGCGCTTGGTGATGGACCGCTGATCTTCAATCTCGGCCACGGCATCACGCCGGAGACGCCGATCGCCCATGTCGAGGCGATGGTGAAACAGGTTCGGAGCGCGACACGCTGATGGCTCAGTCAAACAATACGAAAGACACTGGCAACACGAACAGCACGGGCCAGGCGATGATACGCATGACCGTTGGCATCATCGTGCTGGTGGTTCTCACCGCGCTTTTGTTTGTCTTCGCGCCGGAGAGTTTCTATCCCTGGGCGAAGGCGATCCATATCCTTGCCGTCATTTCGTGGATGGCCGGCATGCTCTATCTGCCGCGGCTGTTCGTCTATCACGTCGATGCCGAGAAAGGCTCGGTGCAGTCCGAGACCTTCAAGGTGATGGAGCGGCGCCTGCTGCGCGGCATCATCAATCCGGCAATGATCGTTACCTGGGTGTTCGGGTTGTGGCTCGCCTGGAAAGTGTTTGGATTCCAGGGCGGATGGCTGCACGCCAAGATCGCCCTGGTGCTTTTGTTGTCCGCCGTTCATGGCTATCTCGCCGGCGCGGTGCGGAAATTCGCCGAGGACCGCAATGAAAAACCGGCTCGGCACTGGCGGATCGTCAATGAGATCCCCACATTGCTGATGATCGCAATCGTGATCCTGGTTGTCGTCAAGCCGTTCTAAGGGCTCGCCGCATCGACCTAAAACCGGAATGGTTTTTCGGAAAGTACGATGCGGAACTAAGAGACACTCCCGCAAAACGCGGCTTGCTCTTTCACCCGACCGACGATAAAAGACGGGTCTTCCTTCCCGTCATGCGCCGCCCCTCATTGCTTTCGGCCGCGCCCGGCATTTGTCGCATCCCGTCGATATCCTCCCAAAGCCCGCCCAGACTCCATCTATTCAAGGTCCGTTATGCAAGAAATGAAACTCGCCGAGTTCAAGAACAAGAAACCGCCAGAGCTGATCGCTTATGCCGAATCGCTCGAGGTCGAGAATGCCAGCGTCATGCGCAAGCAGGAGCTGATGTTCGCGATCCTGAAGAAGCTGGCCGCCCAGGACGTCGAGATCATCGGCGACGGTGTGGTCGAAGTGCTTCAGGACGGGTTCGGCTTCCTGCGCTCGGCCAATGCCAACTATCTGCCAGGTCCCGACGACATCTACATCTCGCCGTCGCAGATCCGGCGCTTTTCGCTGAAGACCGGCGATACGGTCGAAGGACCGATCCGCAGCCCGAAAGAGGGCGAGCGCTATTTCGCGCTGCTCAAGGTCAACACCATCAATTTCGACGATCCCGAAAAGATCCGTCACAAGATCCATTTCGACAATCTGACGCCGCTTTACCCGACCTCGCGGCTGAAGATGGAAATGGAGGTTCCGACCTCCAAGGACATCTCGGCGCGCGTCATCGATTTGGTGGCGCCGCTCGGCAAAGGCCAGCGCGCTTTGATCGTGGCGCAGCCGCGCACGGGTAAAACAGTTCTGCTGCAGAACATCGCCCACTCCATCACCACCAACCATCCGGAATGCTATTTGATCGTGCTTCTGATCGACGAGCGTCCGGAAGAAGTGACCGACATGCAGCGCTCGGTGAAGGGCGAGGTCGTCTCCTCGACCTTCGACGAACCGGCGGTGCGCCACGTGCAGGTCGCCGAGATGGTCATCGAGAAGGCCAAGCGCCTGGTCGAACATGGCCGCGACGTCGTCATCCTGCTCGATTCGATCACCCGCCTCGGCCGCGCCTACAACACCGTGGTGCCGTCATCCGGCAAGGTGCTGACCGGCGGTGTCGACGCCAACGCGCTGCAGCGGCCGAAGCGTTTCTTCGGTGCCGCCCGCAACATCGAGGAAGGCGGCTCGCTGACCATCATCGCCACCGCGCTGATCGACACCGGCAGCCGCATGGACGAAGTCATCTTCGAAGAGTTCAAGGGTACGGGTAACTCGGAAATCGTACTCGACCGCAAGGTCGCCGACAAGCGCATCTATCCGGCCATGGACATATTGAAGTCCGGCACCCGCAAGGAGGACCTGCTGGTTCCGCGCTCGGACCTGCAGAAGATCTTCGTGCTGCGCCGCATCCTGGCGCCGATGGGAACCACCGACGCGATCGAGTTCCTCATCGACAAGCTGAAGCAGACCAAGACCAATGGCGATTTCTTCGATTCGATGAACACGTAACTGTCCGGAACTTTCCGGCCTGCGAATTGGAACCCCGTTCCGGGAAACCGGGATGGGGTTTTTCATTACGTGGGGTTAGGTCTGCTTTACCGTGGCGGCAAGCAGGTGAGGGGCAGCGCTGACGCTTGATAGGTGAGGCAAGGGGCCGTCGGCGTAGTCGTCCGGCTCTTCTAGCTTCGTCGTAACAGCCGCTCCAACTCCCCCGCATCCGTCACCACCGGCAAACAGACCTGCCGGGTGCACAGCCAGGCACCCATCTTCTCCGTCGGCGGCAGAACACCCCCGGGCAGCAGAGGTCGATTCGTCTCCGAACCGATCGCGACGACAATGTCGACGCGGCGCGGGTCGGGGCATCGATTCGCAACCGGAACAAGCTTGGGATTGGCCAGTTCGTCTATCAGGACCAGTTTCAACGGCTCGATGGCAAACGCGCAGGCATTGACGATGCCGGCCTGGCCATAGGCTTGGTGCGCCGCGCGGCCGGCCGCATGCTCGGCGACCTTCCAGGCCTTTTCCTGCAGGTCGAGGTCGCCGGTAACGGAAGCGAGCCGCACCAGCGCCGAGATGATCTGGCTGGTGGCCGACGAAATGGCCTCATCGACATCGCCGCGGATGCGGATCGGGACGTCGGTGCTGTCCGAAGCGGTGAGATAATAGCCTGTGCCCGCGGTGTCGACGTGCCATTGGTCGAGTTGCTCGATGAAGCGCTTTCCCTGGTCGATATAGGTCCACTCGCCCGAGGCCTCGAACAGCGAGATCGCCGCATTGGCCATCGCGGCGTAGTCAATCGACAAAGCGGGAAACAGTTTCCTGGCGCCGAGCATGGAATGCGGCAAGCGGTTGTCGCGGCTGGCTCCGCAGATATGGGCAAAGGCCTTGGCCGCGGCCGCGATCCAGTCGGGCCGCCGCAGCGAGCGGCCAGCCTCTGCGAGTGCTGCAATCATCAGGCCGTTCCAGTCAGTGAGGGCCTTTGCATCGAGACCTGGCCGAACGCGCTCTTCCCGGACAGCGAGAAGCCTGGCTTTTAGCGGGATCAGCAGTTCGCGATCGGCCACGCTTAGGGCTTGCTGGGCGCGGGTCTGGTGGACAACCGGCTTGCCTTCCCAGCCATGCGGGCTGGAGAGCGTGAAGTATTTGAAAAACAAGGCAGAATCGTCACCGAGGACGGCCTCGATCTCTTGCCTGCTCCAGGTGTAGAACAGCCCTTCCTCTCCATCGCTGTCCGCGTCGAGGCTGGCGGCGAAAGCACCGCCGTCGACGCGCATTTCGCGCAGCAGCCACTCGACCGTCTCTTCGATTCGTACCCGGAACAAATCATTGCCGCTCGCCGAAAAAGCCCAGGTGCAGAAGCGGATCAGCTCGGCATTGTCGTAGAGCATCTTTTCGAAATGCGGCACCAGCCATTCGGCATCGGTCGAATAGCGGCTGAGTCCGCCGCCAATATGGTCATAGATGCCGCCGCTCAGTATCTGTTCGAGGCTGACGAGCACGTCGTCGCGGTGCGAAGCATTGCCGTCGCGCAGCCAGGACAGCCAGAGCGTGAGCATGAACGGCGCGTTGGGGAATTTCGGCGCGCCTTTTAAGCCCCCAAGGTCACGGTCGACCATGCCGTCAATACGGCCGGCGAGATCAGACAGCGTGCCGCGGTCTAGGTTTTCCTTGGCATGCGTGCCGGACAGCCGCGCTTCGACATGGGATGTCAGGCCGTCAGCGCTTTGATGCAGGCTGGCGCGCTTTTCCCGCCAGGCCTTGTCGACGGCTTCCATGACCTGGATGAAGCCCGGGCGGCCATAGCGCGGCTCGCGCGGCAAATAGGTGCCGCCCCAGAATGGCTTGCCATCCGGCGTCAGGAACATGGTCAGCGGCCAGCCGCCTTGCTCGCCCATCGATGACAGGGCGGCCATATAGATCTGGTCGATGTCGGGACGCTCCTCACGGTCGACCTTGATATTGACGAACAGACGGTTCATGACGGCCGCGACGTCGTCATTCTCGAAGCTTTCATGCGCCATGACATGGCACCAGTGGCAGGCGGCATAGCCGACGGAAAGCAGGATCGGGCGATCGAGAGTCTTTGCTTCGTCCAGGGAAGCTGGCGACCAGGCCCGCCAATGGACGGGATTGCCGCTGTGCTGCTGCAGATAGGGGCTGGCTTCGTCGGCAAGCAGGTTTTGCGCGGGCAATGTCACAATCGGAAAAACTCGGTTCACAGTGTTGGCGGAAGCTAGGGCGGTTCGGTTGAGCGGGCAAATGAATTCAGGCGGTTCCATCGTTGCGTTGTCGAGTGGCCGGCTTCCCGCCGGCGTCGCCGTCATCCGCATTTCCGGCCCGCAGACTCGATTCGTAGTCGAAACAATCGCGGGCGGCTTGGTTAAGGACCGGGTTGCAACCCTGCGCCAGCTGCGGGCGCCGGATGGAGGCGTGCTCGACAACGGCCTGGTTGTCTTCTTCCCCGGCCCCGCGAGCTTTACCGGCGAGGATGTCGCCGAGTTCCACGTCCATGGCGGGCGCGCCGTGGTGGCCCGGATGCTGGAGACGATCGGTGGTTTTGAAGACGTCAGGCATGCTGAGCCGGGTGAATTCACTCGCCGCGCCTTTCTCAACGGCAAAATCGACCTCGTCGAGACGGAGGCGCTGGCTGATCTGGTCAATGCCGAAACCGAGGCGCAGCGGCGTTTCGCCATCCAGAATGCCGAGGGCGTCCAGAGCGAACTCTATCTCGGCTGGCGTCGCCGGCTGATCCATGCGCGCGCGATGATCGAGGCGGAGATCGACTTTGCCGATGAAGACGATGTGCCCGGATCCGTTTCGGATACGGTTTGGTCGGATGTGCGATTAATGGTCGGGGAAATTGATCGCCACATTGCCGGATTTCGTTCCGCAGAAATCATCAGGGACGGGTTCGAGGTCGTCATTCTCGGCGCGCCGAATGCCGGGAAATCGAGTCTGTTCAACGCCCTGGCGCGGCGGGATGCTGCTATTGTAACGGATGAGCCGGGCACGACTCGTGACTTGCTCGAGGTGACGCTGGATCTCGGCGGGCTGCGGGTCAGGCTGACCGATACGGCCGGATTGCGCGAGGCGCCGGGCAAGGTCGAGGCGATCGGCATCGAGAAGGCCCGGGCCAAGGCGGACCGCGCCGATCTCTTGCTGCTGCTGGAAGACATTTTGTCTCCCACGGACGTCGCGGCGTTGCCGGATACGGCGACCTTGTTGCGCGTCGGCACCAAGCTCGACCTGTTGGATGAGCAGACGGCTGGGGAGGTGTCCAGTCGATATGACCTCGGCATTTCAGTTCTTAACGGGACTGGTGTGGAAGCGCTGTTGGCTGAGATCGGCCGTCGCGCGGCGGATGCGGCGGGTGACGTTGGCGATGTCCTGCCTTCGCGCCTGCGCCATGTCGAATTGCTCAGCGATGCGAATCGCCATCTGCTTCGAGCGATTGACGGCCACGGCACTGGCCAGGAGCTGCGGGCCGAGGAGTTGCGGCTGGCCGCGGACCGCCTGGGTCGGATCGTCGGGGCGATCGATGTCGAGGACATGCTGGACGTGATCTTCGGGCAGTTCTGCATCGGGAAATGACTCACGTGAAACAATTGCTTGGCCGAATATGAGCTTGGTCTCGGTGGCGGTGAAGCATTTTGCGGGAACGCCCGTTTGTTCGTCATCCACGGGCGGAGCAAGGAGCGTAGCGACGCAGCGCAGACCCGAGGATCCATGCTGGGACTCCAAAGGGTTGCTACGGTCCAGAATTCTGCACCGCTGCACTCCACGGCTTAGATCGAGGCATGGATCCTCGGGTCTCCGCGACGCCGCTGCGCCTCTGCTCCGCCCGTGGATGAAGAGGTTGGGGGGGACGCTTCGGCAATCCCTGGCCGTGACTCACGTGAAACATAAGTGGTGCTCCTTGACTCACGTGAAACATGGCCGAACAGGGCCCTGACCCTGTTTCACGTGAAACTTGCAGCGAAGTTTTCTTGACAGCTTGGCCCCGCGGGGACATGTGTCCCTCAATCTCTACTGAGTCCAGGATTTGGAAATGACCGATCACTATGATGTGGTTGTGGTGGGCGGCGGCCATGCTGGTTGCGAGGCGGCCAGCGCCGCCGCGCGCGCCGGCGCCAAAACCGCGCTGGTGACGCTGCGCTTCGACACGATTGGCGTGATGTCGTGCAATCCGGCGATCGGCGGCCTCGGCAAGGGCCATCTGGTCCGCGAGATCGACGCCATGGACGGTTTGATGGGCCGGGTGGCGGATGCGGCCGGCATTCAGTTTCGCCTGCTCAACCGCCGCAAGGGCCCGGCGGTGCGCGGACCGCGCACGCAGGCCGATCGGAAACTCTATCGCCTTGCCATGCAGGAAGCGATTCGGCAGCAGAACGATCTCGACGTCGTCGAGGCCGAGGTTCTGGATTTCGAGATCGTCGAGGGGCGCATCACCGCCGTTCTGCTGGCCGACGGCCGCAGGCTGGCCTGCGGCGCCGTGGTTTTGACGACCGGGACCTTCCTGCGCGGGCTCATTCATATTGGCGAAAAAAAGATCGTCGCCGGCCGCATGAACGAGCAGGCGAGCCTTGGCCTGTCGGCAACGATGGACCGTGCGGGCTTCAAGCTCGGACGGTTGAAAACCGGCACGCCGCCGCGGCTGGATGGAAAGACCATCGACTGGGCCTCGCTCGAAAGCCAGGCTGCGGACGAAGATCCCGTGCCGTTCTCGCTGATGACCGACCGCATCGAAACGCTGCAGATCGAGTGCGGCATCACCCGCACGACCACAGCCACGCACGAGCTGATCCGCGCCAATCTTGGCCGGTCCGCCATGTACTCCGGCTCGATCGAAGGTGTCGGGCCGCGCTATTGCCCGTCGATCGAAGACAAGATCGTCAAGTTCGGCGACCGGGACGGCCACCAGATCTTTCTGGAGCCGGAAGGGCTCGACGACGACACCGTCTATCCCAACGGGATTTCGACCTCGCTGCCCGAAGATGTGCAGTTGGACATCCTGAAAACCATCCCGGGGCTGGAGCGCGCGATCATGCTGCAGCCCGGCTATGCCATCGAGTACGATCACGTCGATCCGCGCGAACTGCATCAGACGCTGGAGACCAAGCGCGTTGGAGGCCTGTTCCTCGCCGGGCAGATCAACGGCACGACCGGGTACGAAGAAGCCGCTGGCCAAGGCTTGCTCGCGGGGCTCAACGCGGCGCGGCGGGCGGCGGGCGGCGAACAGATCGTGCTCAGCCGCACCGAGGCCTATATCGGCGTGATGGTCGACGATCTGACCAGCCGCGGCATCAGCGAACCCTACCGCATGTTCACCTCGCGCGCCGAATTCCGGCTGTCGCTGCGCGCCGACAATGCGGATGAACGGCTGACGCCGCTGGCGGAGAGGCTCGGGATCGCTTCTGCGCAACGGATGCAGCGCTATGGCGATGTCGTGCAACGGCTCGACGCAGCGCGCGACCTGGCGAAGTCGGTGGCGATGACGCCCAATGAGGCGGCGCGGCATGGGCTGGAGATCAACAGAGATGGCGTGCGCCGGTCCGGCTATGAGCTGCTGGCTTATCCCGATGTCGACGTCGCCTGGCTGGCCAGGGTCGAGCCGAAATTTGCTGCCGTCGATGCCAAGACCGCCGAGCGGCTCGAAACGGAAGCGAAATATTCTGTCTACCTCGATCGCCAGAAGAGCGATGTGGCCCAGATCCGCCATGAGGAGGGCCGGTTGATCCCGGAAAACGTCGATTTCGGCGGCGTGCCCGGCCTGTCCAATGAGTTGAAGCAGAAGATGGCGGTGCGGCGGCCGCGTTCAGTTGCGGACGCGCAGCGCATGGAAGGCATGACGCCGGCGGCGCTGGCGATCATTGTCGCGCATGTCCGTCACCATGAAGTCGCGCAGAGAGACGTTGCGTGAGTTCTTTCTCCCTCGAGAGCCTGCAGGATGCGGCCGGCCCGGTTTCACGTGAAACATTCGATCGCCTGGTGGCGTTCGAAGAGATGTTCCAGAAATGGAATCGCAGCATCAACCTCGTGGCGCAGTCGACGGCGGGCGATGTCTGGCAGCGCCACATATTGGACAGCGCGCAGCTGGCACGCATAGAACCCAGTGCCACGCGTTGGGTCGACATTGGCTCGGGCGGCGGATTTCCGGGCCTGGTCATGGCCTTCCTGCTCGCCGAGCGTGCGGGAGCCAGCATCGACCTGGTGGAAAGCAACCGTAAGAAGGCCTCATTCCTGCAGACCGTCATTGGCCAGTTCAACCTGCCGGCGCGGGTGGTGGCGCGCCGCATCGAGGACAGCCATGCACTTGTTTCCGCGCCACAAATCGTCACGGCGCGGGCTCTGGCCTCGCTTTCGGTGCTGCTCGATCTGTCGGCGCCCTGGCTGACGTCAGGCGCGCGCGGGCTGTTCCACAAAGGCCGGGATTATCGCGCCGAAGTGCAAGAAAGCATTAACCGATGGGCCTTCGATCTGGTAGAACATCCCAGTGTGACCGACCCTCATGGTGTCATCCTCGAACTGTCCGACATCAGGCCTGTCTGAGCTTCGACTTGTCGGGTTATTTGGCGACCCAAACATGAATTTCTGGCATAGATCCATGATGAAGAACGGCCCCCGAATCATCACCGTAGCCAACCAGAAGGGTGGTGTCGGCAAGACAACCACCGCCATCAATCTGGCCACCGCGCTCGCCGCAATCGGCGAAAAGGTGCTGATCGTCGATCTCGACCCGCAAGGCAATGCCAGCACCGGTCTCGGCATCGATCGAAAGGACCGCACGGTCTCATCCTACGATGTGCTGACGGGGGAGTTGGATCTGGAAGCCGCGGCCATTCCAACCGCCGTGCCCGGTCTGTCGATCGTGCCGTCGACGCTCGATCTGCTCGGCATCGAAATGGAGATCGCCTCGGCGCCTGACCGCGTGCTCAAGCTGCGCAATGCGCTGCGCGCCGCGACCGAGCGCGGGGCGCCCTTTAATTATGTGCTGATCGATTGCCCGCCTTCGCTCAACCTTTTGACTTTGAATTCAATGGCCGCAGCGGATTCCGTCCTTGTGCCGCTGCAATGCGAGTTCTTCGCGCTCGAAGGCCTCAGCCAGTTGCTGGAGACCGTCGAGCAGGTGCGCCGGTCGATCAATCCGGACCTCATTATCCAGGGCATCGTGCTGACCATGTATGACGGCCGCAACAACCTCGCCAACCAGGTGGTGCAGGATGTACGGGCGCATATGGGCGACAAGGTCTACGAGACCATCATTCCGCGCAATGTGCGGGTGTCCGAGGCGCCGTCCTATGGCAAGCCGGCGATCCTTTACGATTTGAAGTGCTCGGGCAGCCAGGCTTATTTGCAACTGGCCTCGGAAGTGATCCGCCGCGAGCGCAAATTGCGCGCCGCTTGATTAGATCGGATGCATAATTAACAGCCGATTCGATACCGAAACGATCCAAAGACCTGGAATAAAAATGAGCGAAGACCTTTCGAGAAAAAGACTGGGCCGTGGGCTGGCCGCACTGATCGGCGAGATCGATCGCCCGGCGGCACCGGAAAAGCCCGGCATGAGCGCTGACGGCAAGGTGCCGATCGAGTTTCTCAGCCCGAACCCGAAAAATCCGCGCCGGCATTTTGGCGATGCCGAATTGACCGACCTTGCCCAGTCGATCCGCGAACATGGCGTGGTCCAGCCGGTGGTGGCACGGTCGTCGCCGACGCAGGCGGGGCGCTACGAGATCATCGCCGGCGAGCGGCGCTGGCGGGCGGCGCAGCGCGCCGGGCTGACCGAGATCCCGGTCATCATCCGCGAGGTCAACGACCGCACCGCGCTCGAACTGGCGATCATCGAGAATGTCCAGCGCACCGATCTCAACGCGGTCGAGGAAGCGCTGGGCTACCAGCAGCTGATCGACGATCACGGCTACACCCAGGCGGACCTCGGCAATGTTATCGGCAAGAGCCGCAGCCATGTCGCCAACACGCTCAGGCTGTTGAAGCTGCCGGACGTGATCCGCGACATGCTGGTCGACGGCGCTCTGTCGGCCGGTCATGCCCGCACGCTGGTAACGGCGGAGGACCCGGCCGGCCTTGCCAAGCGCATCGTCGAAGAGGGCCTTTCGGTGCGCCAGGCCGAAGCGCTGGCGCAGATGCCGGCCGGCCCCACGCCGGCCAAGCCGAAGCAGGCACAAGCCGCGCCGGAAAAGGACACCGACACGCTGGCGCTGGAAAAGCTGATGACCGATACGCTCGGTATGATCGTAGCCATCGACCACAAGGGCAAAGGCGGCGAGCTGCGGGTGGCGTACCGGTCGCTGGAGCAGCTGGACGAGCTGTGCCGGCGGTTGAAGCAGGAGCGGTAGGGCGTTGAGCGGCTTGGGTTAAGGTCAGGTTTGTAGCTGATATATCGGTGATATATAACCTCTGAGCCGAGTCCTGACAGAAAATGTGGAACGCAGGGGCTAAGCGCTACGCTGGCCCTCTTCAGCGCTGATGATTGGCGAAATCGCTGAAACTGCTGATCTCCCTCCTTGAGGGGGAGATGGCCGGCGGGCCAGAGGGGGTCGCCTCCATCAAGCGTCGGCGTGCTGCCGAGACGAAGAAAAGATCGGCGCCTACGTGTGGCGACCCCCTCTGTCGCCTTCGGCGACATCTCCCCCCCAAGGGGGGGAGATTACCCGCGTTGCCCCAGCCTCGCGCTCTCCACCGCAATCCCCAGCAGCGCCTGCCGCGCCAGCGCCACAGCCAGATCGGGCCGCCGCCGCGTTTGCAGCACGGCGGTCTGCAGCCGGGTCAGTGCGCGGCTGAGCGCGTCGCTGCTCCAGCGATCCAGCGCCTTCTCCACCAGCTTGCGCCGCGAGAAGAAAACCGGTGGGCGGGCGCCCGCAACGACCGACGCTGCATTGCGGCCGCCTGTATCCATCTGGCCGCGCATGATCTGGATCTGCTGCAATTGCCGCATGGCTGAGGACAGAACGAGGAAGGGCGGGCCGCCGGACTGGCAGTGGCGGGTGAAGGCGGTATCGAAGTCGCCGACTTTGCCCTCGAGCAACGCATCGACGGCGTCGTCGAACGAAGCGCCGGAGACGTCACCCGACATGGCCCGGACCTCTTCCAGCCCGATGTCCTTCTGGCCGTGGGCGTAGAGGATGAGCTTTTCGATCTCGCCGCGCGAGGCCAGCCGGTCGCCGCCGAGATTGCGGCGCAGCGCCTGTCTGGCTTCCATGGTCATCGACATGCCGGCCTTGCGCAGCTCGTCGTCGATGACCGTGTCGATGTCGCGGGCTTCATCGGCGTAGCAGGGCAGCGCCATGGCACGGTCCGCCGCCTCGACCACGGCGCGCAGCCCGACGCCTTTCTTGAGATCGCCGGCCTCGATCAAGATGATGGCATCCCGCGCCGGCTCCGCTGTCAGTGCCTTGACGTCGTCGGCCAGCGCCTTCTGGCCGGTGGCATTGCGCACCCAGAGCAGGCGCCGGTCTGAAAACATCGGCACGGTGCGGGCCTCGTCGAGCAGCCGGCCTTCGTCACGGTCGACCTCCGAGCCCTCGAGCCGAACCACGGAGAACGGATCGTCGAGCGGCAGGCCGGTCTTTTCGGCAAAGGCCTTTGCGCGCTCGGAGACGAGGCCGCGATCGGGGCCGTAAAGCAGGACGATCGAGACGCGCGGGTCAGGCTTCGCGAGCCACGAATCGACCTCGAAAGCTTTCTTCTGTGCCATGGGGCGTGGTTAGCATGGAGAGAGGACGAGGTGAACTCGCCTTGATTGAAGCGCTGTGGTGAGTTGTCAGCGGCGACGCATTCGAGGACCGCCTTCCCCCACTCCGTCGAGCTTCGCTCGCCACCTCTCCCCCTCCGGAGGAGAGGAAAGGCGCCAAGGTCGGCGAACCCGCGTTCCCCCTCCCATCTGGAGGTGTGAAAGTGAGAGCGAGGAACCAAGGTCTTCAGCCCAATCGCCTTATCTGGCCGGAAACCTTGCCCAATCTTGCGCCAAATTGCGCGCTTCCCCTCAACATCGACAAGAAATTTCGCGGACATATCTACATCTTGTGCAAGGGAGGCTGGATCGGCCGGCGCGGCCGGTTTGATGCGTGCGGCCTTGCCCGACGAATTCGCACTGGACGCGCGGATGTGCAAATATCCCCAGCCAGGCAACATTGGAGGACAAAGGTTCATGGCCGATGCTGGGATGTTGCGTTTCCACGTTCCGGAGCCGGAAGTGCGGCCGGGCGGGGCGCCTGATTTCTCCAATGTGACCCTTGCGCCAGCCGGCTCGGTGCCGCGCCCGGACATCGATGTCGATCCGCGCACCATCCGCGACATGGCGTTCTCGATCATCCGGGTGCTGAACCGCAATGGGGAAGCCGTCGGCCCCTGGGCCGGGCTGCTGTCCAGCGAGGAACTGCTGGAAGGCCTGCGCCACATGATGACGCTCAGAACCTTCGATGCCCGCATGCAGATGGCGCAGCGCCAGGGCAAGACCTCGTTTTACATGCAGCATCTCGGCGAAGAGGCGGTGAGCTGCGCCTTCCGCAAGGCGCTCGCGCCGGGCGACATGAATTTCCCGACCTACCGGCAGGCGGGCCTGCTCATCGCCGACGGCTATCCGATGGTCACGATGATGAACCAGATCTATTCCAACGAGGCCGATCCGCTGAAGGGCCGGCAGCTGCCGATCATGTACTCCTCGAAGGAGCACGGCTTCTTCTCGATCTCCGGCAATCTGGCGACGCAGTACATCCAGGCGGTCGGCTGGGCGATGGCCTCGGCGATCTCGAACGATTCCAAGATCGCGGCGGCCTGGATCGGCGACGGCTCGACGGCGGAATCCGATTTCCATTCGGCGCTGGTGTTCGCCTCCACCTACAAGGCGCCGGTCGTGCTCAATGTCGTCAACAACCAGTGGGCGATCTCGACCTTCCAGGGCATTGCGCGCGGCGGCTCCGGCACTTTCGCCGCGCGGGGCCTCGGTTTCGGCATTCCGTCGCTGCGCGTCGACGGCAATGATTATCTCGCTGTGCATGCGGTGGCGAAATGGGCTGCCGAGCGAGCCCGCAGCAATCTTGGGCCGACGCTGGTCGAATATGTCACCTACCGCGCCGGGGCGCATTCGAGCTCGGATGATCCTTCCGCCTATCGGCCGAAGACCGAATCCGACGCCTGGCCGCTCGGCGACCCGGTCGTGCGGCTGAAGAACCATCTGATCGGGCTCGGCGTCTGGTCGGACGAGCGGCATGCGCAGGCCGAGGCGGAAATCCTCGACACGGTGATCGCGGCGCAAAAGGAGGCGGAGAGCCACGGCACGCTGCACGCCGGCGGCAAGCCGTCGACGCGCGACATGTTCGAGGGCCTCTATGCCGAGATGCCGCCGCATCTCAGGCGCCAGCGCCAGCAGGCGGGAGTCTGAGCCATGCCAAGACGGACCATGATAGAGGCCATTCGCGACGCCATGGACGTGTCGATGGGGCGTGACGACAAGGTCGTCGTGTTCGGCGAGGATGTCGGTTTCTTCGGCGGCGTCTTTCGCGTAACCCATGGCCTGCAGGCCAAATACGGCAAGAGCCGCTGCTTCGATGCACCGATCAACGAGTCCGGCATTGTCGGCTCGGCCATCGGCATGGCCGCCTATGGCCTGAGGCCCTGTGTGGAGATTCAGTTTGCCGACTACATGTACCCTGCCTACGACCAGCTGACGCAGGAAGCGGCAAGGCTGCGCTACCGCTCGAATGGCGATTTCACCTGCCCGATCGTTGTGCGCATGCCGACCGGCGGCGGCATTTTTGGCGGCCAGACGCACAGCCAGAGCCCGGAAGCTTTGTTCACCCATGTGTCCGGCCTGAAGACCGTAGTGCCATCCAACCCGCACGACGCCAAAGGGCTTTTGATCGCCGCGATCGAGGATCCGGATCCGGTGATTTTTCTCGAGCCGAAGCGGCTCTACAACGGCCCGTTCGACGGCCATCACGACCGGCCGGTGACGCCGTGGTCGAAGCATGAACTCGGCGAGGTCGCGGACGGCCATTACACCGTGCCGCTCGGCAAGGCGGCGATCCGCAGGGCGGGTTCGGCTGTCACCGTGCTCGCCTACGGCACCATGGTCTATGTCGCGCAGGCGGCTGCCGAGGAGACCGGCATCGATGCCGAGATCATCGATTTGAGGACGCTTTTGCCGCTCGACCTCGACACAATCGTGGCGTCGGTCAAGAAGACCGGGCGCTGCGTCGTCGTGCATGAGGCGACGCTGACCTCCGGCTTTGGCGCCGAACTGTCGGCGCTGGTGCAGGAAAACTGTTTTTACCATCTGGAAGCCCCGGTGGCGCGGGTCGCGGGCTGGGACACGCCCTATCCGCATGCGCAGGAGTGGGACTATTTCCCCGGTCCCGCCCGCGTTGGCCGCGCCCTCATCGAAACCATGGAGGCCTGACATGGGCGAGCACATCATCAAGCTGCCCGATGTCGGCGAGGGCGTCGCCGAGGCCGAGCTCGTCGAATGGCACGTCAAGATCGGCGACATCGTGCGCGAGGACACGGTGCTTGCCGCCGTGATGACCGACAAGGCGACGGTCGAGATCCCATCACCCGTCGATGGCGAGATCCTGTGGCTGGGCGCCGAGATCGGCGACACGGTGGCGATCGGTTCGCCGATCGTGCGGCTGAAGGTGGCGGGCGAGGGCAATGTGAGGGGCGGCGCCAAGGTCGAGGCGACGGCTGAGCCTCCGGCCAAGCTGCCGACGCCGAAACCCGAGACCGCCGCGCCAGCCGCGAAGACGCCGGCAAAGGCCGCCGTGGCGGAGGTGAAACCCGCTCCGGCCGCTTCGAAAAGCGCTGACGTTTCGAAAAGCACTGGGCAGACGTCCGGCGCGCCGCGCCCCGAAGGCGAAAAACCGCTGGCGTCGCCGGCCGTACGCCTGCGGGCGAAAGAGGCCGGCATTGATCTGAGACAAGTTGCGGGAAGCGGCCCGGCCGGCCGCATCGGCCATGAGGATATCGAAGCGTTCCTGGCGCGCGGGCCGCAGGTCGCCAAAGTGTCGGGTCTCGCCCGCAACGACGCGGTCGAGGACATCAAGGTGGTGGGCTTGCGGCGCAAGATCGCCGAGAAGATGACGCTGTCCAAGTCGCGCATCCCGCACATCACCTATGTCGAAGAGATCGACGTCACCGCGCTGGAGGAGCTGCGCGCCGCGCTCAACAAGGAGAAGCGCGCGGACAGGCCCAAGCTGACGCTGCTGCCGTTCCTGATGCGGGCGATGGTCAAGGCGATCGCCGATCAACCCCAGCTCAATTCGCTGTTCGACGACGAGGCCGGCATCATCCACCAGCATGGCGGCATCCATATCGGCATCGCCGCGCAGACGCCGTCGGGGCTGGTGGTGCCTGTGGTCAAGCATGCCGAGGCGCGCGACATCTGGGATTGCGGCGCCGAGGTCAACAGGCTGGCCGAAGCGGCCAAATCCGGCACGGCGACACGCGACGAACTGTCCGGCTCGACCATCACCATCACCTCGCTCGGCGCCATGGGCGGCATCGCGACGACGCCGGTCATCAACCACCCGGAAGTGGCGATCATCGGCGTCAACAAGATGATGGTGCGGCCGGTGTGGGACGGCACGCAGTTCATCCCGCGCAAGATGATGAATTTGTCGTCGAGCTTCGACCATCGGGTGATCGATGGCTGGGACGCGGCGGTGTTCGTGCAGCGGATCAAGGCGCTGCTGGAAACGCCGGCGCTGATTTTTGTGGATTGAGGGTGATGCGGTTGATCAAGGCGGTTTGTCGGAAGTTGCCGGGGCTGGTGTGTGGGCTCCCCCTTCTCCCCTTGTGGGAGAAGGTGTCGCCGCAGGCGACGGATGAGGGGTGTTCCAGCTTGGCACCGACGGCGATCCTTGGCGCACCCCTCATCCGTCTCGGCGCTGCGCGCCGATCCACCTTCTCCCACAAGGGGAGAAGGACAAGGCGCGCTGCGGCCATCGCCGAAAGGAAGCAGCCGACATGAAAGAAATCTCCTGCAAGCTGCTCGTCATCGGCGCCGGTCCCGGCGGCTATGTCTGCGCCATCCGTGCCGGCCAGCTCGGCGTCGATACGGTGATCGTCGAAGCCGGCAAGCCCGGCGGCACCTGCCTCAATGTCGGCTGCATCCCATCCAAGGCGCTGATCCATGCGGCGGAGGAGTTCGAGAAGGTGTCGCACATGGCCGGCGGCAAGAGCCCGCTTGGCATTTCGGTCTCGGCACCCGTGCTCGACCTCGGCAAAACCGTCGCCTGGAAGGACGGCATTGTCAGCCGGCTCAACAGCGGCGTCGCCGGCCTGTTGAAGAAGGCCGGCGTGAAGACGGTTCATGGCTGGGCGACGTTCCGCGACGGCAAGACGGTGGAGGTCGAGACCGAGACGGGAAGCCAGGTGATCCGGGCCGAGACGATCGTCATCGCGACAGGCTCGGCGCCGGTCGAATTGTCGTTCCTGCCCTTTGGCGGGCCAGTGATCTCGTCCACGGATGCGCTGGCGTTAAGTGATGTGCCCAAGAAGCTTGCGGTTGTCGGTGGCGGTTATATCGGGTTGGAACTCGGCATGGCCTTCGCGAAAATGGGCGCTAAAGTGACCGTGGTCGAGGCCTTGCCGCGCGTGCTGGCGCAGTATGATGCCGAGCTCACCCGGCCGGTGGTCAAGCGGCTCGCCACACTCGGCATCGAGGTGATGCTGGGCGCCAAGGCCAAGGGTCTGTCGACGAAGGGTGATGCGCTGCTGGTCGAGACAGTGGACGGCAGGAGCGCCAAGGTTGCCGCCGACAAGATTCTGGTGACGGTCGGCCGCAAGCCGGTGACCGAAGGCTGGGGCCTCGACCAGATCGACCTCGATATGGCGGGCAAATTCATCAAGGTCGACGATCAGTGCCGCACCTCGATGCGCGGCATCTTCGCCATCGGCGACGTCACCGGCGAGCCGATGCTGGCGCACCGCGCGATGGCGCAAGGCGAAATGGTCGCCGAGATCGTCGCCGGCCACAAGCGCAGCTGGGACAAGCGCTCCATTCCCGCCGTCTGTTTTACCGATCCCGAACTGGTGACGGCCGGTCTGTCGCCGGAGGAGGCCAAGGCGCTTGGCGGTGAGATCAAGATCGGCCTGTTCCCGTTTGCCGCCAACGGGCGGGCGATGACCAAGTTGGGCGAGGATGGGTTCGTTCGCGTCGTGGCGCGTGCGGACAACCATCTGGTGCTCGGCATCCAGGCGGTCGGGCAAGGCGTGTCGGAACTGTCGGCGGCGTTCGGCCTGGCGCTGGAAATGGGCGCAAGGTTGGAGGATATCGCCGGGACCATCCATGCCCATCCGACGCAAGGCGAGGGATTCCAGGAAGCGGCGCTGAAGGCGCTCGGGCACGCGCTGCATATCTGAGGGTGTGATCTCCCCCCTCGAGGGGGAGATGGCCGGCAGGCCAGAGGGGGTCGGTTCGACTGGACACGACCTTCTTGCGCCAGAAGGAAGCTGGCGCTACACGTGCGGCGACCCCCTCTGTCGCCTTCGGCGACATCTCCCCCTCGAGGGGGGAGATTAGGCGCTCAGCTCGCCAGCCGGCTCACCATCTCATGCTGGGCATAGGCCCGACCAAAGCGGTTGGCGAGAAACGCATCCAGCGCGATGTCTTCCTGCTTGACGAAGCCGGTGGCCGGCAGGCTGCCGTCGGCCAGCATGTCGAGCACGGCGCAGATGCCCGATGCGGTGGTGATCTGGATGGCGCTGCGTACCGTCTGGCCGATGCGCTGCGAATAGATCTTGTTGGCGTAGGTTTCCTGCAGCAGGCGGCCGTTGCGGCGGCCGGAGACGGTGACGAAGACGATGACGACATCCTGCAGCGTTGCCGGCAGGGCGCTTTCAAAAATGTCCTTCAGCACGTCGCGGCGGTGGCGCAGGCCGAGATCGTTGAGCAGCGCCTTCATGATCGCGGCGTGGCCGGGATAGCGGATGGTGCGATAGTTCAGCGTGCGTACCTTGCCCTTCAGCGTCTCGGCCAGTGTGCCGAGCCCACCTGAGGTGTTGAACGCCTCATAGGTGACGCCGTCGAGCGAGAATTCCTCGCGCTCCTCCAGCGGCGGCACTTCGATCAGCTCACCCTCGACGATCGCCTCGCACGGCTCGCAATATTCGTTGATGACGCCGTCGGTGCTCCAGGTCAGATTGTAGTTCAGCGCATTGGACGGGTATTGCGGCAGCGCGCCGACGCGCATGCGCACGCTTTCCAGCGAGTCGAAGCGGCTGGCGAGATCATTGGCGACGATCGAGATGAAGCCCGGCGCCAGCCCGCATTGCGGAATGAAGGCGCTCTTGCCGGAACGCGCCAGCTCCTTGACGCGGCGGGTCGAGACGACGTCCTCGGTGAGGTCGAGATAGTGCACGCCGGCGCTGGCCGCTGCCTCGGCGATGCGCGTGGTGAGATGGAAGGGGGCGGCGCTGAGCACGGCGAACTTGCCGGCGAGCGCTGCCTCAAGGGTGCCGACGGCTGCGATGTCGAGTTCGAGCGTCTCGACGCCGGCGGGCACTTCGGCCGCGACGAGCTGCGCCGCCGAGCGGTCGACGAGGGTAACGCGATAGTCGCCCGTTGCGGCGAGCATCCCGGCGATGGTCGAGCCGATCTTGCCGGCGCCGACGATAACGATGTTGTTCATGGTCAAATACCCCTGCCAATTTTGAATTGCCGGGAATCATCGCAGCTTGCCTGTCGAAAGGAAGCGTGAAATCTGGCAGAATGAACCCTATCTTTAGCTGATCTGCCGAAAGGATTCGTCGAAATGCTCAGTGAAGCCGAACAGGCGCTGCTTTCCCTGCTGCGTTCCAACGCACGCGCCTCGACGGCCGAACTGGCGCGGCAGCTCGGCGTCTCGCGCACGACGGTGCAGAGCCGGATCGAGCGGCTGGAACAGCGCGGCATCATATCGGGCTATGGCGTCAAGCTCTCCGCGGACTATGAACAGGGGCTGGTCAAGGCACATGTGCTGCTCACCGTCACGCCCAAGCTAGCCGACAAGGTGGTGCGGGCTTTGCAGGCGCTGCCGCCAGTCAGGACGCTGCACTCGGTGAGCGGCAATTTCGACATGATCGTCATCGTCGACGCGCCGTCGATCCGCGACCTCGACGCGCTGCTCGACCAGATCGGCGCCATGGACGGGGTCGAGCGGACGTCGTCATCGATCATCTTGTCGACGCGAATCGATCGCTGAGCCACGTAGAAAATTCGCCGGCTAATCCGTCGCCAGCGGAAAGCCCACCATCACCGCGATGCCAGGCTCACAGTCCTCCAATTCAATCGATGCTCCGTGCAGATCGGCGATGGCCCTGACCAGACTCAGCCCGAGGCCGCTTCCCGGTGTCGAGCGGCTGTGGTCGAGCCGGTAGAGCCGCTGGAAGACGTTTTCACGTTCGTCGGCGGGAATGCCCGGCCCATTGTCGGCGACGCCGGCAAGCATACGATCGCCCTGGCGCGCCACCGACAGGTTGATCGTCGTGCCGGGCGGGCAATGGCGTAGCGCATTCTCGACCAGATTGGCGAACATCTGCGTCAGCAGTTCCGGATCGCCATGGATGCGGTCGGCGCTCTGATGCAGCTCGACCGACGACAGCGACTTGCCGTCATCCTCGGCCACGTCGGCGTAGATCTCGGCGATGGTCTGCAGGATCTCGCCCAGGTCGACATCGGTGAAGCGCGCCTTGCGCGCGCCGGCCTCGATTTGCGCGATGCGCAGCAGCGCATCGAACGTCTCGTTGATCTGATGGCCCTCGGCGCGCGCATCGGCCAGATCGCCGGAAACGTCGCGATCCTGCGCGGCCTTGTCGGCCGCCCCCTCCAGGATCATCTGCAGCCGGTTGAGCGGCGTCTTCAAATCATGCGCGATGTTGGCGCTGACCTGCTTCATGCCGTCGACCAGGCCCGACAGGCGGTCGAGCGCCGCATTGACCTGGCTGGAGACGATGTCGATGTCGTCGCCATTGCCGGTCAACGGAATGCGGGCATCGAGCCGGCCATGCGAGACATCGACCATGGTGGCGGCGATGCCGTCGAGACGGCGCTGGACACGCGAGGCTAGCAGGGCGCCGCCGGCGACCGCCAACCCGGTGATGATCAGGGTCGCCCAGCCGAAGCTCATCATTGCCACCGTTTCCAGCTCCTCCGTTTCGGAAAGACTGAAGGCGACAGTGAGGTTGTTGCGGCCGATGGAGCCGGAATAGGCCCGGTATTCAGTATCCGGCGGCACGCCCGGCAACACAGCGTCGAACGCCGAGAACCCGTCGGGAAGCCCGGCGGCGGTGAAGTTGCCGGCCAGACGATTTCCGGCCGGGTCGGTCAGCGAAAACAGCTGTTCTTTCTTCGGGCTGAGCTTTGCGTGGCTTTCGATCGTGGCGACAAGGTCTTCCAGGTCGTTCTCGGCGTAGGTCGCGGCGACGACGGCGTAGGTTTCCTTGATGGTGTCGTCGAGCCGCTCGGCAAGATCGGCGCTCATCATCTCGTAGACGATGGCGCCCGACAGGACGAAGGCCAGCATGAACAGGAAGCCGAATGTCAGCGCGAGCCGAAACGGCGTGCTGCGCAACAGGCGAGCCGAGGTTCCGGTCATGGCGCGAGCGGTGCGTGCAGGCTGTAGCCGGTGTTGCGGACGGTGTGGATGAGCTGGGTTTCGAACGGCTTGTCGATCTTGGCCCGCAGACGGCTGATATGGGTCTCGACGACGCTGGTCTTGGGATCGAAATGGAAGTCCCAGACGCGCTCCAGAAGCATGGTGCGGGTGATCACGCGGCCCTCGCCGCGCATCAGCACCTCGAGCAGGCTGAATTCGCGCGGCTGCAGGTCGATCGGCTGGCCCTCCCGCGTAACGCGCCGCATGATGAGGTCCATTTCGAGGTCGCCGACCCGCAGAACCGTCTTCTGCTCCTGCGTCGCCGGCCGGCGGCCGAGCGCATGGATGCGGGCAAGCAGCTCGGAAAAAGCGAAGGGCTTGACCAGATAGTCGTCGCCGCCGGCCTCCAGCCCCTCGACGCGGTCGTCGATGCCGCCGATGGAGGTAAGAAAGATCGCCGGCGTGCGCACGCCCGCCGCGCGCACCGCCTTGACCATCGACAGGCCATCGAGACCCGGGATCATGCGGTCGGCCACGATCACGTCATAGGTGCCGCTGGTGGCGGCGAAAAGCGCGTCGTGGCCGTTGCGCAGGAGATCGCAGACATGACCGGCCTCGGTCAGTCCCTTGACGATATAGTCCGCCGTCCTGTGGTCGTCCTCGACGAGAAGAAGTCGCATCGCTGTTCCGGTTGATTGCCGATATTGGGGACAGGCTATCACCGGCATGGGACTGTTCCTAGGATGGCACTGACCGTCAAACGCCGAAGCCTAGTCGGACTCCAGCAGGATCTCGTCGGCATCGTCGGCGGTTTTCTTCAGCGTCATGTAGAGAACCAGCGCAGCAATGCAGCCGAGGAAGATCAGGCTGGTGAAGGTGGTGCCGAAGCCGAGGCCGCCATATTCGGATGGCTGCGACAGCAGATCGCCGAAGGAGGCGCCGAGCGGCCGCGTCAGGATATAGGCGAGCCAGAAGGCCAGGATGGCGTCGAGATGCAGCAGCCAGTAGGCGAGCGCGATCAGCACGATGACGCCGCCGAACATGAGGCCTGTGGTGAGATAGCCCATGTCGAAGCTCTCGGCGACGAGATCGCCGGCGGCGGTGCCGAGCGAGAAGGTGAACAGGATCGCCAGCCAGTAGAAGATCTCGCGCCTCGTCGTGAAGATGGTGTGGATCGACAGCGTCCGCTCGCTGGCGTACCAGACCGTGAACGTTGCCGCGAGCGCGACCGTGAAGGCGATCGTCGTCGTCTGCAGGCGCACGCCGAAATTGTCGACGAGATTGTCGGTGATCAGCGTGCCGACGACGCTGATCAGTACCACCGCCAGCCAGTAGGCCCAGGGCACGTAGCGTTTCTGCGCGAACTGCAGGATGAGGGCGACGATCAGCACGCCGGTCATGATCAGCGAGGTGACGGTCAGCCCGAGCCCGAGATTGACGGCGAGATAGTCGGCCGCCGTCTCGCCCATGGTGACCGCCATCAGCTTGATCAGCCAGAAGTCGAGGGTGACCTCCGGAACCCTGTTCTGGCTCGGTCCAGCGGTTTTGTTGGGAGAGAGCATGACGGCCGTCCTCGTGGTTCGTGGATCTACTTGCCCATGACCTTCATCGCCTGGGCGAAGAACTCGTCGGCGCGCTTGTCGTCGTCGGCATTGCAGCGTTCGATGCCCTTGGCCTCCAGCTCGGAGACCTTGGCCTTGTCGGCGGCGCTGAGCGTGGCCGTGGCCTCCGCCGCGCGAAGGGTTTTCAGCGTCTCTTCGCAAGGCGCGGTGGCTGCATAAACGGAGGACATCGAGGCCAAGACGGCGAGGGTGCCGCCTGCGACGGCAAGTGCAAATCTTTTCATGGAAGAATTCCCTATCTGATGCCGATGGTCCGGCTGCGGCAATTGAAGCCGGTCCAAAATTGGCGGGCCGGCATCCCGACAATAGGCAAGCGACTTCACTGCAGCCTGTCCCGAAGCATACAAATTCGTAAGGATGGCCTTGGTTGACGCAAAAGGCCTTTACGAACGCCGCGCGCTGCGCTGATAGAAAGCGGCCGCCTTGTATCCGACATTAATGGCGTGCCTCAGTGCCGAAACCCGCAAGCTCCAGGGAAACACGAATGACCTACGCTTCGCTCAAGCCGGTTTCAAAGGCCTTCGTGCAGCGCAAGCGGCTGATCTTCGTGCGGGTCGCGGCGGTGCTGGCGGTGCTGCTGCTGTTCCTCACCAAGCCGGCGCTCGCCGAGGGCTCGAACGGTCACGAAACGCTCGAATTCTTCGGCTTCTGCCTGGTGCTCGCCTGCGTGGCCGGCCGGCTCTGGAGCATCCTCTATGTCGGCGGCAAGAAGAATGAGGAGCTGGTTTCGACGGGGCCGTTCTCGATGAGCCAGAACCCGCTCTATTTCTTTTCGACGGTCGGGGCGGTCGGCATCGGTCTGCTCTACGGCTCGGCTTTCGCCGCCCTGGCGCTCGGCCTCGCCAGCTTCTTGATCTTCCGCGTTACGGCGCGCAAGGAAGCCGAATATCTGCTGGGCAAGTTCGGCCCGGTCTATCTTGCCTATATCAAGAGAACGCCAAGGTTCTGGCCGAACCCGCTGCTCTACCGCGACAATGATGAGCTGCAGTTCTCGACGCGGGCGCTCAAGCGCACCTTCTATGACGGGCTCTATTTCCTGGCCATTTTCCCGGCCATCGAGCTGGTCGAGTATTTGCGGGAAACCGGCATGCTGTTCCCGGCCCTCGTCACGCTCTACTGATCAGCCATTATCCGCTGCAGGATTTGCCAACGCGCCGCGCTCGACGCCGCGCTGCCTGACGGGTGACGGAAGGCTCTGCTGCCGGTAGGATGACGCTACCGCGAAACAACCAGGCCGGTCCCAGACGGAGATGACCCCATGCCAGCTTCGCTGCCGACCGGCAGGGCCAGTGTGACGGTCTTCGCAGCTGAAGATGCATCCGCCTGGGCGGACCTGATGGCGGCGGTGCCGGCCGAGATCGGCGATCGTCTGGCCGCCTTGCAAAAAATCGTTGGCGTCATCGGCGTGGCGCAATACCGCGACGGCCGCGCCAAGGCGATCGTGATCGGCCAGCGCCGGCCAGCGGCAGCAATGATGCGCATCGCCTTGTTCTGGTCCGCCGCCAGCTTCATCAGCGGCCCGCGCCTGCTGGAGGCGCTGGAGAAGGAGGCGCTTGCGCAAGATGTGCTGTGCCTGCGCGCCGACGAGGACACGGTGCAGCACATCGGCGGCCAGTGGGAGTGCCGCGACGGTTTTCTGCAACGCTGGATCGGCATCGAACCGACCCGCCGCCAGGAGCGCGTTCCGCCGTCCTGGCCGCAGACGGCGGGCTTCACCTGCGGGCCGTCGGCGCTCGCCATGGCGATGGCCGGCCTCGACCCGGCCTTGCGGCCGGACCGAGCGCTGGAGATCGAACTCTGGCGCGAGGCCACCACCATCATCGGCCCCAGCGGGCCGGGCGGCTGCGATCCCTATGGCCTGGCGCTGGCGGCACACCGGCGCGGGCTGCGGGCAGAAGTGTTCTTGAGCAGCGCCGAGCCGATCTTCCTCGACCGTGCCGCCTCGGAGGAAAGGCGCGGCCTGATGAGCTTTGTGCAGGCTGGCTTCAAGCGCGACGTCGAAGCCGCGTCAGTGCGGATCGAGCCCCGCGCCTTTGCCGTCGAAGAAATCGCCCAGGCGCTCGATCGCGGCTTCTCGGCGCTGGTGCTGATCGATCAGGCACCGATGATGGGCTACACCTGCCCGCACTGGGTGCTCGTCCATGGCCATGGCGGCGGGGTCTATTTCGTCAACGATCCCTGGATCGAGCCGGACCGGCGAGAACTGATGATGGACGTTGTCGACCTGCCGGTGATGGCGGCGGAGCTCGACCGGATGGCCTGGTACGGCAACCCGGCCTACAGGGCCGCGGTGCTGGTTGGGCGATAGCGTCTAGGGGATTAGCTTCGCTCCCTGCTCCGCCCGTGGATGACGAAGTCGGGAGGGGTCTCGGCTACTCCCGACCGTTATAATGATCCAACGAGAGGAGCGACAGAATACCGGCTACCAAAGGCCATCCAGCCGTCCCTGCTACGGCGCTCCTAGCTTCCCAGCGGATACGGCATGTAGCCGACGAAGCCGGCTATCTTCCAGCTGCCTTCGACCTTCCTGCAGAAATACAGTGTCTGCCATTTCAGCCGGTCGACGCTGCCATCCGCCTTGGCAATGATGCCGTCGAACTTCTTGTGCAGCACGGCGCGGTCGCCGCCGACCTCGATGTCGCGCAGATTGGTGACGCGAAAAATCGCCTCTCGCAGCGGCTCGGCGAATTTGGTCGCGGCCGTCTCCTTGGCCTGGCGCAGCCATTCGTCGCGATAGATTTCCAGCCGTGGGAATTGCAGCCGCCAAGCATCGGCGTTGGCGAGGAAATGCGCATGCATGCCGAAGAAGCTTTCTGCGATGAAATCATTCTCGACCATCGACCAGTCCTGACTGATGAAAGCGTCGATGTCGCGGCGTACCAGCATCTCCCACAGCGCGTGGCGATCGGCGTCGCCTGAAGGAAATGGGTTCTTGTCGAAGGTCATTCTCGGTTTCTCCGCTCTCGCATAGCCATCGGTCCGCGGCGGCTTGAAAGCCGTCCGACAGGCGTGCACGATGCAAGCGCTCTTGTAATAAAGCAACACGGATTTCGAAGAATGTTGCTTTCCAACAAGGGCCCTATCGGGACCGCTCCGATCGCGGTAAATCTGCGCCGAAGCGGGCCCTGCCCGTGCGATCAGAGGAGGCATGCCTTGCCCAAGCAGACTTTTGGAACATCCCATGTGCCGCTGTCACCCGCCGTGCGCGCCGGCGACTTCGTCTTTGTCTCGGGCCAGGTTCCGGTCGGCAGCGACGGCATCGTGGTCAAGGGCGGCATTACGGAACAGACCGAGCAGGTGCTTGCCAATGTGAAGGCGGCACTGGCGCTCGCCGGCTGCACCCTGGACGATGTGGTCAAGACCACGGTCTGGCTGGAGGACGCGCGCGATTTCGGCGCCTTCAACGCCGTCTACGCCAGGCACTTCCCGAAGAACCCGCCGGCCCGCACCACGGTTGAATCGCGGCTGATGATCGACATCAAGATCGAGGTCGAGGCGGTCGCGTACAGGCCCGCCTAACGGAGGTTCCCAAAAAAATGCAATTCGACCTCCTGCTGAAGGGTGGACGTCTGATCGATCCGGCGTCCGGCATCGACGCGCCGCGCGATGTCGCCATCGCCAATGGCCGGGTTGCAGCGATCGACGCCGATATTCCCGTGACCAGCGCCGCCAAAATTGTCGACGCGACGGGTTGCATCGTCGCGCCCGGCCTCGTCGATCTGCACAGTCACGTCTATTGGGGCGGCACCTCGCTCGGCGTCGATGCCGACCGGCTGGCGGCCAAAAGCGGCACCACCACCTTCATCGATGCGGGCAGTGCGGGGGCCGGCAATTTCCTCGGCTTCCGCCGCCATGTCATGGAGCGCTCGAAGGTGCGCATCCTGGCCTATGTCAACATTTCCTTTGCCGGCATTTTCGGCTTCTCGCAGACGGTGTCGGTCGGCGAGTGCAGCGATCTCCGGCTCTGCGAGCCGCGCGAGGTGGTTGCCGCGGCGCGCGAGCACGCCGATGTCGTCGTCGGCGTGAAAGTGCGCTCCGGCAAGCATGCCGGCGGCAGCAGCGGCATCGCCCCTGTCGATCTGGCGCTGGAGGCCGCCGACAAAGCCGGCCTGCCACTGATGGCGCATATAGACGAGCCGCCGCCCGGCCGCTCGGAAGTGCTGCCGCGCCTGCGCCGGGGCGATATCCTCACCCATTGCTTCCGGCCGTTTCCCAATGCGCCGGTCTTCGCTTCCGGCGCGGTGCGCCCGGACATGCGGCTGGCACGCGAGCGCGGCGTCATCTTCGATCTCGGCCACGGCATGGGTTCGTTCGACTTCGAAGTCGCCCGCGCCATGCTGGCCGAGGGGCTGGCGCCCGATGTGATCTCGAGCGACGTGCATCTCTACTGCGTCGACGGGCCGGCTTTCGATATCCTTGTTTGCATGTCGAAGCTGATGGCGCTCGGCATGCCGCTGGTCGAGGTTTTGCGCGCGGCGACACAAGGGCCGGCACAGGCGATCGCAAGGCCTGATCTCGGCACGCTGGCGGTCGGTACCGTCGGCGATGTCGCGGTGCTCCGGCAGCGGTCGGGGCGCTTCACCTTCGTCGACGCGGTCGGCGCTTCGCTGGTTACTGATCAGCGGCTGGTGTCGGAAGGAATCGTCATCGGCGGCACCTGGTGGCCGAACGAGGCGGTGAGCGATCTCGGCGAGACCGAGCGCTTCGAGGCGCATGAGCGGCACACGCATGTCGAGGTTGCCGCCAGGCACTTTGGACATAGCCACGATTAAATCGCGAGGCGGGCTGAGAAGGATTGTCGGCGCAGTTATCCCGGATCCATCGTGTTCAGGAAATGCTCGGCATCCACAGTCGTCAAAAGCTCAACACGCTCACGGATCAGATCGTCACTCCAGTTCCACCATTCTGACGACTGCAAACGCTCGATGATATCCGGCGTGAATCTGTATCGGATGATACGAGCGGGATTGCCGACCGCGATCGCATAGGGCGGGATGTCCCTGGTGACGATGCTGCCGGCGCCGATGACCGCGCCGTTACCGATCGTGACACCGCTAAGGACAATGCAGCGGGCACCGAACCATACGTCGTGGCCGACTGTAGTCGGCCCTTTGCTGAAGGTTTCAGCGCCATTGCGAACCTTCCCGTCGATGATTCGTAGCGGATAAGTGGTTGCCGTGTCGACGCGGTGCTCAGCCGCGCCGATAAAGAGCACGTCCGGGCCAATCGAACAGAACGAACCTATGCGTATTGGCGATTTCTTGTGCGGACCCCAAAACGAGCTCTTCCCAAGGCCATAGGTGTTGCGACCAATCTCGACGCCTGGCAACGGCGGCAAAGGGCTCTTCTTCAGCCCCAGTTTTATGCGAAGTTCTCTCAACAGTCCCATCGGCTTCCCTCCCCAGAATGCCAGGCATACAGGGAAGGACTACTCACCGTATCTGAAAAGTTCGCAAGCAATTTCGAGTACTGGCCCACCGCTACTTGCGTTACGGATCAGGCGTTGCTGGGCTTCCCGTAAACCGGCGTCGCGATACCTTCCATCCGCGCCTTGATCTGTAGCGCCACATATTTCGAGTAAAACCGCGACAGCGCCAAATTGCCGCCGTGGAACCACAGCGCTTCCTGCGCCGTCGGCTTCCACATGTTGCGCAATTCGCCTTGCCAAGGACCGGGGTCGCCCTTGACGCCGGAGCCGAGGCCCCAGCAGGGACCGACCTTGTCGGCGACCTCGCGCGAGACGAGTGCCGCGACATTCTCGTTCATCGACTGGTAGCCGGTGCAGGCGATGATGGCGTCGGCCTCGAGCTCGGTGCCGTCCTCGAACAATATGCCTTTTGCCGTCAGCGATTTGATGGCGACGCCGCTGCGGACGCCGATCTTGCCGTCGATGATCAGGTCCGAGGCGCCGACATCGATATAGTAGCCCGAGCCGGTGCGATAGGCCTTCATCAACAGGCCGGTCTCGTCGTCGCCGAAATCGATGGCGAAGCCCGAGGCGCGCAGGCGATCGTAAAAGGCTGCGTCGCGTGCCCGGATGACGTCGTAGAGCGCGCGCTGGCCCTTGGGCACCAGTGCGAAGGGTGTCGAGGCGACGATCATGTCGGCCTTTTCGGTGGTGATGCCGCGCGCCAGCGCGGTCTCCGAGAAGATCTCGAAGCCGACCTCCATCAGCGTGTCCGACTTGACCACGGTGGTCGGCGAGCGCTGGATCATGGTGACGTCAGCGCCGCTTTCCCAGAGGTCGACGCAGACGTCATGCCCCGAGCTGGCCGCGCCGATGACGGCAACCTTCTTGCCACGGAATTTGTCGCCGCTGGCATACTGGCTGGAATGCAGCAATTCGCCCTTGAATTCACCGGCGCCGGCCAGGTCGATCTTTCGCGGCGGCCCATAGGCGCCGGTGGCGAAGACGATGTGCTTCGGCTTCAGCGTGATGTGGCGGCCGACACGGTCGACCACGACGGTCCATTCCTTCTCGGCGTCGTCATAGGAAGCGCTGAGGCACTTGGTGGCGACCCAGTAATTGAGCTCCATGACGCGCGTGTACATTTCCAGCCAGTCGCCCATCTTGTCCTTGGGCGTGAAGACCGGCCAGTTTTCCGGAAACGGAATGTAGGGCAGATGGTCGTACCAGACAGGGTCGTGCAACACGAGCGTGCGGTAGCGGTTGCGCCAGGAATCGCCGGGCCTCGCATTCTTCTCGATGACGATGGTCGGCACGCCGAGTTGCCTGAGCCGCGCGCCCAGCATGATGCCGCCCTGGCCGCCGCCGATGACCAGGCAATAGGGCTGTTCCGAAGCGCCGAGATCACGCGTTTCGCGCGCCCGTGCTTCCGACCAGGTCTCGCGCTCGGGATCGGCCTTGTGGCGCACACCGAGCGGCCGCTCGGCGCCCTTGCGCTCCTCGAACCCCGTGAGGTCGGTCATCGCCGTGAACAGGGTGCGGCAGCGGCCGTCGCGCAGCCGCATGATGCCTTGGCCTGAGGCCACCGCGGTCTCGAATGTGAACCAGGCTTCGATGGTGCCTTCGTCCGAGGTCGCCTCGCCGGTGATCTGCCATGCCTCCGGCTTGGTGGTGGCCAGCGTTGCGCCGAGCATGTCGGTGATGGCCGCGCGGCCTTCCATCGTCGTGACGTTCCAGGTGAAGGTCAGAAGATCGCGCCAGTAGCAGTCATCGACGAACAGGTTGCTTGCCGCGGCCATGTCGCCGGCTGCGAGCGCCTGCGCCAGGGATTCGAGCCATGCGGTGGCCTGTTTCGTCGGTGCGATCTCGAGCATTCTTTCCCTCTTTCTTCGCGTTGGCGCTGTCCGGGTCTTCCCTTCTCCCCTTGCGGGAGAAGGTGGCCTCGCGAAGCGAGGTCGGATGAGGGGTGCTCCAGCTTGGCAGCGACGGTACTCCGTCACCCACCCCTCAACCGTCTCGGCGCTCCGCGCCGATCCACCTTCTCCCACAAGGGGAGAAGGAAAAACGCGCCTCAGTCCCCGAGCGGCTCCATTTCCTTGCCGGTGCGGTGTATCTGGGCGTTGTATTTGATGCGGCGCACCGTCTCGCGCGCCGAGCCGTCGAGCTTGTAGGCTGAGGCCACCGCCAACAGGTCGATCGCGGCCAGGAAGGCATAGCGCGAGGCCGTCGGCTTCAGCGTGTCGGGATATTCGGGCACCGCCACCGTCAGGCGGACATCGCAGGCGCGGGCAAGGTCGGTGTCGGGCGCGGTTACGGCGATGGCGTTGGCTCGGTAGTGCTTGGCGAGTTCGACGGCCTCGATCACCTCGCGCGTGCGCCCGGTCGCTGAAATGGCGATCACCAGGTCGCCGGGCTTCAAGGTCGAGGCGGTCATGCGCATCAGATAGGGGTCGCATTGGGCGCTGACGGTGATGCCGTAGCGAAACAGCCGGTATTGGGTCTCCTGCGCCAGTGCCGAGGAACTGCCGCCGAGACCGAAGACGGTAACCTGCCGCGCCTTGGCGATCAGTTCGGCCGCCTTCTGCAGCTCGCCCGGATCGAGCTGCCGTTCGGCCTCCTGCAGCGCCCGGCGCGCCTCGCCGAAGACGGCGTTCCAGAACGGCATGCCATTGTCGTTGCTGACGGCAGGCGGCTTGGCCAGATAGAGCGCACCGACCACGAGGCTCTGCGCCAGCTTCAGCTTGAAATCGCGCACGCCCTCGCAGCCGATGGCGCGGCAGAACCGGGTCACCGTCGGCTCGCTGACCCCCGCGCGTTCGGCAATCGCCGCATTGGAGGCGTCGACGGCGTATTTGACATCGTCGAGCACGACGTCGGCGACGCGGCGTTCGGCCGGGCGCAATTCCGCGTAGGAATCCTTGACCAGCGAGATGATGTCCGGGATGCGCCTGAGGTCGCGCCCCTCCGGATCGTTGTTCAAGGCGCTGCCTGTCTGGTTCTCAGCTTCGGTCATGAAGTCGGTCTTCCCTGTCCTTTTGACCTGACCTCTTATCATGTTTGCACGCTGTCGTTCCATGCGCCCGGCCACGCTGCAACCACTGCGTGTCGCAAGGGCATGCTCACGTTTCTTTCCAGAGTATGTAGGAAAGCAACACGCATTTCAAGGCAGAGAAAATCTCATAAAAACAACGCGATAATCCCAATCCAGGATTTTGGTGATAAGGGTACCACCGCGAGCGCTTGACAGCAAAGTAGGATAGTTACAGACTGATTTCTGGCAGTCTGATGACCTACTGGATCATCACGCAATCTCCGAGGGGCGGATGAACGCGGGCGAGACAACAACGCCGAAGCTTGGCGTGCAGGCAGCGACCAAGATCTATCACACGGTGTCCGGCGACCTGCTGGCGCTGGACCGCTGCAGCCTCGATGTCAGAGCCAATGAAATCGTCTCCATTGTCGGCCCGTCAGGTTGCGGCAAGACCACGCTGTTGTGGTCGATGTCGGGGCTGCACAGCCTGACCAGCGGCGAGATAAGGCTCGACGGCAAGGCCATCACCGGCCCGCATCCCGATATCGGCATTGTTTTCCAGGAGGCCAACCTCCTGCCCTGGCGCAATCTCGACGCCAACATCCGCTTTCCCTTCGAGATCAAGGGCGAGAAGCCGGATCGTGCCTGGATCGCGCATCTCTTGAACCGCGTCGGCCTCGACGGTTTCGGCGGCAAGTTCCCGCGCGAGCTGTCGGGCGGCATGCAGCAGCGCGCGGCGATCGTGCGGGCGCTGGCGCTGAAACCGTCGGTGCTGCTGATGGACGAGCCGTTCGGCGCGCTGGACAGCTTTACGCGGGAGGAAATGAACCGGCTGGTCGAGGAGATCTGGCTCGACACCAAGACCACCATCGTCTTCATCACCCACAGCATCGAGGAAGCGATTTTTCTCTCGGACCGCGTGGTGGTGCTGAGCGCCCGGCCGGGCCGCGTCGCCAAGGAATACCGCGTGCCGTTTCCACGGCCGCGTTCGCTGGAGATCATGGCGACAAAGGAAGTCTTCGACCTCACCAACAGGATCAAGATGGACATTGTCGGCGAGCGTAGCAGACCGACGGCGCCGGAGCGCACGAGCGCCGAGATCGTGAGGATCAGGCCGTGAGCGACGCCATCCCCGAATTTTCCAAATCCAAATCGGCTGCCAAGTCCGGCGACGGCAAGGATGTCAGCCTGACCAACCTGTCGGCCTTCGCCAGCGGTCCAGGCATCAAGTCGGGCAAGGAGGTGGCGGCGATCATCGCCGTCGCCGTGGTCATCATCGGCGGCATCGAGCTGGCCTTGCGGCTGTTCCACGTGCCGCTCTACATCATGCCGCCGCCAAGCTCGATCGCCTATGCGCTGTTCGACGAATTCCCGCTGATCGCGCCGCATCTCGGCTACACGCTGGTCGAGCTGGTGTCGGGTTTCGCCATTGGCGCAGTCGTCGGCCTGGTGCTGGCCGCCGTCATCACCCAGTTCCCCTTCGCCGAAAAGATCGTCGCGCCGTATATATTGCTGCTGGTCACCACGCCGATGCTGGCGCTGGTGCCGCTGCTCATCCTGCGCTTCGGCTTCGGCTACACGCCGCGCATCATCGCGGTGGCGCTGGCCGCCGGGCCGATGGTGATGATCAACGCCGCCACCGGCTTTCGCCGCGTCGACAGCGCCAAGATCGCGCTGGCGCGTTCCTATGGCGCCAGCACCTTGCAGATCTTCTGGAAGATCCGCGCGCCGATGGCGCTGCCGATGATCCTGGTCGGGCTGATGATCGGCGCCATTTTCGGCCTGCTGACCGCGGTCGGCGCCGAGATGGTCGGCGGCGGCTTCGGCCTCGGCAACCGGCTGACCACCTATTCGTCGATGATCCAGATGCCGCAGTTCTTCGCCGTGGTGCTGATCCTGTCGACGCTCGGCATCCTGATCTACGTGCTGTTCTTCCTCATCGGCAAGAAATGGGCGAGCTGGGAGGCTTGAAGATTTGAAGCAAGACGCCCGGGAGGCGGGCGGTGGACTGACGTCAAACAAAAAGGGGAAAGCGATGACCAAAGACAATTTCGTCCACCAGGCGGGGATCTCCCGCCGCTACTTCCTGCAGGTGACCGGCGCCGGCCTGGTGACGGCAACCGCGCTCGGCGCTTCTGGTCTCAAGGCCAGGGCCGAGGCCTACGGCAAGTTCACCTGGATCTCGCCGCGTGGCACCCTGGAAGTGCTCGACGACTATCCCTACTGGGCAGCCAAGAAGGCCGGCTATTTCGACGGGCTCGATACCGACATGCAGCCGGGCCCTTCGGATGGCACGGCGACGGTTAAGTTCGTCGATGTCGGCCAGGCCGATATGGGTTTCCCTTCGCCCGGCGTCTTCTCCTTCGCCATTCAGAACGGCATGAAGCTGAAGTCGGTGTTCCACATGGGCGCGCGCGACACGTTCAGCATCGCCTTCCGCAAGGGCGAGGGATCGAACGATCTGAAGAAGCTCGAAGGCAAGACCATCTTGCTCGGTTCGGCCGCATGGCAGTCGATCACCGATCCGCTGCTCGCCGCGCAAGGCGTCGACATCAAGAAGGTCAAATATGTCGAGGCCGGATGGCCGACCTGGGGCACGGCCCTCGCAGGCGGCCAGGGCGACGCGGCCCTATCCTGGGAAGGCCTGCGCGCCGAATGGATCGCCAAGGGCCTCGACTTCGAATACTGGCTCGGCGTGAAGAACTCCAAGCTGCCGGCCAACACCTTTGTCGTGCGCGCCGCCGATCTTGAGGACGCCGACAAGAAGGCGTTTTTGGAAAAATACCTGCGCGGCTGGGCGATGGGTCTCGAATTCGGCTACCAGAATCCACGCGCGGCCGTCGAAGCCGTGTTCGAGCAGTTCCCGACGCTGGCCAAGAATCTCGGGCCGGAACTCGGCACCACCTCGATCCTGCAGCAGATCAACGTTTTCCGTGGCGACATGGACAAGCGCGGCGGCTGGGGCTCGCACGACATGGCGAGCTGGCAGGGCTTCTTCGACGAGATCCACAAGATCGGCCAGATCACCAATCCGGTGAAGGCCGAGGATGTCTGCACCAACGACCTGATCCCGGCGGCCAACACCTTCGACAAGGCGAAGGTCAAGGCCGATGCCGACGGCGTCAAATTGTCGGAAGGCTTTGCCGCGCTCGATGTCGAGAAGATCAAGGCGCATCTGTTCGATTCGGCGGTGAAGTAGGGCTGCAAACGGCTATGTCGGCGCTGCCCCTTGGCTCCTTTCCTCTCCCCCTTCCGGACGGAGAGGAAAGGGCCGAGCGGCGATCGATCGCCGCCCAAGATCCAATCAAGAATGTGGGAGGGCTGACATGGCCGACAAGATAAAAGTGCTGGTGGTGGGTCTCGGCAATATGGGTGCGTCGCATGCCAGCGCCTATCACCGCTCCGAGGGGTTTGAGATCGTCGGCATCATGAGCCGCTCGATCAAGAGCAACACCAAGATCCCGGCGGAATTAGCCGGCTATCCGCTCTACGAGGATTTCGACCTGGCGCTGAGGGAGACGAAGCCTGACGCCGTGTCGATCAACAGCTGGCCGAACACGCATGCCGAATACGCGCTGAAGGCGATCGCGGCCAATTGCCATGTGTTCATGGAAAAGCCGCTCGCCACCAATATCGAGGATGCCGAAAAGGTCGTGGCGGCGGCACGCGCCAAGAACCGCAAGCTGGTGCTTGGCTATATCCTGCGCGTCCATCCCTCCTGGATCAAGTTCATCGAGGTCGGCAAGACACTCGGCAAGCCGCTGGTGATGCGCCTCAACCTCAACCAGCAGAGCAGCGGCAGCGCCTGGCATTGGCACAAGAATCTGATCGATTCGCTGATCCCGATCGTCGATTGCGGCGTGCACTATGTCGACGTCATGTGCCAGTTGACCGGCGCCAAGCCGGTGCGGGTGCATGGCATCGGCGCCAAGCTCTGGGCGGAGGCCGACAAGCAGAATTACGGCCATCTGCACGTCACCTTCGATGACGGCTCGGTCGGCTGGTACGAGGCCGGCTGGGGGCCGATGATGAGCGAGACGGCCTATTTCGTGAAGGATGTGGTCGGCCCGAAGGGCGCGGTATCGATTGTCGCCGGCCAGGCTGCGAGCACGGCCTCGGACGCCGAGGTTTCCAATTCGGCCGACATCGACCGCCACACCAAGACCGATGCGCTGAAGATCCATTATGCGGCGGTCGACGGCGACAAGAATTTCTCCAAGCCCGACGAGATCGTCAGCATGGAGGACGAACCCGGCCACCAGGAGCTGTGCGACCGCGAGCAGGCCTTCTTCCTGCGCGCCATCCGCGAGGATCTCGATTTGACAGAGCAGATGGACGCGGCGGTCAACAGCCTGCGTATCGTGCTCGCCGCCGAACAGAGCATCGAACTGGGGCGCACTGTCGAGCTGGCCTGAAGTCGCGCCCCCTCATCCGGCCGCTTCTCGCATGCATTGTCCTATGCTGCACTGGTCGACCCCCACTCCGTCTCGGCTTCGCCGAGCCACCTCTCCCCCGATCGACGGGGTAGAGGAAAAACGCCAAGCTTTTTGCCGTCAACGCTCGTCCAGCAACGCTCCCTTCCTTTCCCTCCGGAGGGGGGAAAGGTGGCGCTGCGAAGCAGCGACGGATTGGGGGAACCACGTGGCAATCAAGCCGCGGGCCGGTCAGTCACGCCAGTCGAAGCGGAGGCTGGGTGAGGGAGAGTCACTCAGATCAGATATAAAAGGAGTAATACATGGCCGCTGTCACCGACAGTCTGTTGAAAACCTATGCGGAGTCCGACGCACTCGACCTCGCCGCGCTGGTGCGCGGCGGCCAGGTTTCGCCGGCCGAACTGGTCGAGGCGGCGATCACGCTGGTCGAGCGGCTCAATCCGACGCTGAATGCGGTTGTCCATCGCCTGTACGACATGGCGCGTGCCCAGGCCGAGACGGTCGACAAAAACGCTCCCTTCGCCGGCGTGCCGTTCCTGCTCAAGGAATTGGCTTCGTCCTGGACCGGCGCGCCCAACACCAATTCGTCTTTTTACCTGAAGGACGTCGTCGCCGACTTCGACACCGAAGTCGTGCGCCGCATGAAGGCGGCGGGGCTGGTGCTGGTCGGCAAGTCGAACGCACCCGAAAATGGCTGGTCGATCACGACCGAGCCGAAACTCTACGGCGTAACAAAGAATCCGTGGAAGGAAGGCATCACGCCGGGCGGCTCGAGCGGCGGCGCTGCCGCTGCCATCGCATCGCGCATGGTGCCGATCGCGGAAGCCAGCGACGGCGCCGGCTCGATCCGCATTCCGGCCTCGTGCTGCGGCATTGTCGGGTTGAAGCCGTCACGCGGCCGCGTCAGCCTCGCGCCGTTTGGCGACTATTGGTATGGCGGCGCCTATTTTCTCTGTTGCTCGCGCACGGTACGCGACACGGCGGCCTATCTCGATGCCGTGGCGGGTGCGCTGCCGGGTGACCCCTACACGCCGCCGGTGCCCGACAGCTCTTGGCTCAGCCTGTCGGCACGGGCGCCGAAGAGGTTGCGCATTGGCTTCACCGTCACGCCGCCAAACGGCACCGCCATCGACCCAGAGGTGAAGGCGGCGGTGCTGGCGACAGTGGCGGCACTCGATCGGCTGGGACACCATGTCGAAGAGCACGACCTGCCGCTCGACGCCAATGGCGTCTGGGCGACCTACACCAACATGACCTGCGTGCAGACGGCGGCGACCTTCGATTACCTTGAAACGGTGATCGGCCGACCGGTAACCCCAGGCGATGTCGAGGCGGTGACCTGGGCGATCATCGAGCGCGGCCGCGCGACCAGCGGCGTCAGGCATATCTCCGATGTCGAGCAGCTCCGGCAGATCGGCCGCGACATTGTCGGCGATCTCAATGCCTATGATCTTTTCATCACGCCGACGCTGACCCAGCTGCCGCGTCCGTTCGGCTATTACGACATGTCGGAAACGGACCTCGACCGCTACAACGCCAAATGGTCGGATTCGGTGTTTGCCTTCCCCTTCAACATTTCCGGCCAACCGGCGATCTCGCTGCCGCTCGGCTGGTCGAAAGACGGCGTGCCGATCGGCGTGCAGCTGATCGGCCGCTATGGCGACGAGGCGACGGTGCTGGCGGCGTCGGCGCAGCTGGAGCAGGAGATGCCTTGGAAGGATAAGAGGCCGGCGGTGAGTGGTTAAGTGGCGTGGAACGGTGAGGGGGCGGAGCGGAGAGAGCGCTACTTTACCCAATCGTCTCCAGCCGCCTCGGCAGCCGGTTCATCGCAACAGGCCCATCCGCCGTGATCAGGAACTGGTCTTCGAGGTTGAAGCTGGCGAGGCCCTCTATGTAGAGGGGGATTTCGAAGGCCAGCACCATGCCGGTCTCGATCACGACTTCGCTGTCGGCCGCAACGAATGGCCACTGCTCGGAAAACACTGACTGGCCGACGCTGTGGCCAAAATGGCCGCGGCGGTAGGAGCGCAGGCCTTGCCGGGCCAGGCTGTCGGTGGTGACGCGGTGCACATAAGCGAGCGTGTTTCCGGGGATCAGCGCCGCCAGCCCGTCCTCGAAGGCGCGCTCGGCGATCGCGTGCAACTCGGCCTGATCGGCGGAAGGCGGCCCGAAGATGAAATTGCGCGACATGTCGGAGGCGTAGCCGCCGACCGTGCAGACCATATCGCATTTCAAGGGATCGCCGGCCACGGCCCTGGCATCGGCGCCTTTGGCCCGGGCGCCCAGCGTCACATATTCCGCCGTCACGACCGGATGCGAGAGCCCTGCGGCCGCATCGGCGACGCCCTTGCGGTAGAGCGCGACGAGATCGGCCTGGCGCATGCCGGCCATCGCGTCCACCTGCAGCCGCTCCAGCCCGGCTTCCGAGAGAAAAATGCCTTGCTGCAGGAGATCGATCTCGCGCTGCGATTTAACGGCCCGCAGCCTGTCCAGGACCGGTGAGCCATCGACCATCGGGCAATCCGGCAGCAGCGCCTCGATGGCCGCGAAATCGGCGGCTGGAACAAAGTCGAGGTCGATGCCGAGTGTTGCGCGCGCCAGCCCGAATTCTTTCAGCAAGGCCCGCAACTGGTGCACCGAAGCGGCGAGATCGAAAGTGGCGGGACGGGAGAAGTCCGGCGTGCGGCCAAGCGAGGCTAAGCCGGCCTCGATGCGCTCGGCCAGGGGAAGTCCGTGAGATGTATCGACCGGCGCGGATTCGATCCAGATCGGGTGCGACCGCACGACTGCTTCGGGCGCGGCGCTCCGCAACTGCGCCGCGTTGAAGTCGGCGACGACGACGCCGATCGGCAAATCCTGCCGGGCCGGGATGACGACGAAGCCGCCGCCGGCGCGCCGGAACAGTCCGGCCGGACCGATCCACGCGCCGGTCGCATAGTGGAAGGCCTCGGGCGCCGAGAGCACCAGTGATTCGATGCCGGCGCGTTGCATCAATTGCGCGGCGCGCTGGCGGTCGACAAAGCCCGTCATGGGTTTCTCCTGATGTCCGGAGCGGCAACGGAGCATTGCACAGAGCGACAATCAAGCCAGTTGATGGCTGATGACGGTCTGCGGGCGCCTCAACGGCGAAATCCGCTACTTGATCGTCTCCAGCTTGGCGATTGCCGCGATGCGGTTGACCGCGTTCAGTTCGAGGGCGATTTGCCCGCTTCCGGTTTCGATGGTGAAGGCCTGCCCGATCGCCTGTTCGAAATCCGCCGCAATCATGCCGTGTGCCTTAAACCGCCTGCTTTATTTCCTGCAATTGCAGGCGGGAAAGCCGCCACGCATTCTTCCCGCATGTGCTCTGGTGGCGGCAATCTCGCCGCTTCACGATAGACGTCAAGAGGCCCGGAAGCCAGCCTGGGCATTGGCCGAGACAATTCGCCGGGGCAAACCGCAAAATACCGCAACGGTCGTGCTTTTACGCGCGCCACGGACACTGTAGTACTTTGTTCCGGCGTCGGATTCTTGGCCCAACCAAGATCAGTGCAACAAGAGCAGATTCCCGTCTTCGGGGTCTGATGCCGAAGGGCCGGCCCGATTGGCTGGCGGGAGAAAGGGACGGACCATGGCTGACACCGGGGCAACGACGGAAGCAGCGCCGGCCGCCGAGGCAATGCCGCTGTTCTATTCGAAGCCCGAAGCGCTCAACCCGGCGCGGCACGGCTCGCTCGGCCTGACCGCACGCGGCGACTTTGCCTTCGCGCGATCAGCGCATGCCATCCCGGTGGTGGCGTCGGAAATGCCGGCGGCGATGCGCTCCTACCCGATCGTCTTCATCGGCCCGGCCAAATCACCCGTCATCATCACCGGCGTGCGCCAAGGCGAGAACCTGTTCGTCGATGCCGACGGCCGGTGGACGGCACCCCACTACATTCCCGCCTATGTCCGCCGCTATCCCTTCATCCTTGCCGAGGACCCGACCACATCCGGCCGGTTGACGCTGTGCGTGGACAGGGCGAGCGAGCGGGTCATCGACCAGCTCATGGCGCCGTTTCGCGAAGACAAAGTCGCGCCGTTCTTCAGCGGCACTGAGCCGACCGAAGCAACCAAGCAGGCGCTCGCCTTCTGCAACCAGTTCCAGATCGACTTCCGCGCCACCCGCGAGATGATCGACAAGATCGACGCGCATGGCCTGTTCGCGCCACGCCAGAGCAAGGTGACGCTGGAAGGCGGCGAAGTGCTCAATCTCACCGATTTCCAGGTGATCGACGAGCCGGCCTTCAACAAACTGAGCGACGCGGCCTTCCTCGACCTCAGGAAATCCGGCGCGCTCGGCCTGCTCTACTGCCACCTCGCCTCGACCAACAGCTGGACGTCGCTGGTGCATCAGGCATCGCTGCGCAAGGCGGGGTAAGGCGGCCGGCCGCGTGATGTCGATCGGGAAGCGGTGATTTCACAGGCTCAAGCGGCGAAGCAAAGGCCGCCTGATCCTCGAGCGGTGTTATGCATTCGAGGCTCCCAGGGATTGCGATCTGCAAATGCCTTCACTCAAGCAACTTATGAAAAAGCCGATCTATGGACTCAGTTCGCGTTTCGCGACCAGCAGGCTGGAACGCGTGGTTCGGGAAATTGAAAATGCGAAAGTGGAAGAGCTCTCGCATGGCACTTTTCTCGAAACGAAAATCCGTCAGATCGGCCTGCGCCACGACGGGCGTGGGCTGTATGGAGTGGATGTCAATGATATGAATTTCCACGCGCCCGGTCTGTGGCAGATTCCGAGGCAACTGGCGGAGGCCATGGCGCTGTTGGCCAGCCAACGGATCGCCAGCTTTCTTGAGGTGGGCACTTGCGACGGCTTCACATTTTCCTTCATGACGGCATGTCTGTCGAGACTCAATCCCGGCCTGAAAGCGACGACGATCGATATCGCTTCCTCTCTTCCGGCTTCAGCGCGTATCGTCTTCAAGGGACCCGTCGAATTTCTCGCCGGCATGACGTCGGACGCGTTCGCCGAAGAAGTGTTTGATCTCGTTCTTATCGATGGAAATCACTCTTACGAATGGGTTTCCCGCGACTATCAAAATGTCGGCCGGCAGGCGCGCCTCTGCATGTTTCACGATATCAATGATCGATTTTGTGGAGACGATACGGTCCCGAAATTCTGGAAGGAGCTAAAGATCAAGGAGTTGGGACGCGCCGATTTCCATGAATTTCTGTATCACTCCAGTTCCGACAGAGTCATGGGTATCGGCATTCGGATCAAACGCTGAGCAATGGTATCGGTGGCTGGGGGACGACCAGATTGTAACCTCCAAAAGCAAAACGGCCGCCCAAGACGACCGTTTTCGATGCCCTGAAGGAAACTGGAGCGATGTCAGCGCGACCGATCTGGTTTGGCGCCGACAGGCCAACACAACGCCATGTAGTCTGAAAGTCGGTTGCGTGGCGGCCTCAGCAGCGCGAATTTCAAGTCGCCGCAGGAATTCCGGATGTCCCGTGCACCCACCGGAAGGCACGGGTTGGCCCATGCAACAGGCCACGACATCACAGTTTCGCGATTCTCGGGATGAACGGCGGCCTGAAAAGCGTTTCAGTCCTAGTTCGCCGGGTGCTCCAAGACCGCGAGCGCCCTAAAATCAAACCGCTTTTGGGAGAATAACGATGAAACATCGCCTCATTCCCATAGTGCTGGGCTTGCTCATGACGTCCACAGGCCTGGCTTTGGCCGCCAATGTCCACTCGGTAACGGGGACGAAAGGTCAGCCCAGCCAAACGATTGGCACCCTTCAGACAGGAAGTGTTACACCGGGCAACGCCAGCACCGCCCCGGGTTCCGCCTTCAACCCAGACGGGAACGCAGGAACACATTACGCAGGGACCCAGCCGCAGAACTCCAAGAATCCGAAGAGCGTGTCTCAGTACGACGTTGCCGGCTTCCAGCAGTCCCATAAGTGACGACCGGCTTTTGCCGCCGGGGTTCCACCCGCCTAGAAAACGAAAAAGCCGCGGAGTCCCGCGGCTTTTCGATGCCTGATTTCCCTTGAGGAAATTGGAGCGGGTGAAGCGATTCGAACGCTCGACCCCAACCTTGGCAAGGTTGTGCTCTACCCCTGAGCTACACCCGCTCACACGGCGTCTTGGCCGCAAGCCGGGCCTATATGGCTGAAGAGCGCGGCGATTGCAACAGGGAAATCGCAGCCTTTTTGCAACGTCCCAAGCAATGCCGGCAAACCGCCCGCGCCGCGCGGATTTTGCCACGCCGCTGCTCGATGGTCTTGTGTCGGCCACCGCATTGGCCGTAAACGGCAAGGCAGGAATTGGACGAAGAAGCAGATCAATGCCGAAGAGCGAAGCCGAACTTTTTGCCTTTCTTGCCGAACTTGGCATTGCCGTTTCGACGATACGCCATCCGCCGCTCTACACGGTGGCCGATTCGCAGGCGCTGCGCGGTGAAATCGCCGGTGGTCACACCAAGAACCTGTTCCTGAAGGACAAGAAGGACAATTTCTTCCTGGTCACCGTCGGTGAGGATGCGGTCGTCGATCTCAAGCAGATCCACCAGCTGATCGGCGCCGCCGGCCGTGTTTCCTTCGGCAAGCCGGAGATGCTGATGGAGCTTTTGGGCGTTTCGCCGGGCGCGGTCACCGTCTTCGGCGTCATCAACGACACGGCAAAGCGTGTGAAGCTGGTGCTCGACAAGGATTTGATGGAACATGCCGTCATCAACGCGCATCCGCTGACCAATGAGGCGACGACATCGATCGCCGCGGCCGACCTCATCAGATTCGTCGAGGCAACCGGGCATGATGCTGCTATCTTGAAAGTCTCGGCATGATCGCCACATGCATGGCGAAACCGACTTCCAATGACATGGCGCCGACCCGCGGGCCGGCGGCGCGACCGAAAGGGTGACGAGATGAGCGACAACAAGCCGTTTGGCGGGTCATTCGGCAGCAATGGCGGCCAGTATGCGACCACCGTGCAGTATGGCGGAACCGCGCCTGCGCCGGCAAAGGTCGCGCTTGGCGATGCGCCGGCTCTTGCCAGTGGCGATGTCATCAAGGACACCACGACCGCCGCTTTTGCCGCCGACGTCATCCAGGAATCGCGCCGCCAGCCGGTGCTGGTCGATTTCTGGGCGCCGTGGTGCGGGCCTTGCAAACAATTGACCCCGCAGTTGGAAAAGGCGGTCAAGGCCGCCGGCGGCAAGGTCAAGCTGGTCAAGATGAACATCGACGATCACCCCTCGATCGCCGGCCAGCTCGGCATCCAGTCCATTCCGGCGGTCATCGCCTTCAAGGATGGCCAGCCGGTCGACGGCTTCATGGGGGCAATCCCCGAGAGCCAGATCAACGAATTCATCACCAAGGTCGGCGGCAAGGGCAATGGCGCCCCAGCTGTGGCCGACGCACTGGCGGCAGCGGCGGAAGCGCGTGATGCCGGCGACATGCAGACCGCTGCCGACATTTTTGACGCCGTCCTGGCGCAAGCGCCGGAGACGATCGAGGCAATCGCCGGGTTGGGCGACCTGTTGTTCGAGGCCGGCGACACGGAAGGCGCCGAGGCGTTGCTGGCAACGGCACCGGAGGCCAAGAAGGACGCGCCTGTTCTCGCCGCCTTGCGCGCCAAGATGGCGCTGGCTGCGCAAGCGGCAGCGCTTGGCAATCCGGCCGAGTTCGAGCGGCGCCTGGCGGAAAATCCCAAAGACCATCAGGCGCGTTTCGATCTGGCCATGATCCAGAACGCCAGGGGCGAGCGCACGGCGGCAGCCGACAATCTGCTGGCCATCATCAAGGCCGACCGCGCCTGGAACGAGGATGGCGCGAGGGCGCAATTGCTGCAGCTGTTCGAGGCCTGGGGCATGACCGACGAGGCGACGCTGGCTGCCCGGCGCAAATTGTCGGCGCTGCTGTTTTCCTGAGCCGGCGGCTGTTTCGTCGCACGGGCTTGGCGTCGGCGGTGGCCGCGCCAGATTAGGTACCTGACTTCGGCGGGCCGATCATCCCGGCGGCGGGCGGCGGAAGAAGTCGATCGGAGGACTAAAGTGCAAGCGGGAAACGCGCATTACCGGCTCGCCAAGGATCTGCCGTCGACGATCCCGATCTTTCCGCTCGAGGGGGCGCTGCTGTTGCCGGGCGGCCGCATGCCGCTCAACATCTTCGAGCCGCGCTATTTGCAGATGGTGGATGAAGCGGTCGCCGGCTCGCGGCTGATTGGCGTCATCCAGCCCCGTCTCGACGGCGGGCTGCGCGACGATGGCGAGCCGGAGCTCTGCAATGTCGGCTGCGCCGGCCGCATCATCGCTTTTTCCGAAACCGGCGACGGCCGTTACCTGATTTCGCTGCAAGGCGTGTTCCGCTTCCGCATCGCCCATGAGCTGACGGTCAAGACGCCGTTTCGCCAGGCCAAGCCGTCGCCCTTCCTCGCCGATCTCGATGACGATCCGGCGGCGAACGAGATCGATCGGCCGGCGCTGCTGAAGGCATTTCGCGCCTATCTGCAGGCCAATGATCTGGAAGCCGACTGGGAAAGCGTCAGCCGCGCCGAAAATGCCATGCTGGTCAACGCGCTGTCGATGATGGCGCCCTACGGGCCAGCCGAGAAACAGGCGCTGCTCGAAGCGGCGGATTTGAAGACGCGGGCCGAAACGCTGATCGCCATCACCGAAATGGCGTTGGCGCGCGAGAATGAGGATTTTGGCTCGAGCTTGCAATAAGAGGGCGCGATGGCGGCGGACGGGCGTGACGGAAAGAAGATCAATGTCGACCCCAAGCTGCTGGAGCTCTTGGCCTGCCCGCTGACCAAGGGGCCGCTGGCCTGGGATCCGGAGCGAGGTGAGCTGGTCTCGCGGGTCGCCAAGCTCGCCTATCCGGTGCGCGACGGTATTCCGATCATGCTGCCTTCCGAAGCGCGGACGTTGTCGGCGGAGGATGTGCTGGCACCGCCGCCGAGGCTGAGTGGGCCGTCGTAAGCGGCGTTCAAGCAGCGACTGCGGTGCAGAAGTCTATGAGAGGCTGGCGGGACAGCGCCCCCCTCTGTCCTGCCGGACATCTCCCCCACAAGGAGGGAGATTGGCTGTTGTCTCCGCTTTCGCCAATCTCCAACGTTGAAAGACAGGCCGGACGGCGAAGCTGCCGATCTCCCCCCAAGTGGGGGAGATGCCCGGCAGGGCAGAGGGGGGCGCGAAGGATCGCCGTCGCCTCCCTTCGTTGCGCCGTTGGGATGGCCTGCCTCTACTGAAAATTCCGTCCCTTGGGCATGACCCTTTCGGCCTCTTCCGACAGCGTTGCGAGATCTTGCCTGACCGGCGCGTTTTGTGTCGCGGGTTGGCTGGAGCGCTCCAGCCCCTCGCTGGAGGCGTGGCGCGTAACCGGCGCTCCAGCCCCGCTGACCTTCTCCAGAAGCACGGTCAGCCAGGGTGTCAGATCCTCGACATTTTCGGCGACGATATGGACCACACCCGATTCCGACTGCAATTTGCCGCTGACCTTGACGAACCGCGCGCCCATGACGATGGGCCGGAAGCGGGTAAAAGTTCTCTCCCAGAAGATGACGTTGGCGACGGCCTTGTCGTCCTCCAGCGTCAGGAAGATCGCATTGCCCTTGCCGGGGCGCTGCCGCACCAGCACGAGGCCGGCGACGGAAACCCGCCTGCCGTCGCGTACCGATGGCAGGTTGGCGTTGGGCGTGACGCCGGCGCGGTCGAGCCGCTCGCGCAGGAAGGCGACGGGATGTGCCTTCAGCGACAGGCCGAGCGAGCGGTAGTCGTGGATGACATGCTCGCCGAGCGGCATTTTCGGCAGCTTCGTCTCGGGCTCCAGTTCGCGCAGGCGCAGCGCCGGCTGGTCGAACAGCGGCAGCTTTTCGGCCGCACTCTTGGCGCCCAGTGCGCGCACGTCCCAAAGTGCGGCACGGCGGTCGAGGCCGATCGAGCGGAAGGCATCGGCCTGCGCCAGCCGCTCGATCTCGTCGACATCGAGGCCGGAGCGCAGCCAGACATCCCGGACGGTTTCGTAGCCTGCACCGCGCCGCGTGACGAAAGCCTCCATGCGTTCCTTGGAAAGACCCTTGATCTGCCGGAAGCCGAGCCGCAGCGCATGGGACGTCTCGATGACACCGCGCATCTCGGCATGGCGCGGCAGGATGCGGGCCGGGTCGAAAGGCGCTTTTTCCAAAGTGCAGTCCCAGACGGAGAAATTGACGTCGACGTCGCGGATGTCGACGCCATGGTCGCGCGCGTCGCGCACCAATTGCGCCGGCTGGTAGAATCCCATCGGCTGCGCGTTCAGGATCGCGGCGCAGAACACGTCGGGATAGAAGGTCTTGAACCAGCACGAGGCATAGACGAGCAAGGCGAAGGAGGCGGCGTGGCTTTCGGGAAAGCCGTACTCGCCAAAACCCTCGATCTGCTTGAAGCAGCGCTCGGCGAAGTCCTTGGTGTAGCCCTTGCCGACCATGCCATTGATCATACGGTCGCGGTAATTGCCGATGGTGCCGGTGCGCTTGAAGGTGGCCATGGCGCGGCGCAGTTCATCGGCCTCGCCCGGCTTGAAGCCACCGGCGACGATAGCGATCTTCATCGCCTGCTCCTGGAACAGCGGCACACCAAGCGTTTTGCCGAGGATCTCTTTCAATTCAGCCTTCTGATATTCGGCCTTCTCCTTGCCTTGCCGGCGGCGCAGATAAGGATGGACCATATCGCCCTGGATCGGGCCAGGCCGAACGATCGCAACCTCGATGACAAGGTCATAAAAATCACGCGGCTGGAGCCGAGGCAGCATAGACATCTGCGCGCGCGATTCGATCTGGAAGACGCCGAGCGTGTCGGCGCGGCAGATCATGTCATAGACGCGTTGGTCCTCTGCCGGGAGAGTGGCCAGCACATAGGGTTGCCCGTATGGGTCCCGTGCCTTCGGATAGTGGTCGGTGAGCAAGGTGAAGGCGCGCTGGAGGCAGGTCAGCATGCCGAGCGCCAGGATGTCCACTTTCAGGATCTTCACCGAGTCGAGATCGTCCTTGTCCCATTCGACCATCTTGCGCTCGTCCATCGCCGTCTTGACGATGGGCACGATCTCGTCGAGCCGGTCCCGGGTGATGACGAAACCGCCGACATGCTGGGAAAGGTGGCGAGGAAAGCCCATGATCTCGTTGGCCCGTTCCATCACATGCCGCGATGTGGGGTCGCTGCGGTCGAGGCCGCCGGCGCGGGCCTCCTTCTCGCCGAGCTCGGAGGTCGACCAGCCCCAGATCGAGCCGGACAGGGACGCCCGGACATCCTCCGAAAGGCCCATCGCCTTGGACACCTCGCGCAGCGCCGAGCGGCCGCGATAGCTGATGACGGCGGCAGCCAGCGCGGTGCGTTTGGAACTGTATTTCGTATAGATGTACTGCATGACCTCTTCGCGCCGCTCATGCTCGAAGTCGACGTCGATATCCGGGGGCTCGTTCCTCTCCTCGGAAATGAAGCGCTCGAACAGCGTGTCGATCTTGTCCGGCCCGACCTCGGTGATGCCGATGCAGAAGCAGATGATCGAATTGGCGGCCGAGCCGCGGCCCTGGCAGAGGATGTTCTGGCTGCGGGCGAATTTGATGATGTCGTAGACAGTCAGGAAGTAGCGCGCGTAGTTCAGGCGCTCGATCAGGGCGAGCTCTTCCTCGATGCGTTTTATGACGCTGGCCGGGACACCGCCCGGGAACCGTCTGGCCGCACCTTCCCGCGCTAGTCTTTCCAGTTCGGCCTGCGGGCCAAGGCCCGATTCCGTCGGTTCGTCGGGGTAATTGTACTGGAGGTCGCTAAGCGAGAAGGTCAATTCTTCCGCGAATCGCAGCGTCTCGGCCAGCGCCCAGGGATGGCGGCGGAACAGGCGGGCCATTTCCAGCGGCGGCTTCAGATGGCGTTCGGCATTGGCGGTGAGTTCCAGCCCGACCTCGGCGACGGGTGTGTTGAGGCGGATCGCGGTCAGCACGTCCTGCAGCGGGCGCCGTTCGGCCGTGTGGTAGAGGACATCGTTGGTCGCCATCAGTGGGATGCCGGCAATTTCGGCCAGCGCCGCCGCCTGCTCGATCCGGAAACGGTCATTGCCGGCATAACAGGGCGAGACGCCAAGCCGCAGGGCCTTGCCAAAACGGTCCTTGAGCTGGCGGAGCAAAGCGAGACTGTCTTCAGCGTCCGCCGCCAGATCAGGCAGGGCGGCCAGCGACATCAAATCCCCCCATTCGAGCAGGTCGCTGCGCTGAAGAAGGGTGGCGCCCTTTTCGGTCTCTTCGCGCAGGTTGGCCTGGGTCAGCATGCGGCACAGATGGCCCCAGCCCGCGCGGTTCCTGGGATAGGCGAGAATATCCGGCGTGCCGTCGCCAAAAACCAGCCGGCAGCCGGGGTGATAGGCGAGCTTTTCGACCTTGGCCTGCTGCCAGGCGCGCACCACGCCGGCTACCGTGTTGCGGTCGGCAAGGCCGATCGCGGAGAAGCCCATCAGCTTGGCCGCGACCACCAGTTCCTCCGGCTTGGAGGCGCCGCGCAGGAAGGAGAAATTCGACTGGATGCCGAACTCGGCATAGGGGATGACGGTCAGTGCGTTCATGCGAAGACCCCATGCATGAACCAGCGCGGCGGCACCTGCGGGTTGCCGTAAAGGCCTTGCCGGTAGAGCCAGTAGCGGCGGCCGTCGACATCCTCGATGCGGAAATAGTCGCGGGTCGATGTGAGCGGATCGCTTGACGCTTCACGCCACCATTCGGCGGCGAGACGTTCGGGACCCTCGGCACGGGTGACGCGGTAGAGCGCGCGCCGCCAGCGGAAATTGAGCGGCGGACCCTCGGGCATTTCGGTCGCCGGCACCTCGATGGGCTCGGGCGCGCGGAACAGCCGGATCGGCCGTTCCGGCGGGAAGATGGTTTTGGGCGCCTGCAGTCTGCCCGGCTTCTTCGGCGGTGTGGTGCGGCGCGGTGCCTCCGTGAAGGGGATGATGGCGACGGCGCGTTCCGGCAGATGGCTCTCGACGAGGACCGGCTGCAGCACGGCACCGTCGCCGAGCCGGGCGCGGATGCGGTCGGCGAACAGCGCGATGTCGGCGCCATCATCGGTCACGTCGCCGGTCAGATCGGCCTGCGCCATGTCGAAGGCAGCGGCGGCCAGCACCGACAGCCGCACCAGATCGAAGCCGTAGCCGGCATCGATGTCCTGCTCGAGCGCTGCCAGCCTCTCATGGAACAGTTTCTGGATCAGCCGGGGATCGCGCAGCGGCCGCGAGGTGCCGAGCGCAATGCGGCTGACGGCGCCGTCGACACGGAAGAGCAGCAGCGCCAGCGTCCGGGCGCCTTCGCCACGGCGCTCGAGATCGGTCTTCAAGGTCGTCGCCAGCAGGCCGACCAGCCGTTCGATGTCCTCGGTCAAGGTGACGGGCTCGGCAAGATGCCGCTCGACCGAAAGCGGTGCCACGGGAAGGCGCGGCGAGACCGCCTCGTCGAGACGGCCAAGTGCCTGGTCGAGACGCAGCAGCAAGGTGGCGCCGAAGCGGCGGGCGAGCGGCGCGCGGGGTGCGGCCATGACGGCGCCCGCCGTGCGCAGGCCGACACTTTCCAGGCTGGCGCGGGTCGCCGGGTCGATGCGCAGTGCGGCGAGCGGCAAGGGTGCCAGCAGGGCTTCCTCGTCGCCGCCATCGACGATGCGGTCGCCGCAAAAGCGCGCCGCCGCCCACGCCGAGCCTGGTGTCGGGGCAAGGCCGGCGCGGACATCGAAACCCTGATGGAAGAAGCGTGACAGGATGTCGTCCAGCATGGCACGTTCGCCGCCGAACAGATGGGTACAGCCGGTGACGTCGAGAAACAGGCCGTCCGCACCGTCCAGCGCCACCAGCGGGGTGTAGCGGTCGCACCAGTCGGCAAGGCCTTCGAGCAGGCGCCGGTCGGCCTCCGGATCGGCCTCGACGATGTCGATCGAGGGATGCATGGCGCGCGCATCGGCAATGCCCATGTCGCGCTTCAGGTGCAGCGCCTCAGCCCGCTCGTCGAGGGCCGAAATGCGCTGCGCGTTGCCCTGGCGGTGGCTGACCACCAGTGGCGGATGAGCCGACGTCGGATGATCTTGGGGCCGGGAACGCCACGACCGCCCCAGACGCTGCCGCAGGATCCTTTCGGCCGCCAGGTAGGGAAACCACAGCGACAGGATCCTTTGCCCGGTCCCGTTTTTCCTCGCCTCTTCTCTCGTCGAATGCGCGTTCATCGGGGTTCCACTCCAGTGTGAATTGTCCAGGCAGGGCCGTGCGGCTCTTGCCGATGGTGATGGTGATGGCGGGGCGGCCGATCGAACCGGCGAGCGGCCCGGCGATGGTGTCGCGTGGCGCTGCCGGCGCCGACGCGACGATGAGCCGGACGGGCGCCGCCGTCGGCTCGGGCGCGGCCGCCTGCCGCAGCAGGAACACCGGCCGGCCGGCACTTTGCGCCCTGGCATGCAGCCGGCGCGTCGCGGTCAGGTCCAGCCGCTGCGGGTTGCCGCGGATTTCCAGGATGACGGCGGCGAGCGCCGTCATCCTGGCGGCTTCCTCGGCGACCCACAGCGCATCGACGAGTTTTGGCGCCTCGGAAAACAGCAATTGCCCGGGCTCGATGCCGAACGAGGCCTGCAACCCCCGGGCATAGGGAAAGCCGGCTTCGCGGAAGATCTCTGACGTGCCGATCCAGAGCACCGGTAATCCTTGCGCCTGCTTGAGGATCAGGCTGGTGAGCGACAGGGCAAAGCCGGCGACCGCTCCGGCATCGCGGGTTTCCAGGCCATGGATTTCGCTGAGCGCGGCTTTCGGCAAGCCGCCGCTCAAAGCGGCATCGAGCTGCTCGACGCCGATGGGCAGGAAGGCATCCGGCAAGGCCGCTGCAATGCCGCGCCGGATGATCGTGAGATCGGCGCTGGCGTCGGCATCAAGCGGCACGCCAGCCGGCGCCTGCAGGCGCTCGGGCAGCGTTCCCTCGATTTTCGCGATCTGGCGGCGCAGGGCAAAAACAGTCTCCCGCGCCACGGCTGATATCGCCATGACGGTCAGTGTCCACTCACAATTGTTCCTGTTATGTTCCTATAGATTCCAGAGGGTGAGGGAAGAGTCAAGCAGAGTCATAAGGAATTTATTCCTTGGAAGCGCGCGTCCTTCAGCGCTGGCCGCCAAGAGCCAGCCGTGCGGCCAGACCCGCGAACACGGTTCCGAGCAGGATCTGCGGCGCCCGGCGGAACCGCGTGCGCTTAGACAACGCAGCTCCGATCCGGCTGGCGGTCAGGATGACCAGGCCGTTGACCACCAGCCCGATCAGGTTGAGCACGGTCGCCAGCAGCAGGATCTGGCCGGCGACGGAACCGGCCTCGGGACGCACGAATTGCGGGAACAGCGCCAGCACGAACAGCGCCATTTTCGGGTTGAGCAGATTGGTCAGCAGGCCTTGCCAGAAAATTCGCGTCCGCGAATAGCACGGCAGGCCGGCGATAGGGACAAATGCCGTTCCGTCGGAACGGAACGCCTTCCAGGCGAGCCAGGCGAGGTAGGCCGCGCCGGCATAGCGCACGATGTCGTAGGCGATGGGCGCTGCCAGGAACAGTTGCGACAGGCCCAAGGCGGCAGCCAGCGCGTGGCAATAGGTGCCGGCGGCGATGCCGGCATAGGTCGCCAGGCCCGAAGCGCGTCCCTGGCTGGCGCTGCGGGACGCGATCAACAGCATGTCCGGCCCCGGCGTTGCGGTCAGCGCTAGGCAGGCAATGGCAAAAAGTCCGATGGTGGAAAGGTCCGGCATGAGAACTCCTGAGAGATGGCCGGAACCGACCCCTACGCGATTCCCCGGCCGCGGCAAAGGCGCGGCGGCAAGAATTGCCGCTTCATTTGCCTCGACCGGTGCGAAAGCCTATATGCCGGGTTCAAAGGACGAAGCATGGCCCGCATCTACAAAACCCGCACCTGGCATAGCGAACTCGCGCCCTCGATGGAGGAGTTCGAGTTCCTGGCACTGGAGGCCTACGCCCATCTGCCGGAGGATTTTCGCAAGCTGACCGGCGAGATCGTCATCCAGATCGCCGAATTCCCGACCGACGAGATCATGGACGACCTGTCGCTGGAAACGCCGTTCGACCTGCTCGGCCTGTTCGAGGGCCGCGGCATCGCCGAACGCTGGAACCCGCAGACCGGCGAAGGCCCGAACCGCATCACGCTCTACCGCCGCGCCATGCTCGACTACTGGGCCGAAAACGAAGAAACGCTGGGCGACATCGTCACCCATGTGCTGATCCACGAGATCGGCCACCATTTCGGCCTGTCGGATGATGATATGGAGAAGCTCGAAGAGGCGGCCGAATAACCTATCCCTTCGTTATCCTAGGGCGGAGCAAGAAGCGAAGCGACGCGCGCAGACCCTAGGATGACGAAGAGAGGGAGGGCCTTAGCGCCAGCGGCTACCAGTCGCTGAGCTTGGTGTCCGGCCCATATTCCTGGCCGTCGACGTCCTTCACCACGGCTTGGCCGCAGCGCATGGTCTTGGCTTTCTTGTCATAGGCGTAGGTCGGCGAGCCGAACAGGTGCCAGCCCTTGTTCAGCGCCGCCGTCACCTTGTGGCAGAAGCTGGCATCGTCCGGGGCGGTCAGAAAGCGGTAGAGTTTCATTTTTCAGTCCTGTCGTGAACGTCCTTAGAGCATGATCTCTTCCGAAAACCGGCATCCACTTTTCGGGATCATGCTCCAGCCGGATCATGCGCCGATGGCGGCGGCTTTCGCCAGCAGTTTTTCGGCCTGCGCCAGGTGCAGCCGTTCGACCATCTTGCCGTTCAGCGCGATCACGCCTTTGCCGGCATTCTCCGCAACGGAAAAGGCGTCCTTAACCAGACGCGCCTCTGTCAGCGCTTCCGGGGACGGCGCGAAGGCGCGGTTGGCCGCTTCGATCTGGGCCGGATGGATGAGGGTCTTGCCATCGAAGCCCATGGCGGCACCTTCCGCGCACTCACGGGCAAAGGCATCGAGGTCGCGAAAATCATTGGCAACGCCGTCGAGCATGTCGAGGCCGCCGGCGCGCGCGGCCAGCACCATCTGCATCAGCCATGGCACGAGGTAGCGCCGGTCAGGCGTCGCCAGCACACCGGTGTCCTTGGCCAGATCATTCGTTCCGGCAACGAAACAATTGAGGCGTGAGGCCGGGTCGCGACCCAGTTCGGCAATGGCGCCGATGTTGAGCAGCGCCTTTGGGGTCTCGATCATCGCCCAGAGCTTCACGCTGTCGGGGGCAAAATTGTCGTCGAGCATATCGCCGACTTCGAGGATATCGCGCGGCGTGGCGACCTTGGACAACAGGATGCCATCGGGTTCGAATTTTGAGGCGGCCAGCAGATCGTCGGCGCCCCATTCGCTGGCCAGCGCATTGACGCGCACCACCATCTCGCAGCGCCTAGCAGGGCGGTTGGCGAAAATTCCGGCCAGCTTGTCGCGGGCGGCAATCTTGTCGGCAGGGGCGACGGCATCCTCAAGGTCGATGATGACGGCATCGCAGGACAGCTGCGCGATCTTGGCCAATGCCTTGTCGTTGGAGGCCGGGACGTAGAGCACCGAGCGGCGCGGGCGGTAGGGTTCCATGCCTGATCTATGCCGCGTGTGGTTGGTGGAGGCAAGCCGCCCAAACCCGCTCGAAAACTGGCCTCTGCACGAAAACTGCACACGCCTGCGGAAAACCTCCTCGGATCCGCCCTGCCGTCTCCCCGCGGGCCTGCGACACAGGCGGCATGCACAAGCGAGCGAAACCCCGTTGGTCTCTCCCCTACCGGCTGCGCAGCGAAGGCTGGTGGCTGGTCGATCCGCCGCGCGCGAAGCCTGTGGCGATCCTCATTCCCTTTGTTCGCAAGAGGCCGCTAAGGCGATCGGACGTGGTCAGGAAGGCCAGATCATGACATCGTTTCTCACAGCGGCGCCAAGCTATTGCAGCCGCTTCGGCGTTGCCGTGCTGCTGGTCGTGCTGGCGGATTTCCTGTTCTACGGTCAGCCTGCCGGCATCACGGTCTTCCTGTTCGCCATCCTGATCGCCGCCGCCGTGGTGGCCGTGCATCCGACAGCCTTCAGCGACATCAGGGTCTGGCTCAAGCCCGCGGCTTTGCTTGTCGCGCTGCTGCCGCTTGCCGAAAATGTCAGTGTTCTTTCGGTGTCGATCGCGCTGGCGGCGCTGGTCGTCTTCGCGCTTTCGCTGAGCGGGCGCCTACGGCACAGCATCGCCCGCATTCCCGGCCAGATCGCGTTGTTCGGGCTCGCGGCGCCGTTCCGGTTCATCAGAGATTTCATCCGCTGGCGCAAGACGGCGCGGCGCTTCGGCCGGCGCCGCGTGCGGCTGGCGGCGATCGCCGTCTGGGTGATGCCGCTGACGCTGGGCGCCGTCTTCCTGGCGCTGTTCGGCGCCGCCAATCCGGTCATCGACTACTGGCTGTCGTTGATCGACCTGATGAAGCTGCTCGATCTCATCCAGCTGGCGCGGATCGCCTTCTGGCTGTTCGTGCTCGCCGGTGTCTGGGCCTTTTTACGGCCACGCCTGCCGCGGTTTCAGCGGCGCATCCCTCGGCCATCCCTTGCCGCTGCTCAACCGGCGACCAATTCGCAAAGGCACGTCGTTGAGGACATCCTGTTCGGCAAGGCAGCCATCCTGCGCGCGCTAATTGTCTTCAACGTGCTGTTTGCGCTGCAGACCGGGCTCGACGCCACCTATCTCTGGGGTGGGGCAGCGCTCCCAGACGGCTTGAGCTACGCCGCCTATGCGCATCGCGGCGCCTATCCGCTTGTTGCCACCGCGCTGCTTGCCGCCGGTTTTGTCCTGGCGGCGCTCAGGCCTGGAAGCGAGACCTCAGCCGATCCGCTCATCCGCCGGCTGGTCTATGCCTGGGTGGCGCAGAACATCATGCTGGTCATCTCGTCAATCCTGCGGCTCGACCTCTATATCGGCGTCTACGCGCTGACCTACTGGCGCATCGCGGCTTTCGTCTGGATGGGGCTGGTGGCGTCAGGCCTGGCGCTGATCATCGCCCGCATCGCGATGGGAAAATCCAATGAATGGCTCTCCTCCGCCAATCTTCTGACGTTATCGCTGACGCTTTATGCCTGCTGCTTCATCAATTTTGCAGCAACGATCGCCAACTACAATGTCGACCATTCCCTCGAGATGACCGGCCAGGGCACTCCCCTCGACGCCTGGTATCTGCGCTCGCTCGGCCCGGGCGCGTTTCCGGCGCTCGATCGTTTCTTCGATCATCAGGGCAAGACGCCTGCCGCCGGCGCTGTGCGCGAACTTGAAGGATTGCGGGCCAGCGACGAAGATTGGTATCGCACCGTCCAGCGGAATTGGCGCGCATGGAGCTTTCGTGACTGGCGCCTGCTTCGATATCTCGACAGCAAGGGGTCGCTCGTGCTTCCTGAGCCTTTGCAACCCTCCTTGCCGGGCCGCTGACCGATGCCGCATCACATCCTCGTCGCCGACGATGACCCGCACATCCGCGAAGTGATCTGCTTTGCGCTGGAAAAGGCCGGCATGAAAACGCTTGGGGTGGCCGACGGCGCCGCCGCCCTGCAGGAGATCGGACGCCGGGCGCCGGATCTGGTCGTGCTCGACATCGGCATGCCGGAGATGGACGGGCTGGAGGTCTGCCGGCGGCTGCGCCACACCTCGGATGTGCCGGTGCTGTTCCTGTCCGCGCGCGACGAAGAGATCGACCGCATTCTCGGGCTGGAAATGGGCGGCGACGACTATGTGACGAAGCCGTTCAGCCCGCGCGAGCTGGTCGCCCGCGTCAACGTCATCCTGCGCCGCGCCCGCCCGGCGGTGGCCGAACCGATCGACGACCGGCAGTTCGCGCACGGCAAGCTCACACTGGCGCCGGCCAGCCACGCGGCCAGCTTCGACGGCAAGCCGCTTGCGCTGACGGGGATCGAGTTCTCGATCCTGAGAGGGTTTCTGGCGCGGCCGACTTATGTGCTCGACCGCGATGCGGTGATGGCCAATGCCTATGCGGGAAAAATCCACGTCGCCGACCGCACCGTCGACAGCCACATCAGAAACATTCGCGCCAAGCTGGCGGCGGTGGGTTGCCCTGAAGTCATCGAGACCGTGCACGGCGTCGGCTTCCGGCTCGGCCGATGCGGCTGAGCAACAAATGGATCGGCCGCAAATGGCGGCCACGGCTTGCCACGGTCGTCGTCGCCATCCTGATCCTGGTGATGGCCTTGCCGCTGGTCGGCCTGTTCTTCTTCCGGCTCTACGAGAACCAGCTGATCCGCCAGACCGAGGCCGAGCTGATCGCGCAAGGCGCGGCCATCGCCGCCATCTATGAGCAGGAGGTACGCGACGCCGGCATTCCCTTGGAAAAACTCGGTGCGCCGATGCCGCAGGCCAATGGCAGTGCCAGCCGAGCCGCCAATCCCGACGGGCCGTACCGGCCGATCGAGCCGCAGCTCGATCTCGCCTCCGACTACGTACTGCCGACCCGGCCGGCGGCGATATCAGCCATCGCTGATCCCGCCTTCGCCGCGATCGGCACGCGGCTGTCGGGCATTCTCGACGCGACGCAGAAAACCACGCTGGCCGGCTTCCGGCTGCTTGATCCCCGCGGCGTCGTCATTGCCGGGCGTGGCGAGGTCGGGCAGTCGCTTGGCGAGGTCGAGGAGGTGCGCGACGCACTTGCCGGCCGCTATGCCAGTGCGCTCAGGCTGCGCATTCCGGACCAGCCGACGCCACCGCTCTATTCGGTCAGCCGCGGCACCAAGGTGCGGGTCTTCGTCGCCTTGCCGGTGGCCGTCGATGGCAAGGTCGCTGGTGTGGTCTATGTCTCGCGAACACCTAACAACATCATCAAGCATCTCTATGGCGAGCGAGGCAAGGTGACGTTGGCGGCGATCGCCATTCTCGGCGGCACGCTGCTCATCGGCCTCGTCTTCCTGCGCACCGTCAGTCGGCCGATCTACGCGCTGATCGACCGGACGCAGCGCATCGCCGCCGGCGAGCGCGACGCGATCCGGCCGCTCGACCATCACGGCACCTATGAAATGGCCGAGCTGTCCGCCGCCTTCCTCGACATGGCCGAAAAACTGCAGGCACGTTCCGACTCGATCCAGACCTTTGCCACCCATGTCTCGCACGAGCTTAAATCGCCGCTGACGGCGATCCAGGGCGCGGCGGAACTGCTGCGCGATTCCGGTTCGGCAATGGACGACGACGAGCGGCGGCGCTTTTCCAACAACATCGTCACCGACGCCGGGCGGCTCAATCTGCTGGTCCGGCGTCTGCTCGACCTGGCGAAGGCCGAAAATCTTGCACCCAGCGGCGAAAGCACCTCGATCGCTGCTGTGCTGGCGTTGCTGCCCGTCGACACCAGGCTGGCGGTTCGCGTCGAGGCGGGCGGTGATCTCGCCCTGCGTATATCGGCCGAGAACGCTGCAATCGTGCTTGCCAATCTCATCGACAATTCCGCCAGGCACGGCGCGACGCTGGTTTCGATCACGACGACAAGCGCCGGCGGCAAGGCGACAGTGCTGGTCAGCGACGATGGCGCCGGCATTTCGCCGAGCAACCGGGCACGCATCTTCGAGCCATTCTTCACCACGCGGCGCGCTACCGGCGGCACCGGCATGGGCCTCGGCATCGTGCTGGCCCTCCTGAAAGCGCATGATGGTATGATCCGGCTGGTTGACAGCGAGCGCGGCACGCGCTTCGAGATCACACTGCCGGCGGCATAGACACGCCGCCGACCGGATCGGAGAAAAAATGCGCTACGACATCGTCATCATCGGCGGGGCCATCGTCGGGTCCTCCATCGCTTACTATCTGCGCGAGGAAGGGTTTTCCGGCTCGATCGCGCTGATCGAGCGTGATCCGCAATTCGCGCACGCGGCAACGACGCTGTCGATGGCCTCGATCCGCCAGCAATTCTCCATTCCGGAAAACATCCGCCTGTCGCAGTTCACGCTGAAGCTGTTCCGGCGGCTGAAGGAAGAATTCGGCACCGATGCCGATATCGGGTTCCGCGAGGGCGGCTATCTGATCCTCGCCGGAGAAGCCGGGCTGCCGATCCTCAAGGCCAATCACGCGGCGCAGATCGCCGAGGGCGCCGACATCGTGCTCGAGGATGCCGAGCAGCTGACGCGGCGCTTCGCGTGGCTGTCGAGCGAAGGCATTTCCGCCGGCGCCTATGGCCGGACCGGCGAGGGCTGGTTCGACGCGCATGCGATGCTGACGCTGTTCCGCAAGGCGCTGCGCGACAAGAAGATCGATTTCATCGCCGCCTCTGTCACCGGCATCGCGCGCGACGGCAGCCGCGTTACCGGCATTTCCCTCGACAATGGTCAGACCTTGGAGGCCGGCATCGTCGTCAACGCTGCCGGGCCGAATGCCGGTAAGGTCGCGGCCCTTGCCGGGCTGGTGCTGCCGGTCGAGCCGCGCAAGCGCAACGTCTTCGTCTTCGAGGCGCGCGAGAAATATGCCGACATGCCGCTGCTGGTCGATCCCTCGGGCATCTATGTGCGGCCGGAAGGCTCGGTCTACCTCACCGGTGGCGCCGAACCGGAAGAGGGCGATGGCCCGGCCGATCCCAAGGATTTCGACGTCGACTGGCCATTGTTCGAAGAGGTGATCTGGCCGGTGCTGGCGACCCGCATTCCGGCCTTCGAGGCGATCAAGGCGACCCGCGCCTGGGCCGGGCACTATGACTACAACACGCTCGACCAGAACGCGGTGATCGGCCCGCATCCCGAGGTCGGCAATTTCCTGTTCGCCAACGGCTTTTCCGGCCACGGCCTGCAGCAGGCGCCGGCGGTGGGCAAGGCGCTGGCCGAGCTGATCGTGCATGGGAGGTATCGGACGATCGACTGCTCGGCGTTTGGCTATGGGCGCGTGGCTGAGGGACGGGCGTTTCGCGAATTGAATGTGATTTGAAGGGTGCTTCTTCCTTCTCCCCTTGTGGGAGAAGGTGTCGCCGAAGGCGACGGATGAGGGGTGCTCCAGGGAAAACCAACGCCTCACTCTGCTGGAACACCCCTCAACCGTCTCGCCGCTACGCGGCGATCCACCTTCTCCCACAAGGGGAGAAGGGAAAACCGCTCAAGCCGCCGCCAGCTTCCCAGCCGCGACATAGTCCTGCAGCCAGGCCAGCACCCGGCCCCAGCCCTCGGCATGTTCAACCGCTGCACCGCTCAGTCCGGCAAAACCGCCATGGCAGATGGTGAGACGCGTACCCCCGGCGATCGGCTCCAGCAGCCAGGCGACCGTGGTTTGCCGCCGGCCAAGCTTCGGGTGATCCCAGCCATAGGCCCGCGTCTGTACGATCCGGCGCGGCGCTTCGATCTCGAGGAATTCGCCGCTGGCCGGCAGGTCGCTGCCGTCAGCCGTCCGGACAGTGACTGTCCAGCGGCCGCCGACGCGAAGGTCGGCCGACCAGTCGGCCATCCGGCAGGTGTCGGCGGACCCCCACCATTGCTCGACTTCTTTCGTGACCAACGCCGTGAAGACGCGCTCTACAGGCGCTTCGATCTCGGCGCATGCCATGATCGTCTCGCCATTGGTCATGCTCTGCACCTTGCGAACGTGCATCATCGATGCCTCCAACCAAAGTTTGTTTCGATACCGAAACGAGCCTTCATCCCTTCGATGGCGGGCGCTCGAAACCCTTGCCGGTCTCGAGCAGGCTTTTCAGGCTGGCCAGCACCAGCGGCCAACCCTTGGCGACGTTGCCGATCAGCCGGTGCGGCCCGTCCGCTTCGTGGGTCACGGCAAGCTTCATCAATTCGCCGTCCTGTTCTATTGCGAAGGTGCAGCGCGTGTAGCCGTCCTCCTTGATCTCCGGCATCCATTCATTGCGCCATTTGATGACCAGGCGTCGCGGCGGGTCGATCTCGAGGATTTCACCGCTGTCGGCCACGCGGCCGTCGGGGAAGATCAGCTTCCAGCTGGAGCCCACCTTCCACTCGCTCTCCTGATAGGAGCAGAGGAAGAACTGCCGGTTGAACTCCGGGTCGGTCAGCGCCTCCCAGAGCTTTTCGGCCGTGGTGCGGATGTAGGTCACGTAAACAAAACTGTTGCTCATCAGTCTTCCCTTTCGAGGCGTTTCTTCAGATCGCTCAATGCATCCAGCCGATGGCGCTCGAATTTGCCGATCCAGCGCTCGGCGATCTCGTTGATCGGAACCGGGTTGAGGTAGTGCTCCTTCTCCCGGCCCCGGCGGAGCGTGGAGACGAGGTTTGCTTCCTCCAGGATCGCCAAATGCTTGGTCACCGCCTGGCGCGTCATGGCCATCTCCGCGCACAGCGCGTTCAACGTCTGCCCGTTCCGGGCATGGAGGCTGTCCAGCAATTGCCGGCGTGTCGGGTCGGCCAGGGCGCGAAAGACTGCATCCATGCTCATGGCATTAATATGCAACCATTTGGTTGCATGTCAAGCAGCAAGACCGCGCGACCTGACGCGGCCAAGAGAAAAAATCAGCGCTTGCGGGAGAACCAGAAGGCGTCGGCCATGCGCGTCATGCCGATGCGCTCGTAGAAGCCGACGGCATCAGGCATGGAGATCAGGCTGATGGCGAGCGAGGGGCCGAGCTGCCGGCGGGCCTCGTCCATCAGGCCCTTGCCGATGCCGAGCCCTTGCGCTGATTGGGAAACAGCGAGCTCGGAGATGTAGCAGACCCAGGCAAAATCGGTCATCGCCCTGATGACGCCGATCAGCGGCTTGCCCTCGATGTCGAGACGCGCGGTCAGCACCAGATTGGCGCCCAACAGCATCGCCTGCAGCCTGGCAGGATCATCGACGGGCCGTGTCTTGCCAAGCCCGGATTCGACCAGCACGCGGCGGAATTCGGCGATGTCGAGCGCGGGCTCGCTGTTATAGAGGACATGGGAGTTTTCAGCCATGCCGGCCAGACTGCACCATCGCCCCGCGATTTCGAAGTCGTTTTGTGCCTATCGCCTTTACGCAGATCGTTCTCCCAAAACCGGGACCAGTTTGGGCGACATGCATTGGCCCTGATGCGTCGCGCACGAACAGTTGCCTTTTATTTGCCCTCGGCTTTGTGTAAACGGAGCTTCAGCAAATCCCCCGCAACGAAAACACGGGCCAAAGCCATGGAAAAATTCACCAAGCTCACCGGCGTCGCCGCTCCGATGCCGATCGTCAATGTCGACACCGACATGATCATCCCGAAGGATTATCTCAAGACGATCAAGCGCACCGGGCTCGGTACCGGTCTGTTCGCCGAAATGCGCTACAAGGACGACGGTTCGGAAAATCCGGATTTCGTGCTCAACAAGCCGGCCTACCGCAAGGCGCAGATCCTCGTTGCCGGCGACAATTTCGGCTGCGGCTCAAGCCGCGAGCACGCACCGTGGGCGCTGCTCGATTTCGGCATCCGTTGCATCATCTCAACCTCGTTTGCCGACATTTTCTATAACAATTGCTTCAAGAACGGCGTGCTGCCGATCACTGTCAGCCCAGAGGATCTCGAGAAGCTGATGGATGACGCCTCGCGCGGCTCCAATGCCACTTTGTCGATCGACCTCGAAGCCAAGGAAATCCGTGGCCCCGATGGCGGCGTCGTCACCTTCGACCTCGACGACTTCAAGCGGCACTGCATGCTCAACGGCCTCGACGATATCGGCCTGACCATGGAGAAGGCCGGCGCCATCGCCTCGTTCGAAAAGCGCAACGCCGAACAGCGCCCCTGGGCCTGAGCGGCACCATCCGAGATATAGGCCCGGCCCTTCAGACCGGGTTGGCGGCGACTGAATGGGAGGGACAGTCATGGCACGTTCGCTTCTTGCCGGCGTTTGCGGGCTGGCGCTATTGCTGGTGCCCGCCGTAAGCGCCTTCGCGCAGACACAGACGCCCGCGGCAGCCCAGAAGCCAGCCGACCAGCCGGCGACCGACCAGGGAGCGCCGAGCAGCAGCGACGCGGCGCCCGCCGACGATGACAAGCAGGCGCCGATACCGTTCGAAGGCGGCCAGCTGACCATCACGCAGCCGGAGCAGGATGGCGAGAAGGTGCTCGCCTATGACGGCAAGCAGCTGGCCAGCAACTACGATGTATTCTTCGACAAGATCGTCAAGATCGGCGACGTCAATGTCGCGCTGGTCGATGTCGGCGACGGCGGCAATCAATGCGGTCCGGCCAAGGTGATCGTCTGGAAGCCGAAGGACGGCGAGATCAAAACCGCGACGGTCGAACAGGACGAATGCGGCGCGCCGCCGGCCGCCATCGCCGACGACGCCATCTATTTCGTGCCTTACCTGCTGCCCGGCGACATAAAGGCGGCACTTCAATGGTCGCCGACCGAAGGCCTGACGACCTCCGGCAATCTTGCCTATACGCCGGAACCCGGCACCGACTGGAAGGATGTCGATCCTGCGAAGTACGACAACATCATCGATGCCTTCCACAACGAGGCTGTCTACAAGGCGGCCAAGGCGCTGCTCGGCGACACCATGCCCGACATGGCGACCAGCCTGCTGGTCGGCGGTGGCACTGAAAGGACGGCCTCCGGCGCCTTCTACGCCACCGGCTGCGTTCCGCATGATTGCGGCGGCAATGACGGTTTCATGGCGGTCGACCCGGTCAAGCACAAGGTCTATTTCTCGCGGCGCGGCGACAATGGCGAGCCGGCGGCCTGGCCGCCGCTGAAGACCTGGCCGGACGACATCAAGAAGGCCCTCGATGACGCGCAGGGGTCGGCGAACTAGCTCAAGCCCCTTCTGTGGGGCCGCGATCCTTCGCGCCCCCCTCTGTCCTGCCGGACATCTCCCCCACGAGGGGGGAGATTGGCTGTTTCGGGGCTCCGCACATTCCTCAACATATAAGATTGGCGAAAGCCGGCGGGATGTTCGATCTCCCCCCAAGTGGGGGAGATGGCCGGCAGGCCAGAGGGGGGCGCTGTCCCGCCAACATCAAAGTTTTGCACCGCCAGTCTACGTTCCCTGGCTCACGACTGGATCGCTCGCGCGTTTTAGAATGGCCGCCACAACCCAACGAGGCCCTCATGCGCACACTCATCTCCACCGGTTCGCCTTTCGAAAAGACCGCCGGCTATTCGCGCGCGGTGGTGCAGGGCGACTGGTGTTTCGTGTCCGGGACGACCGGCTATGATTATGCGACGATGACGATGCCGGAGACGGTCGAGGCGCAGACGCGCAATTGCCTGGCGACGATCGGCAAGGCGCTTGCCGACGGCGGCTTCGACATGGCCGATGTGGTGCGGGCGCATTACTACATCACCGACCAGGCCTTCGTGGACGTGGTCTTCCCAATCCTCGGTGAGACGTTCGGCGACATCAGGCCGGCGGCGACGATGATCGTCTGCCAGCTCAACAAGCCGGAAATGAAGATCGAGATCGAAGTGACGGCGCTGCGGCGGACGGTATGAGGGGGCCAAAGCCGTGACCGTCCGGCGCATCGTAGCCAATATCGAGGCAAAGGACGCGGCCGCCGCCAGACGTTTCTACCATGACGTGCTCGGCCTTGACGTGCTGATGGACCAGGGCTGGATCGCCACCTACGGCTCCGACGAACAGATGCAGGTGCAGGTCTCCTTCATGACGCAAGGCGGCTCCGGCACGCCGGTGCCGGATCTGTCGATCGAGGTCGACGATGTCGACGCGGCGCTGGCCGCCATGAAGGCCGCAGGCTTTGCCATCGAATACGGGCCGGCCGACGAGCCCTGGGGCGTGCGGCGCTTCTATGTGCGCGATCCCATGGGCCGGCTGGTCAACATTCTCTCGCATCGGTGATGGCGCTTCTCAAGCGCAGGCTTGCGCGCAGGCCGGTTGGCGGTTAGCAAGGCCGCGGTCGCACAGCGCCGCGCGCCTCTTGGCGCGCAAAGGACGCTGTAAATCGAAACGCATTCTTTCTGGGACGGTTTTCTCCATGGCAACGAAGCATCTTTTCCTGCTCCCCGGCGACGGCATCGGTCCCGAGGCAATGGCCGAGGTCAAGAAACTGATCGCTGCGATGAACGAAAAGCTCGGCAGCGGCTTCGTCACCGATGAGGGCTTGGTCGGCGGCTGCGCCTACGATGCGCATGGCGCTGCGATCTCCGATGCCGACATGGCAAAGGCGATGGCGGCGGACGCGGTGCTGTTCGGCGCGGTCGGCGGGCCGAAATGGGATGCGGTGCCCTATGAGGTGCGCCCCGAAGCCGGCCTGCTGCGGCTGCGCAAGGACATGGAGCTGTTCGCCAATCTGCGCCCCGCCATCTGCTACCCGGCGCTGGCGGCGTCCTCTTCGCTCAAGCAGGAGGTGGTCGAAGGCCTCGACATCCTCATCGTGCGTGAGTTGACCGGCGGCGTCTATTTCGGCGAGCCCAAGCAGATCATCGATCTCGGTAACGGCCAGAAGCGTGGCATCGACACCCAGGTCTACGACACGTTCGAGATCGAGCGCATTTCCGGTGTCGCCTTCGAACTGGCGCGGACCCGCAAGAACCACGTCACCTCGATGGAAAAGCGCAACGTGATGAAATCGGGCGTGCTGTGGAACGAGGTCGTCACCCAGACCCACAAGGCGCGCTACTCCGACGTCAAGCTCGACCACATGCTGGCCGATGCCGGCGGCATGCAGCTGGTGCGCTGGCCCAAGCAGTTCGACGTCATCGTCACCGACAATCTGTTCGGCGACATGCTGTCCGACATCGCCGCCATGCTGACCGGCTCGATCGGCATGCTGCCGTCAGCCTCGCTCGGCGCGCCTGACGTGAAGACCAAGAAGCGCAAGGCGCTGTACGAGCCGGTGCATGGTTCGGCGCCCGACATTGCCGGCAAGGGCATCGCCAACCCGATCGCCATGATCGCCTCCTTCGCCATGTGCCTGCGCTATTCCTTCGGCATGGTCGATGAAGCTGACAAGCTCGAAGGCGCGATCGCCGCCGTGCTCGATCAGGGCCTGCGCACCAAGGATATTTTGGCCGCCGGCATGACCGAGGTCGGCACGGTTGCGATGGGCGACGCGATCATCGCCAAGTTTCTGGGGTGATTTCGCGCGTTCTGGGTAGCCAATCCCCAACGCTGCCGCCGCCCCTCATTGCCCTGCCGGGCATTTCTCCCCGTAAACGGGGAGAAAGAGGCAGTCGCAACGCCGGCCTCCTTCCTGCAACGCTGGCGAATGGCGAAATCGGCCATGACAGCGTCCCTCGCCCCGTTTACGGGGAGAGGATGCCGGCAGGCAGGTGAGGGGCGGCGCGACGTTGACAGGAAGAGCTGAAGCTCGATCGCCGTCCCTTAAATCCTGACGCCCGCCGGCACAGGCCCCCACTGGTTTTCGCGCCCCTGTGTCGGGATCAGGGCGAAGACCAGGATGATCAGGCTGCCGAAGGTCGGGATCAGGATGAGCAGGCAGAGCCAGCCGGTCAGGCCGAGATCGTGCAGGCGGCGCACGATCATGCCGAGGCTGGGCAGGAAGGTGGCCAGCAGGAACATGCCCAAAAGCCCGACCGTCATTGCGGGCACCTCGGCGTTGTCGAAATTGCCCATTTCGATGTCGGCGAAGATGCCGATGCCGAAGATGATCAGCAGGCAAACCGTCCAGAACAGGCAATAGCTCCAATATTCCTTGCGCCGGGCGCGGCCGGCGAAATTGAAGTAGTTCCGGGTCACGCCGCTCCAGAAATAGCCCCAGAGATCGGTGGGCTCGGCCGGCTCGGACGATCGGCCGAAAGGCTGCGTCTGCGCTGCGCTGGCCGCAGGTGCGGGATTGGCTTGAGGCGGCGCGGCGCTTGCGCCGGCGGCCGGGCTTGCGGTGGCGATCGAGAAAACGTCACGCGCCTGGCCGCCGCCCGGCTGGAATTCGACCGCCGTTCCCTTGGGCATCGCGGTTTGCCGGCGAAGGTTCTCGCGGGTGAATGTGTAGCGGTTGCCGTCGGCCCCGGTGATGAAGCCGAAGCCTTGGTCCTCGTCATAGTGGAGCACTTCGCCACGCATCACCCACCCCCATTATCACCACGTCCCTGCCAAGGTGTGGCACAGGGCCAAGCCCGCGGGCAAGACCGTGCGACATGGGCCGTGCGAAATGGGCCGTGCGAAATGGGGCCATGCGACGTGGCTACCATATTAGCGGCAAATCAAGCATAAGGCTTTACGTGCAGCCTCGTCGCCAAAGCAGACCATGACAGCCGAGCATTCTGAAGCCAGCGCCGCAACCGAGGTTATGAAGCCTCCGAGACTGGCCATCGATGCCACCGGGCTGATGCTCTGGCCGCCGGGCAAGGGCCTGGCGGGTATTCCGAGGGTGGAAAGTTTTCTCGTCAACGCGGCCCTGGCGGATCCCGACCCCAGCGTGGAGGTGGTGGCGTTCAGGCCAGGAGAAGGCCGGTTCCGGCCGCTCGCAGCTTACGAACAGGACCATGTCGCGGCGGGCGAGATTTCACCGCACCGTGTCAAGCGATGGCCGGGGAGACGGACGGCGCTGGCGCAGGCTTTCGAGGCGGTGCGCAAGCAGCCCTGGGACAAGCGCGAGGCGGACCGCCATCTGGCCAGTACGGTGACCAACGGCCGCAAGGGGATCGCCTACCAGGCAACGAGGCTGTTGGTCCGCGCCTATCGACTGTACCAACGGGCGAGCATCCGGTTTGGTTTGCGCCAGGACGCTGCGAGCCAGGTCCCCGAGACGGAACCCGGCCTTGTGCTGATCAGCCATCACATCCTGACCCAGGAGGACCGGTCCGCCGTCTCGGGGCCCGCCGGCAAGCTTGCCTTCCTCTGCCACGACATCATCCCGGCCTTGCGCCCCGATCTGCTCGGCTCGGGCACCAGCGAGCGCCGCTTCGGCTCCTATCTCGAACAGCTCGTGCGCTCCGGCGCTCCGGCATTCTGCGCCTCCGACGAGGTCGGCGCGACGCTGACCGAGCATATGCGCAAGGCCGGCATCGCGGCGCCGGTGGTGTACCGGTTTCCGATGCCCTCGATCCTGCACGCAAACGCATCGCGCATGGGCACGACCTCGCGCATCGAGGCTGGCGAGCCGTTCGTGCTCTACTGCTCGACCATCGAAGTGCGCAAGAACCACATCCTCCTGGCGCGGATCTGGCAGCAGGCACGCGAAGAGGGCGTCAAGCTGCCGAGGCTTGTCTGCGCCGGGCGCTGGGGCTGGATGATCGAGCCGCTGCGCGCCTATCTCAAGGCGCATCCCGAACTGCTGCAGTCGGTCACTTTCACTGGGCTGGTCAGCGACGAGCAGCTCATCCAATATTATCGCAGCGCCACCTTCGGCGTCTTTCCCTCGCATATTGAGGGGTGGGGTTACGGCGCCTCGGAATGTCTCGACTTCGGCGTTCCGGTGATCGTCTCGACAACGCCATCGCTGATCGAGGCGACCGGCGGGCTGATGCCGGCGATCGATTCCAACGATCAGGCCGGCTGGTACGCCGCTATCCGCAGGATGGCGGAGGACCATGCCTGGCGCTCGTCGCTGGCGGAGCGCATTGCCCAAAACCACCGACCTACGCCGGCGGCCGCAAGCTGGGCCGCCATCAAGGCCGGGCTGCAGGCCAGCGCGGCCGGTCGGCGCTAGGTTTTACGAAGGCCGGTTCTTCGCTTTCTTGTGCTTCGGCGGGCCGGCATTGTCGAATTTCGGCTTGCCCGGCTTTTTCGCCCATGGCTTTGCCTCATGCGCGGCTGCCGGGCGCTGATCGGCGGATGCAGGAGCACGCTTCTCGAATTTGCGCTTCGGCGCGTTCGGGTCGAAAGGCGCCTTGCCGCGATGCGGCTTCTTGTCCGGGCTCGGCGGCTGGTAGCCGGCCCGCGACAGGTCCGGCGTGCCCTCAAGCCGCTTCACCAGGATGTTGCCCTGCAATTTGCGGTCGGGCCCGATCGCGGCGAGAAAACGGTCGGCCCAATCCGCCGATATCTGCACATAGGTCTCTTCCGGCTGCATCTTGATGGCGCCGATCTCGCGCTTGGTGATGCTGCCGGTGCGGCACAACATCGGGATCAGCCAGCGCGGCTCGGCATTCTGCCGGCGTCCGATCGACAGCGAGAACCAGACGCTGTCGCCGAAATCATCGCGGCGGCTGGGCGCCTCGTCACGGCGCGCGAAGTTTTCGCCCGCCGGTCTTTCACGCGAAGGCGTGAACGGCGCGACATCCATGAGATCCTCGGGCGCCGAGCGGCTGGCGCGGCACTGGCGCACGAAGGCGGCCGCGATCCGTTCGGCGCCATGCTTGGCGAGAAGCGCATCGATAAAGCCGCGCTCGTCGTCCTTCACCGGTTCGTCGAAGACCGGATCGGCAAGGATGCGCTCATCGTCGCGCCGGATCACGTCGTCGGCGGAAGGTGGGCTTGCCCAGGTCGCCTTCAGCCCGGCGTTCTGCAGCAGCCGCTCGGTGCGCTTGCGGGCGCTGTTGGGCACGATCAGCGCGCTGACACCCTTGCGCCCGGCGCGCCCGGTGCGGCCGCTGCGGTGCAGCAGCGTTTCCGGATTGGTCGGTAAATCGGCGTGGATGACCAGTTCGAGGTTGGGCAGGTCGATGCCGCGCGCCGCGACGTCGGTGGCAATGCAGACTTTTGCGCGGCCATCGCGCATCGCCTGCAGCGCATGGCTGCGTTCGTTCTGGCTGAGCTCGCCCGACAGCGCCACCACGGAAAAATTGCGGTTGTTGAAGCGTGCGGTCAGATGATTGACGGCGGCACGCGTGTTGCAGAACACCAGCGCGTTCTTCGCCTCATAGAAACGCAGCACATTGATGATGGCGTTCTCGCGGTCGGCCTGGGCGACGCTGAGCGCCCGGTATTCGATGTCGAGATGCTGCTTTTCCTCGCCGGCGGCGGAGATGCGTATGGCATCGCGCTGGTAGCCCTGGGCCAACGTGGCGATCGAGCGTGGCACGGTGGCCGAGAACATCAGCGTGCGGCGTTCGGCCGGGGCGGCGTCGAGGATGAATTCGAGATCCTCGCGAAAGCCGAGATCGAGCATCTCGTCGGCCTCGTCCAGCACCACGGCCTTCAGCGCCGACATGTCGAGCGAGTTGCGCGTGATGTGATCGCGCAGGCGGCCGGGCGTGCCGACGACGATGTGGGCGCCACGTTCCAGCGCGCGCCGCTCCGTGCGCATGTCCATGCCGCCGACACAGGACGCCACCGTGGCGCCGGTCATTTCGTAGAGCCATTCCAGTTCGCGCGTCACCTGCAGCGCCAGTTCGCGCGTCGGCGCCACTGCGAGCGCCAGCGGCGCCGCGGCATGAGCAAAGCGCTCCGCATCGCCCAGAAGGGTCGGCGCCAGCGCCAGGCCGAAAGCGACGGTCTTGCCGGAGCCGGTCTGAGCCGACACCAGCGCATCGGCCTGGCCGAGTTCCAGCACCGCCTTCTGCACCGGCGTCAGTTCGGAATAGCCGCGTTTTTCCAGCGCTTTTGCCAGCGCCGGAACAATAGCTTCGAAGTTGGACATCTCACTCTTTCGGAATTCAGGGTTCTGCGCTCATCATGGAGCACAAGGCCGGGGCCGGCGCCGCGCCAGCCAAACAATCTTGGCCGTTCGTACTTCCTGCCGCCGCTCTTGTACAGGGCGCGCCTTGAAAGCCAGGCGATGCGTCGCCAATTGACTCTTGCCGCAAACCGCGTAAAAGCCCGCTCGAACGGGATCGTTTTTCGATGCGCGGCCTTTTGATGGCTCTTCTTGCATTCGACGCCCCCAGCCTCAATGCACATCATTGGGCCGGGCGTATCGGCGCGTCCCCTCGTTCCACCAAAACTACGGCCAAAAAAACCACCACCAAAACGGTGTGATTCCCTTGGCCTAACCACCCTCTCCCGGGTCCGGCCCGGGGGACGAAACCCGCATCGGCCAGCGGGTTTTCTCCAAAAACCAAGCGGAGAGGGACAGGAGATCTTTATGAGTTTCAAGGTTGCAGTCGTCGGCGCCACGGGCAATGTGGGCCGGGAAATGCTCAACATACTGGAAGAGCGCGGCTTTCCGGTAAGCGAAGTCGTGGCGCTGGCCTCGCGGCGCAGCCAGGGCACGGAAGTGTCGTTCGGCGACCGCACGCTGAAGGTCCGGACGCTGGATCAGTACGATTTTTCCGACACCGACATCTGCATCATGTCGGCCGGCGGCAACGTCTCCAAGGAATGGTCGCCGAAGATCGGCAAGCAGGGCTGCGTCGTCATCGATAATTCGTCGGCCTTCCGCTACGACCAGGACGTGCCGCTGATCGTGCCGGAAGTGAACCCGGACGCGATCTCGCTGTTCACGCGCAAGAACATCATCGCCAATCCGAACTGCTCGACAGCGCAGCTGGTCGTGGCGCTGAAGCCGCTGCACGATTTCGCCACCATCAAGCGCGTCGTCGTCGCCACCTACCAGTCGGTGTCGGGCGCCGGCAAGGAAGGCATGGACGAGCTGTTCACGCAGACGCGAGCCGTGTTCGTCGCCGACGGCGTCGAGGTCAAGAAGTTCACCAAGCGCATCGCCTTCAACGTCATCCCGCATATCGACGTCTTCCTCGATGACGGCTCGACCAAGGAAGAATGGAAGATGGTCGCCGAGACCAAGAAGATGCTCGATCCCAAGATCAAGCTGACGGCGACCTGCGTGCGCGTGCCGGTGTTCATCGGCCATTCGGAAGCGGTCAACATCGAGTTCGAGAAGCCGATCACCGCCGACGAGGCGCGCGATATCCTGCGCGAGGCGCCGGGCTGCCAGGTCTTGGACAAGCGCGAGGACGGCGGCTACATCACCCCGCTGGAATCGGCCGGCGAGGACGCCACCTTCATCTCGCGCATCCGCGAGGATTCGACCATCGACAACGGCCTGTCGATGTGGATCGTCTCCGACAACCTGCGCAAGGGCGCGGCGCTCAACGCGGTGCAGATCGCCGAGCTGCTGGTCGAGCGCGGCCTGATCCAGCCGAAGAAGAAGGCGGCGTAACTTATCGCTCACGGGCCGTATCGCCGCTGCCGCGGCGGGCCCTCCGCGAGGGCGCCGGGGCGGCCCGCGGTCGCGGGCTCGGCCTTCGGCCGGGGCGCTTCTTCCTTCTCCCCGTTCAACGGGGAGAAGGTGCCCGAAGGGCGGATGAGGGGCAGCGCCGGCCTGCGTTGAGAGAAACGTCTATGAGCGATCCCGCCAAAGTCACGCTACGCCCGGCCATCGGTTCTGACGCCGCTGCTATCGCAAAACTCATGCGGGCAGCACTTGCTTCGTTCGACTGGATGCCGGTCATCCACACGCCGGCCGAGGACCTTGCCTTCATCAGGGGTCTCGTGCTGCCTCGGCAGCAGGTGACGGTCGCCGAGGCCGGCGAAGAGATTGTCGGCTTCATCGCCGTCAGCGGCGATTGGGTGGAACAGCTTTATCTCGACCCGGCATGGACGGGGCAAGGCATCGGCAGCCGGCTGCTGATGGACGCGACCGCTGCCTTGCCGGTCGTGAAACTGCATTGCTTCCAGGCGAACACCGGCGCCCGGCGCTTCTATGAGCGCCATGGGTTCCGCGCTGAGTCGCTTGGCGATGGCACGACCAACGAGGAAGGCCTGCCGGATATTCTGTACGTCCGCAGGCGTTGACGCCTTACTCAACCCGTCCGTTCTCTACCGCCAGTCCACGCAATAAGACCATTGCCTGCTCCGCTCGCTCCGCCGGCACGAACAGATGGTCATGATAGAACGCCGAGACCGGATTGACGCCCATGCCGGCGCTGGCCAGCCGTGTGGTGATGGCGGCGAGGAAGCCGACTGCTTCCAGGGACGAGTGGATGTTCAGCGTGATCATCCGGCAACGGAATGAGGCGGTCAGTCCGGCTGCCTTTGCCGCTTCCTCGGTCACGATCAGCGTCGTGCCTTCGCGCTCGCGGAACACCATGACCGGCTCCAGGCCCTCTGGCGGAGCGACCTCAGTTGCCAGCGTGGCGAAGACATAAATGCCGTCGAGCAATTCCGGGGTCATCGATGCCAGCAATGTCTTCAGATCGGTCTCACCGGTCATTCTTTTTCTCTCAATGGATGCGGGGCGGGCAGCCCACATACCTTCAATATCCGCGACCGATGAATGCCGATAGTCCGCGCCAGCGCGCACCGCACGGACGACATGGCGATGTCGCTGGCGGCTGGGCTTGCGAAGCTGTCGCATCGCACAATAAAGGAGCTGAGGACCAGCGCCGGTCCGTGAAAGGCTCTTCGATGATCGTTCGCCCGCGCCCGGGGTTCCTGCAGCTGTTCTTCATCATGCGCGGCTCCGTGGTGCCACGTATCCTGCCGCAGATTTTTGGCTTCGCACTCTATTCGGCGATCATCGTCGCTCTCGCACGCAGGTTTCAGCTGGATCTTGGCGTTTTCAACATCACGCCGTTCGGACTGGTCGGCGTGACCCTGTCGATCTACCTCTCGTTCCGCAACAACGCCGCCTATGATCGCTGGTGGGAGGCGCGCAAGCTGTGGGGCGCCCTGGTCTTCGAGATCCGCAATCTGGCGCGGGCCACGACCAGCCTGATCGCCGATCCGACCGAGCAGCGCGCCTTGCTGATGGAGGCGCTTGCCTTCTGCCATTTCCTGCGCGGGCAATTGCGCAAGACCGACAGTGTGAAAGACGCCCGCGCCTTCATCGACGCCGAGGCCGACACGGCGGCAAACTTCTCCAATCCGGCCGACGAGATGGTCAGGCGCATGGGCCGCCGCGCCAATGCGCAGCGCCGGGCCGGCGAGGTCGACATGATCGGCTTTCGCATCCTGGATGAGAGGCTGGCATCGATCACGGCCATTCAGGCAGGCTGCGAGCGGATCGCCGGCACGCCACTGCCATTCGCCTACACGCTGCTGGTGCATCGCACCGCCTACATCGTCTGCCTGCTGCTGCCGATCGGGCTGATCTCGACCACCGGTTGGGCAACGCCATTGTTCACCGCACTGATTGCCTACACTTTCTTCGGCCTCGACGCGCTTTCGGAAGAGCTCGAGGATCCGTTCGGCACCGAGGCCAACGATCTGGCGCTGGACGGTCTGTGCCGTGTCTGCGAGATCTCCGTGTTCGAGGCGCTGGGTGAAACGCCGCCGAAGATGATCGCGGCGGAGAGGTTTTACTTCTCCTAGAATCCGGTCTGGCTTGACTGCCGGCCAGGAACGAATCGAAAAACCCAGCCCCCCTGTAGGATTGCTGCCTTATGCCGCGTCCTTGGTTCGACCCCGCCGAAAAGGGATCGAACCATCAGGAGAGGGAACACCCATGAGCATTTCTCAAACCGCGCCCGTCTCGTCCGGCGCCCTGTGGACCGGCCGTGTGCTCAGCGGTCTCATCATCCTGTTCATGATCTTCGACGGCGCCATCAAGCTGCCGCCGCTCGATGTCGTCACGCAAACCATGGTTCCGCTCGGCTGGCCGGCCGATGCCAATGTCGCGCGTATGCTCGGCGTCATCGGCCTGATCGCGACGGCGCTCTATGCACTGCCGCGCACCTCGGTGCTCGGCGCCATCCTGCTCACCGCCTATATGGGCGGCGCCATCGCCACCTATGCGCGGATCGGCAATCCGTTGTTCTCGCACACGCTGTTCGGCGTCTATCTCGGCATCATCCTGTGGGGCGGCCTCTACCTGCGCGACCCCAAGGTGCGCGCGCTGATCCCGTTCGGCCGATAGCTTTCAAGGAGGGAAAAAATGTTCAGCACCATCCTCATTATCCTGGTCGTCATCATCGCCGCCGTCCTCATCTATGCCGCGACACGGCCGAATGATTTCGTCACCACCCGCACAACCACCATCAAGGCGCCGCCGGAGGCGATCTTCCCGCTGATCAACGATTTCAGCCGCTGGCCGACATGGTCGCCTTACGAAAAGCTCGACCCCAACATGAAACGGACACTCTCGGGCGTGGCAAGCGGCAAGGGCGCCGTCTATGCCTGGGAAGGCAATGGCAAAGCTGGCAAGGGGCGCATGGAGATCGTCAATTCGGTGCCATCCTCGCTGGTCGCGCTCAAGCTCGATTTCGAAAAGCCGTTCCGGGCCAACAATACGGTCGACTTCACCCTGACGCCCTCGGGTGACAGCACTGCGGTCACCTGGGCCATGCGCGGTAGCCGGCCCTTCATTGCCAAGCTGATGGGCCTGTTCATGAACTTCGACACGCTGATCGGCCGGGATTTCGAGGTCGGCCTCGCCAATCTGAAGCGCAACACCGAGGTATGATCCGGTGCGGATGCCGGTGCTTGTTTAAGCGGGCGTCGCGATCTTCATCCTCTGCGGGATCAAATTAGCCGTCCGGGAGTTAAGCACTCGGCGGAGCGATGGCGATCCCCCTGTGAGAGGAACAAAAATGAAGAAAATCTTGACCATTCTGCTGCTTACCACCGCGCTCGGTGCATGTTCGCAGACGGAAAAAGGCGCTGCCGTGGGCGGCCTTGGCGGCGCTGCGATTGGCGCGGCTGTGGCCGGAGATCCGGTGCAGGGCGCGGTCGTCGGTGGCGCTGTCGGTGCCGTGGCGGGCGCTCTGATCGGCCATGCCAGCGAAAGCGGCCAATGCCGGTACCGCGACCGCCATGGGCGGGTCTACGTCGACCGCTGCCCGGACGGCTATTGAGCGGCGCTCAAGACTGAAACAGCAAAACGGCGGGCAACAGGCCCGCCGTTTTCGTGTGATGGATAAGCAGAGAAGCGCCCTAACCGCAATTCCCAAGGGAAACGCTACGCGCCGGGAAAACCGTTTCACACTTTTCCTGGAATTGCTCTGGTGGCTGGCCAAATCATGGGATGCTGAAGGGTGCCGAGTCCGAAACCGTTCCGTCGATAATCAGATCGACACGGTAGGTGCCAACCGGCCACCCCGCTGTGGGTTTGCTGAGTTGCGAATCCGCCTCGGTGTTCTCTCCGACATGGAGGTCAACCTTGTCGATCGTATAGTTGGCTGGCGCTACGCCATGCGAATCGATCGAAATCCACGAAAAAGTGATCGTCGACGTGGCCGGGATATCCACCAAGTCGGCCGATAAATAGATGACCGGCGTGTCGGCAGGGAATGCATTCTGGGGTTCGCCCCCTTTCGTTGCGGACAGTACGATGTTGTCGAAACCGGCCGCGTGGGCCGGCATGCCAAGGGTTAACGCCGCAAAAGCGGCCATTGCCAGAACCAGAACTGATTTCAAGACGCACACTCCCTAGACCGCATCGGCAGGAGATCAACGTCGGGGACCCTCGTCAAGTGGAATGCAGGCGATGTCCGAATAGGGCTGAACAGCAAAACGGCGGGCACCAGGCCCGCCGTTTTGTCGATGCGATGAAGCACTCTTTATTCGGCGGTGGCGGCTTCCGCCTCGGCCGGTGCGGCAGTTGCGGCTGCAACAGCGGCGGCAGCGTCTTCCTGCGCCTTCTTCAGCAGAGCGGCGCGTTCCTGGGCCTTCTTGCCCGGCTCGGCCTTCTTCGGATTGGAGCGGGCGTCGCGCTTGGCAATGCCGGCCTCGTCGAGGAAGCGCAGCACGCGGTCGGTCGGCTGGGCGCCGTGCGACAGCCAATGCTTGACGCGGTCGGCGTCGACCTTGACGCGCTCGCCGTCCTTGGGCAGCAGCGGGTTCCACGAGCCGAGCGACTCGATGAACCGGCCGTCGCGCGGCGAACGGGCGTCGGCAACGACGACGTGGTAGTAAGGACGCTTCTTCGAGCCCGCACGGGCCAGTCTGATCTTCAGTGCCATTTCTTTTCTCCTAAAAGCTCTGATTTCGTTGATAGGGATTAAGGCTGGTTCTTCAGCCGGTTTTCGTCACGCCGTTGGCTGCGGCGATCTGTTCGTGGTGGCGGATCACTTCGCGGACGACGAAGTTGAGGAATTTCTCCGCGAAATCGGGGTCGAGATGCGCGTCTTTCGCTAACTGGCGAAGACGGGCGATCTGCTGCTGCTCGCGCGCCGGGTCGGCCGGCGGCAGGCCGTGCTCGGCCTTCAGCACGCCGACCGCCTTGGTGCAGCGGAAGCGCTCGGCCAGCATATGGATGAGGGCGGCATCGATGTTGTCGATCGAGGCGCGGTAGCCGGCCAGGATGGTGCGGGCGTCCGCCATGTCCTTTTCTTCGTTCATGGTGTCCTCACTTCTTCTTGCCCCATCACTTCTTCTTGCCAAGGCCCGGCAGTCCGCCGCCGCCGAGGCCGGGAAGCCCCGGAAGTTTCATGCCGCCCGGCAGGCCGGGCAGGCCACCGCCGCCGGGGGTGGGTAGGCCCTTCATGCCGCCGAGGCCGGCAGCCTGCGCCTGCTTCTGCAAGGCTTCGAGCTGCTTGGGATCCATCTTGGAGAGGTCAGGCATGCCGCCGCCCATCATACCCCCTGGGCCGCCCATGCCGCCGGGCATCATGCCGCCGAGGCCCATCTTGGAGGCAAGGCCGCCCATCATGCCGCGCATCAGGCCGCCCCCTTTGCCCTTGCCGCCCATCGCCTTCATCATGTCGGCCATGCCGCGATGCATCTTGAGCAGCTTGTTGATCTCGGCCGCGTCCGTGCCGGAGCCGGCGGCGATGCGCTTCTTGCGCGAATGTTTCAGCACGTCCGGGTTGGCGCGCTCTGCCTTGGTCATCGACGAGATGATGGCGAGCTGGCGGCCGAACATCTTGTCGTCGAGGCCGGCGGCGGCCATCTGGTCCTTCATCTTGCCCATGCCGGGCATCATGCCCATGATGCCGCCCATGCCGCCCATTTTCGACATCTGCTGAAGCTGCTGGGCGAGGTCGTTCAGGTCGAACTTGCCCGACTGCATTTTCTTGGCCATCGCCGCCGCCTGCTCGGCGTCGATGTTCTCGGCGGCCTTCTCGACCAGCGAGACAATATCGCCCATGCCGAGGATGCGGTCGGCGATGCGTTTGGGGTGGAATTCCTCCAGCCCGTCCATCTTTTCGCCGGTGCCTATCAGCTTGATCGGCTTGCCGGTGACAGCGCGCATGGAAAGCGCGGCACCGCCACGGCCGTCGCCGTCCATGCGGGTCAGCACCAGGCCGGTGATGCCGACGCGTTCGTCGAAGCTCTTCGCCAGGTTGACGGCGTCCTGGCCGGTCAGCGAATCGGCGACCAGCAGGATTTCGTGCGGGCTCGACACCTTCTTGATGTCGGCCATCTCGACCATCAGCGGCTCGTCGATATGGGTGCGGCCGGCGGTGTCGAGGATGACGACGTCATGGCCGCCGAGCTTGGCCGCCTGCACGGCGCGCTTGGCGATATCGACCGGGTTCTGGCCCGCAATGATCGGCAGCGTCGCGACCTTGACCTGCTCACCGAGCTGGCGCAGCTGCTCCTGCGCGGCTGGACGCCGCGTGTCGAGCGAGGCCATCAGGACCTTCTTGTTCTGACGCTCGGTCAGCCGCTTGGCGATCTTGGCCGAAGTGGTCGTCTTGCCGGAGCCCTGCAGGCCGACCATCATGATGACGACGGGCGCCGGCGCATTGAGGTCGATGGCAACGCCCTCGGCGCCGAGCATGTCGACCAGCTCGTCATGGACGATCTTGACGACCATCTGCCCGGGCTTGATCGACTTCAGCACCGCGGCGCCGACGGCCTTGTCGCGCACCTTGTCGGTGAAGGAGCGCACCACTTCGAGCGCCACGTCGGCCTCGAGCAGCGCACGGCGCACCTCGCGCAGCGCCGCCGAGACATCAGCCTCCGACAGCGCGCCGCGGCCGGTCAGGCCGTTCAGGATGGAGCCAAGGCGCTCCTGCAGCGATTCAAACATCTTGCGTCCTTCGATCTCGGTTCATTCGACCCGAGAGGTAATGCGTTCGCGCCAACTGTCCAAGCAAAAGCAAAGCCCAAAACCAAAAAGCACCCGGGGGCGCTCAGCGCTGCCGGGTGTTGGCCTCCAGGATCGATTTACAGCACTTGGCCTCAAAGAGGCTTCGGCGTCCTGGTCGGCTTGCTCGGAGGGATACTCGTCGCGGAATTCGGGGCGTGTAGACAGGAAATCAGCCGCGGAGTCAAGACAAGGGCCGGTCTGGCCGTCCTTTGCGTCGCAATCAGGCCGTGCTCTTGGCGTCCGAAAGCTTGGCCCCAACCCTCAGCGGCGAGGGCGGATGCAGCAGCAGCGCGATCGTCAGCAGGCTGCAGGCGATGCCGATAAGCGCGATGAGAATGGCATCCGACATCATCCAGCCCGGGCCTTCGAGGGGTCTGGCGGTGAACAGGGCGAAGGAGTTGTAGCTCTCCTGGTGCGAGATCAGCAGGAAGCCGGTCAAATTGTTGCCGAGATGGGCGCCCAGCGCCGCGCCGAGATTGCCGGTGGCGTAGACCACGAGCGTCAGCAGCAGCGCGAAAGCGGCGATCGAGACCAGCACGCAGGCGTTGATGGCGGGCGATGACGCGCTGCTCCAGTGCAGTGAGGTGAACAGCAGGCCGGGCAGCAGCGCCCAGATCAGCGGGCTCCTGAACCGGCTGGCCAGGCCGCGCAGCAGATAGCCGCGAAAAAGCACCTCTTCCGAGGACGTCTGCAGCAAGGTCAGCGCGACGATCGGGACCAGGAACAGCAGCCAGGACGACAGGCTGATCGTGCCACGCGCGATCCCCGGCTGCAGGAGGTAGAGCAGGATCTCTGACAGAGCCGAGGTGATCAGCACCGCGACCAGCCCCTTGAGGAAGTCCGGCCACGATACGCGGCGGCTGGCGCCGAGCAGCGCCGACAGCGGTTCGCCATGCACCCAGCGCATGGCGATCCACAGACCGATCCAGATGCCGGCGAAAGAGGCGAGCGCGCTGAGGATGCCGATCGGCGAGGCAAGGAAACCCTCCATGCCGGATGAAGCCGCCGATGCCTGCCAGGCAAAGAAGAGGCGGGTGCCGCCGAGCAGAACGGCCGCGGTGGTGGCGCCCCACAACACGACGACGATCAGCGTTCCCAGCGACAGACGCGGCAAGGTCGTCCTGGCGTTCGGCGACTGCCGATAGCGCTCGAAGGCAGTGTCGTCGATCGTCACGCAGAGTCCTTCGCCCGAATCCATCGCCTTTTGATCTAGCCGATGGCTTCGGGAATCGGAATCGCTATTCGTCAGGGATCAATGCGCAAACAGACACAGCACCCAGGCGTTGCTCGGGTGCCGCGGGCTGTCCCAGTTGTCGCCAGCGGTCGCGACCGCGACCGCTGGTCTCCGTCAACGCACCACGTACATGATGCGCCGCGTCTGCGGATCGATCAGCGCCGGCTGACCGTTCACATAGACATAGCGGTAGTTGTAGTCGGGAATTTCACGCAGTTCGACCGTGTCGGGCAAGGTCGCGCCCGTCACCACCTCGCCGTCGAGATAGACGGGGTCGAGGCGATGCGTGTCGACATAGGTGCGGACTTCGGCCGGAGGTGGTGGAAAGCCGTCCTCGGCCGGCTCGCCGGCGACGATCGCCCCGGTATAGTCGGTGGAATAATTGCCGATGTCTTCCGGCGGTGAGACGACGGCAACGGCGGAGCCGTGCGGACGCTGCGTCAGCACCACCCGGCTGCCGCTGAAATCGGCCGTCACATAGTCGGAATAGACCCAGCCCTGGCCGCCGGCTTCGGCGATGGTGCACCATTTGCTGTTTTCGATGCAGCCATTGAGCGTCGCCGACTGGCCGGCGGCGAGCACGCCGATGACCGGATATTGCGGACCCGGGCCGGCGCGCACGTTGAGATCGGTGACGGCCGAGACGGCGGTGTCGGCAAAGGCGGCGCCCGACATCACGGTCATCATCCCGGCGATTGCGGGAAACAATACGGATTTCATGGGTTTCTCTCCGTTTTCATGGTCCCTCGGGTTTGAAAACGGGGCAGCGGCGCATGCGTTCCGGCTAAAATGCCGGCGCCACCTCACGATTTGTTCCCGCCTCTTTCGGCAGACCGGTCAAAAGGTCGTGAACGAAAGCCAGTTTTCGCGCCGTCACGTCCGAAATGACGAAGGGATAGAGGTCGGGCAGGCCCATGCAGCGGTTGATCGAATTGGAGGCTTCCGACAGCACCAGCCAGCGGGCAAGGATCTTTTCGAAGGGCTCGGGCGTGTTGGCAGGTTCCGAAGGGGCGGCCTGCAGCTCACCGCCGGTGTCGCCTTGCGGCAAATCGTTGGCTTCCACCGTCTCCAGCCGACCGAGAGGGAAGTTCAGCGCATGGACCATCTCCAGCGTGTCGGTGATGTGCAAATGGTGGGCCCAGGTTTCGGCCCAATCCTCCCAGGGATGCGAGGTGGCATAGGCCGAGATGTGGTTTTGCTGCCAGTCGGGTGGCGCACCGTTGGTATAATAGGTCTTGAGCGCCTGTTCGTAATCGGCGCGATCGTCGCCAAACAGAGCGCGAAAGGCGTCCAGCCTTTGCGGATCGTCGCGGATCAGGCGGTCCCAGTAATAATGGCCGAGTTCGTGGCGGAAATGGCCGAGCAGCGTCCGATAATTCTCACCCATCTGGACGCGCCGCTTCTCGCGCTCGGCTGAATCGGCCTCGGCGACGTTGAGCGTGATCAGGCCATTGTCATGGCCGGTGAGGATGCGTTCGCCGCCAGGCCCGCCGCCGATCGGATCGGCGAGGAAGTCGAAGGCAAGGCCGATCTCGTCCGTCGGGCTCTGCTTGGGCGCTACCGGCAGGCCGAAGGCGAGCAGCGAATAGATGGCACGCTTCTTCGCCGCCTCGACGCGGATCCAGCGGCGGCGGTTGCCGTCGACGGAGAGATCGGGGATCAGCTGGTTCAGCACGCAAGCGCGGCAAAAACCCTGTCCCGGCTCGGCCATCCAGTTGCAGGCGCATTCATCGGCATTGGTGCACTGGAAGATGCCGTCCGTGCCCGCCAAGGCAAAGCGGGCATGCTCGGGATCGTAGAGCACAAGGCTGGAGCAGTTCAGACACTGCGCGTTCTCGAAGTAGAGACGGTGGCCGCAATGCGGGCAGTCGAACAGTTTCATGTCGGTCTCAATTCATCAGAAGAGGCACAGCGTCCATGCGGCCCGTGCCCAAACGCGAACCGCCGGCCGGCGTTCCGCATTGCATCGAGACTATTTCGCCGCAAGCTGGGCAGCGACCTGTCTGGCCACCGCTTCGCCCGACAGGCGCGCACGGCCGCAGGCCTGGATCAGCGGACCGGCGAGATGCTCGCCGGCCGCCGAGCCGGCGCCGACGACATCAACGTCTTCCATGGCTATTTCGACCCCGCCACAATAATCACTTGATCGTAGGCAAATTCCCCGGCATTCGCCAGCATTGTGCCGCAGACCGTGACAAGTGCGCGTTTCGCTGGCAAATTCGCAGATGGGACGTGAATCAGGCAACCAGGAGAACAACATGGCATTTCTTGCCAAGGGTAGGATTTTTGCGGCCGCGGTGGTGGCGGTGCTTGGGTTGGCGACGGGGGCGCAGGCGGCGGCCAGTTGTGGCAGCACCGGTGCCGGCTTCGATGCTTGGAAACCGGGATTCGCCGCGGAGGCCAAGTCCGAAGGTGTCGGCGCCAGGGGTCTGGCCGCGCTGGCTGGCGCCACTTACGCGACAAAGACGATCTCCGTCGATCGCGGCATCCACAAGGCTTTCAGCGGCTCGGTGGAAGCCTTCATGAAGCGCCGTGGCGGGGCGGCGATCATTTCCAAGGGCCGTTCGCTGAAAAAATCGAACGCGGCGCTGTTCAGCCAGATCGAAAGCAACTACGGCGTGTCGCCGGGTGTGTTGCTGGCCATCTGGGGCATGGAGACCGGCTTCGGTTCGTCCATGGGCAACCAGAATACTGTTTCCGCCATTCTGACGCTTGCCTATGATTGCCGCCGTCCGGCGTTTTTCCACCCACATGCGATTGCGGCCCTGAAGCTGGTTGATCGCGGGGCTTTGAGCGCCTCGTCGGTCGGCGCCGCGCATGGCGAGATCGGCCATACGCAGTTCCTGCCCGGGAATGTCCTGAAATATGGCGTGGGCAGCGGAAACCTGCGCGACAAAGCCACCGCGTTGGCTTCTACCGCCAATTTCCTCAAGGCCCATGGCTGGCGGCGGGGTGCCAGCGCTGCGGCCAATATCGGCGCAATTGCCGGCTGGAATGACGCAAACGTCTACCAGCAGGCCATCGTGCAGATCGCCACGGCGATCGATGGCGACTGATTGAAATCTCTATACCTTCTATTGTGACAAGAGCCCGGCCACGCGCCGGGCTTTTTTTGTTGATGGAACTGCCACGGACATTGGGGATTGGCCGCAGCCTCCCCAATGTCGTCATCCCAGGGCGAAGCAGGAGCGCAGCTCCGTCGCGGAGACCCTGGGATCCATGCCGTGACCTTTGCCACGGAGTGCAGCGGAGTGAAATTCTGCACCATTGCGGCGTTCCAGAGTCCCGGCATGGATCCTCGGGTCTGCGCTGCCTCGCTACGCTCCTTGCTCCGCCCGTGGATGACGAAGGATGTTTCCCGGCTAATCACCAACGTCAATCAGGTAGGAGCAGCCGGCCAGCGTCTTGCCGGGGTGGGTGCCGACGGTCGAGACATTGAGCGTGATGCGCGTGGACAGACTGACGCCGCCGGTGTCCTCGGTGCTTTCGGTCACCACCTTCTCGCCAAGGAATTTATCCGGCGTCGAGACCATCGCCAGGACCCCGAGCTGCCGAGCGAGGTCGGGCGCGGCGATGCCGTCAAGCACGGCCATCGGCCCTGTCGCGGTAAAGACGATTGTTCCCGTCTCGCGCCCGAAGACATGGACCGGGGCGGGCAGCTGATATTGCGCGAGGAAGGGATTGCCTGATGCAACGTCTTTCCATCCCAGCGTCTCCGCCGCACCGGGTCCGCCGGCCAGCCACAGGGCAAAGCCGTTATAGGCCGGCACGTCCGCCCTGCATTCAATCAGCGCGGCGAGGTCGAGAGAGGCGGGATCGAAATCCTCGGCCACGGCCGGCGTTGCCAGAAAAACCAGCAGCGCCAGGTGGCGACCAAGGCCATGCATCCGTGCTACTTCGCGCGGTTGCGCGCGGCAAGCGTGCGCAGCCTGAGCGCATTGAGGCGGATGAAGCCGGCGGCATCCTTCTGGTCGTAGGCGCCGCGGTCGTCCTCGAAGGTGACCAGCGCATCGGAATAGAGCGTCTTCTTCGACTTGCGGCCGGTGACGATGACATTGCCCTTGTAGAGCTTCAGCCGCACCGTGCCTTCGACGTCTTCCTGGCTCTTGTCGATCATCGCCTGCAGCATCAGGCGCTCGGGCGAGAACCAGAAACCGTTGTAGATGAGCTCGGCGTAGCGCGGCATGAACTCGTCCTTGAGGTGGCCGGCCCCCCGGTCGAGCGTGATCGATTCGATGGCGCGGTGGGCCACGATGAGGATGGCGCCGCCGGGCGTCTCATAGACGCCGCGCGACTTCATCCCGACGAAGCGGTTCTCGACCAGGTCGAGCCGGCCGATGCCATTGTCGCGGCCGAGATCGTTGAGTGCGGCCAGCATGGTCGCCGGCGACAGCTTCTTGCCGTTGAGCGCGATCGGGTCGCCCTTCAGGAATTCGATTTCGATCTCGGTGACCTTGTCGGGTGCATCCATCGGCGAAACGGTGCGCTGGTGGACGAATTCCGGCGGCTCGCTCCACGGATCTTCGAGAACCTTGCCCTCGGAAGACGAGTGCAGCAGGTTGGCGTCGACAGAGAACGGTGCCTCGCCGCGCTTGTCCTTGGCCACCGGAATCTGGTGCTGCTCGGCGAAGTTGATCAGGTCGGTGCGCGACTTGAACGACCAGTCGCGCCACGGCGCGATGACTTTGATGTCGGGGTTCAGCGCATAGGCGGAAAGCTCGAAACGCACCTGGTCGTTCCCCTTGCCGGTAGCGCCGTGCGCGATCGCATCGGCGCCGGTCTCCCTGGCGATCTCGACGAGGTGCTTTGAAATCAATGGCCGTGCGATCGAGGTTCCCAGCAGATAAGTGCCTTCGTAGACGGTATTGGCGCGGAACATCGGGAAGACGAAGTCGGTGACGAATTCCTCGCGCACATCGACGACGCGGATGTCCTTGATGCCCATCATCTCGGCTTTCTGGCGCGCCGGCTCCAGCTCGCCGCCCTGACCGAGATCGGCGGTGAAGGTGACGACCTCGGCGCCGAGTTCGGTCTGCAGCCATTTCAGGATGATGGATGTGTCGAGACCGCCGGAATAGGCAAGCACGACTTTCTTGACGTCTTTGGTCTTGGACATTTCTGCTCCGTCGATGGCGGACGCTTGGGGCTTGGGCGTCACGGATTGTCGGAGCGCCTTTTAGCAGGAACGGCAAAGCGAGCAAGCGCGCGGGGCCCCAGACTGCTGATCCAGCCTGCGACGGCGGGATCACGCCCCTGCGGAAACAACCCGGTACAATCATGGGCTGCATTTATGCCCAGGATTTAAGCAAGTTTTCATGTCCTGCCGCTAAATCAGCGGGACAGAGCTGCACTGGCCACGCGAGTGCCGAGGCGGCTTTTGCCCGTTCATTGCGGGTGTCCTCGGGCTTGGACCATTCCTGATGCGCGTTATATCATGCATCGTCACGGAGCATAATCTGTGGCTCGTCCTGCTGGCGGCGCTGGTGTGCGTCACCGGCTGCTGGGTGACGATCGGTCTCCTCGACCGCGCCAGGAAAACTGTCGGCGTGCAGATGCGGGGATGGCTGTTCCTGACCGCTGTCGCCGCTGGGTCCTCGATCTGGTGCACGCATTTCATCGCCATGCTGGCCTATCAGCCCGGCGCGCCGATCACCTTCGATCCGGCACTCACCATGATCTCGCTGGTCATCGCCATGGTTGGAACCGGGGCGGGCTTCCGCCTTGCCCTGGACAAAGGCCGCGGCCTGGCGCCGGAATGGGGCGGATGCGTCGTCGGGCTGGCGATCTCGGCCATGCATTATACCGGCATGATGGCCTATCACGTGGCCGGGATCGTCGAATGGGACGCCTTCTATATCGTCGCGTCGGTGCTGATCGCGATGGCATTCTCCGCCGCGGCGATCGGCCAGGCGGCGCGCAGGCCGTATCGCTGGTCGCACTATCTCGGCATCGGACTGCTCGTGCTGGCGATCGTCGGCCTCCATTTCACGGCGATGGCGGCGGTGGCGGTGACGCCGCTCTCCTTCATCACCACCGGCACCAATCCCGATATCCTCGAGGCGATGGCCGTCGCGGTCGCCGTGGTCGGCCTGATCGTCGCGGCCACCGGCTTTGCCAGCTACCTGATCGACGAACGCGGCCGGCTCGAGAGTTTCGAGCGGCTGCAGCATCTTGCCCTCAATGACTCGCTTACTGGCCTTGCCAATCGGGTCTCCTTCAACGACCGCCTCGACCATGAGATCGAGCGGGCGCACGAGGATCAGGACACGATGACCGCCGTCATCGTCATCGATCTCGACCGCTTCAAGGAAATCAACGACCTCAGGGGACACGCGGCCGGCGACCAGGCGCTCAAGATCATTGCCCGCAGGCTGGCGAAGCTGACCGGCGACGGCGAGTTCGTCGCCCGGCTCGGCGGCGACGAATTTGCCGCCATCAAGCGCTTCAAGGACCAGAACGAGCTGCTCGGCCTGGTGTCGCGGCTGGAAAAATCATTGTTCCAGCCGTTGCGGATCGACGATTTCGAGACCGTCACCGGCGCCAGCATCGGCGTCGCCGTCTATCCGCGCGACGGCGCCGACCGGGAGAGGCTGGTCAGCAATGCGGACCTGGCCATGTACCGGGCCAAGAATGACGTGACGCGGGCCGTCTGCTTCTACGAATCGGCCATGGACGAGACGGCGCGGGCGCGCCGCGCGCTGGCCACCGACCTTCGCCTGGCGATCGAGCGCGGCGAGCTCTCGCTGCACTATCAGGTGCAGACCTCGGTTGCGACCGGCGCCACTTGCGGCTACGAGGCGTTGCTGCGCTGGACCCATCCCGTGCACGGCATGGTCCCGCCGGTCGAATTCATTCCGATCGCCGAGGAGAACGGCTCCATTCTGCCGATCGGCGAGTGGGTGTTGCGCACCGCATGCCGGCAGGCGGCCTCCTGGGACAATGGCCACAAGATCGCGGTCAATCTGTCGCCGGTGCAGTTCGCCCATGCCGATCTCGCCAAGCTCGTCCACCAGATCCTGATCGAGACCGGCCTGTCGCCGAAGCGTCTCGAGCTCGAGCTCACCGAATCGACGATCGTCGCCGACAAGGTGCGCACGCTGCACGTGCTGCGCCAGATCAAGGCGCTGGGCGTGACGATCGCGATCGACGATTTCGGCACCGGCTATTCGTCGCTCGACACGCTGCGCTCGTTCCCGTTCGACAAGATCAAGCTCGACCGCTCCTTCATGGCCGACGTCGAGCGCAGCCCGCAGGCCAAGGCGATCATCCGCGCCGTGCTGACGCTGGGGCGCAGCCTCGACATTCCGGTGCTTGCCGAACGCGTCGAGACCCACGTCCAGCTCTCCATTCTGCAAGTCGAAGGCTGCAACGAGGCGCAAGGCTATTTCCTCGGCCGCCCCAAGCCGATCGATCAGATTCTGTTGCCCGGAGCGGCGGCTGTCGTGCTGGTCGAACTCGATCAGTCGGCGGCTTAGAGCAGTTCACCGTTTCACGGAAACGGCAAACCGCTCTAACTCTTTGTTTCAACGCAATTCCGGACGGAAAACCGTTTCACACTTTTCCTGGAATTGCTCTAGAAACCGGGCTGCTGCCGGGCGCCAACCTCGCATCTGGCGCCGGCGCGACGCATCTTGTATAGGCTCCGGGTCTCCCGGGTCCCTTCCATGTCCTTCATTCCCGACACTACCACGCTGATCCAGTTCGCCATCGCCACGGTCATCCTGGCGATCACGCCTGGTCCCGACATGACCTTGTTCGTCTCGCGCACGCTGAGCCAAGGGCGTGCCACCGGCTTTGCCTCGATGGCGGGTGCGCTGTGCGGCACGTTGATCCACACCACGCTGGTGGTGGTCGGCGTCTCGGCGCTGATCGTCGCCTCGCCGATGGCCTTCTTCGCGCTGAAGATTTTCGGCGCCGGCTATCTCGTCTTCCTGGCCTGGCAGGCGATCGCCAAGGGCTCGGCCTTTTCGCCGGAGAAGAAGACAGGTCCGCAGATCTCGCTGTTGCGCAGCTGGGCGGCGGGGCTCGGCGTCAATCTGCTCAACCCGAAGATCATCCTGTTCTTCATGACCTTCCTGCCGCAGTTCGTCTCCGCGCATGATCCGCACGCGCCGGGAAAGCTGTTCTTCCTCGGCGCCATGTTCATCGTGCTGTCGATCCCGGTGACGGCGCCGATGGTGCTGGCGGCGGAGAAATTCTCGGCGGCAATGAAGGCCAGCCCGCGCGTCACGCGCGTGGTCGACTATCTCTTCGCCGGCGTGTTCTCGGCCTTCGCGCTCAAGATCCTGACGGCCCAGGCGAAATAGAAGCGTTGTCGTCTTTCCACCAGCTTCCGGCCCAGCGCCCGGCACTCAGCCAGTAGAAGATGCCGCCGACCATGCCGCCGCCGATCACCGCCATGATGGCGCTGGTGTCGGTGACCGCGAAGGTGGACTCTTGGGCGTGGTCGACCAGGCCGAGGAAGACCGCCGCCACCACCGCACCCGCCAGCGCATAGTACAGCCAGTCGCGCCGGCCGAGGATTTCGGCGGCCAGGATGACGATTACCGCCGGCATGAAGGCGAAATAGGCAACGAACAAAGCGACGAAGGGGATCGAGAAATATAGCGAAGCCGTTGCCGTCGGGTGCGCGTGCTCAGGCGTATAGCCGAGCGAGGCCAGGAACAGGATGTTGAGGAAGGCGCTCGCCGCCAGCGAGGCGACGGCATAGCCGAACAGGATCATGGCAAAGCGCACGAGATAGGAGACGAAGCGGCCCATCACGGCTCTCGCTTCATAAGACGACCCGACCCGCGCCCAGCCAGAAGCCAGTAGACCCAACCGGCGGCGGTGCCGGCCGTGGCCAGGAAGCCGAGAAAGCCCGGATTGAAAACAAATCCTCCGGCCGAGCCCGGGACCAAAACACCAAAGGCGGTGGACGTGATCGCACCCGTGGCTGCGAAGTAGAACCATCCTCGCAGCGACCGCCATTCGGCGAAAACGATGGCAGGGCCGACGATCAGCAGGGCGCAGATCGCCACGGTCAATACGGCGAGCGGGAAGGAGCCCAGCCAGTCAAAGGTGAAAACCAGGGACCAATTGCCATACTCGATCCCTTCCAGAAGGGTGATCAGCAGCACAGGCACCAGGATTGAGGTCAGCACAGCGGCGATATAGCCGACGGCTATGATGGCGAAGCGCTTGAGCCCGGCGACGAGACGGCTCACGCCTCGCCGTGCCCCGCGATCATCATGGCTTCCAGCGCCAGCCGGTCGACCTTGCGCATGCGCTCGGAGTCCGACTTCAGCTGGCCGCAAGCAGCGAGGATGTCACGGCCGCGCGGCGTGCGGATCGGCGAGGCATAGCCGGCATTGTTGATGTAGTCGGCGAATTTCTCGATCGTCTCCCAGTCCGAGCACTGGTAGTTGGTGCCCGGCCACGGGTTGAACGGGATCAGGTTGATCTTGGCCGGAATGCCCTTGAGCAGCTTGATCAGGCCCTTGGCGTCCTCGATGGAATCGTTGACGTCCTTCAGCATCACATATTCGAAGGTGATGCGCTTGGCGTTCGACAGGCCGGGATAGGCGCGGCAGGCGGCGATCAGCTCTTTCAGCGGATACTTCTTGTTGATCGGGACCAGAAGGTCGCGCAGATCGTCATTGGTGGCATGCAGCGAGATCGCCAGCATGACGCCGATCTCCTCGCCGGTGCGGAAGATTTCCGGCACGACGCCGGAGGTCGACAGCGTGATGCGGCGCTTCGACAAAGACAGGCCGTCGCCGTCGGAAGCGATCAGCAGCGCTTTCTTCACCGCCTCGAAATTGTAGAGCGGCTCGCCCATGCCCATCATGACGATGTTCGACACTTTGCGGCCCTCGGCCGGCACGATGGCGCCGTCCGGCGTGTCGCGGTCGGGGAAGTCGCCGAGCCGGTCGCGCGCGGTGAGCAATTGCGCGAGGATTTCCTCAGCGGTCAAATTGCGCACCAGCTTCTGCGTGCCGGTGTGGCAGAACGAGCAGGTCAGCGTGCAGCCGACCTGCGAGGAGATGCAGAGTGTGCCGCGGCCTTCCTCGGGGATATAGACGGTTTCGATCTCGACCGGCCGGCCGGCGCCGCGCGGCGGAAAACGGAACAGCCATTTACGGGTGCCGTCGGAAGAAATCTGTTCCTCGACGATCTCGGGCCGCGCGACCGTAAAATGCTTGTCGAGCTCGGCGCGCAGATCCTTCGAGATGTTCAGCATGCCCGGGAAGTCGGAGACGCCGCGCACATACATCCAGTGCCAGAGCTGCTGGGCGCGCATTTTTGCCTGGCGCTCAGGCACGATGCCGGACGTGACGAGCGCCTCTGCGAGCTCGGCACGCGTCAGGCCGATCAGCGACGGCTTCTCGGGCGCGGCGCGGGCGCGCAACGCGTCACGGGCACCTTCAGTGGTGAGGTCGAAGGAAAGGGTCATGGTTGCAACTGATATAAGCGGTTTGCGGCTGATTTCATCATCGTGCCGGAACTGAAGCGCGGCGCATAGCACAGGTTGAGGGCGGAGTCATGCGGTGGCGGACACAACCCGAGTTGGCCGGCAGCGTTTCGATCGCGAATGTTCTGATCGACCGACGGTCTGTGCCATTTGAACCGAGAGTTCATCGGACCAACCAGTTTGTCGCACGGCAACAGCCCGCTACGACTGACTGGCAGCCTTGTGCCCAATCTTCCCGCCACGCGGGAGCCGATCACATAGTCGTGTTGACGTAACGATTCCCCTCTCGCCTTCGAAGCCTGAGGGGGGCGACCATGCCCTAGCAAAATGGGAGTATGCAGAATGAACTCGATCAAGCTCGCCGTCATTGCCGGTCTCGTCGGCCTTTCCACGCCGCAGGCTTTTGCCGAAGACGCAATGGGCACAATGACCATGATGAAAGGCGGGGAGGTGACGGCGATCATGCCGGACGGGCATATGGGCACCATGAAGCCGGACGCGAAGATGGGCGCCGAGATGATGAAGATGGCAAAGCCGATCAAGCACTGCATGATGATGATCACCGACGCCAAGGGCAAAGCCTACATGATCGATACGTCGACAAAGAAGGCTCAGGCCGAATGTGAAAAAATGGCTATGTGAGGACCTCTCTCCGTAGGGATCGCTCCCGCCTGCAGGAGCCGGCGGGAGCACCCTGCGCGCAGATCACTCAGGCATCGGGGCGTCCATGAACAGCCCTCCAAACCAGCCCGCACATGTCCAACAGCCGCGACCGGAGACGTTTGGCCGGGGCGCCTTTTTCAAGGGATCGCGTGTCCGCAAGTGATCGCCGCCCGGCACCTGCGCGAACGACGACGATCGCAGCCACATCCTGTCCTCAGGTGATGGTGGGCAAGCAAAAAAGGCCCGGCTTCGCGGCCCGGCCTTTTGCTTCAAAATGAGGCTTTGCCTATTTGCACTTGGCGATCGACGTCAGCGCCGCCGAAATGCCCTTCAGCGAGAAGACATAGGAGGTGGGATTGCCGCGGCCGGACTTCGCCGTCACCTTCATGTCGGTACCGGTCTTCATGGCGGCGATCAGCACCGGTTCCTCGGCTGCGTTCTCGACCCAGGCCGACTTGCCTTTCGTGAACATCGAGAATGACTTCTTGTCGATGGTGACGGTGGCCTTGGAGCCTTCCTGGAAGGTGTAGCCGGCAATGAACTGCGGCTCGTAGGACACCTGCTGTCCCGGCCGCTGGCTGACGAAGAAGAACATGTCGCCATGGTCGAGCGTCGGCGGTTGCTTGTCGGTCGGCACGGTGAGCACGTAACAGACCTTGCCGCCCGATGCCTGGTAGCTGTAGGTGCCCCAGGCATTGTGCTGGCCGATCTTGGTCGCCTGCTGCGCCAGAACAGGCGCTGCCGAAGCCACCAGGACCAGACTCGAAACCAGTGCTATCAATCCGCGCATCGTCTTTCCCGTATTCCAAATGGTGCGGAGGCGGGCCGCTTGGCGTCCTGCCGTCGCTTCATTTTGATTTAATCTGGGTTACCAAACGGTGAATTTCCTTCAACAAAAGGACGCTCACCCCAGGAAACCGCCGCCATTTCCGCGCCGCCGCCTTGTCAGCGGCCGGCGCGACGTCCCTTCGGCGACTTGGAGGCCACGAAAGCGGCAAGAGTTTGACTTTTTCGCCGGCCGCTGAACGCCTGGGATCCAGGGGATACGTGCCGGCTGAAGACGCTCAGCCCTTGTCGGCGATGGCGTCCTTGGCGGCCTGGCGATGCGCCGGCGTGATGTGGGCGCTGACGGCGGTGATCGCGGCGGTCAGCACGGCGATGTCGTCGGTGAAGCCGAGCCCGAAAATGAAGTCGGGGATGAGGTCAAAGGGCAGGACGAAATAGCCGAGCGCCGCCACCAATATGCCCTTGGCGCGCATCGGTGTGTTCTTGTCCATGGCGCAGTAGTAAGCGGCGACGACGTCTTCCATGAACGGGATCTGCCGTGCGGCCTTCTTGGCCGTGCGCCAGAATTTTTCGCGCACCTCGCTTTCGCCGCCGAGCTTGTCGCCAAAGCCAAAGAAATCAAAACCGGGTTGTTGCGCCATCAATCACTCCTTGCGGGTCTCATGCGCATCCTGGCGCATGCCTCGCGAGGGAAAATGTGGTGAAAGCTGAACCAAGCTACAAGATGCGGGGTGGTTCCTTGGCCTGAAAATCGGAATCCATCCTTGCCGCATTGCTGCGCCGACAAGTCTCCCGATGCTAACCAGCGTATGCGTTCATCTTCTTTGCCAGCGCTATGTCGAGCGCCGTGACGCCGCCGGCGTCATGGGTGTTCAGCGTCACGTCCACGGTCTTGTAGACATTTGACCAGTCGGGGTGATGATCCATCTTCTCGGCGGCCAGCGCGACGCGGGTCATGAAGGCGAAGGCTTCGGAGAAATTCTTGAAGACGAAGCTGCGCTTGATCGAGGCGCCGTCCGTGGCCAGCGACCAGTCGCCGAGTTCGGCAAGGGCGGCGGTGATGGCCTCCTTGCTGAGTTTTTCTCTCGTCATGATGATTTCCCGTGCTATCTCGAATTTGACCCTCACCATAATGCAACTCGCCCAGAAGTGCTTTGCGGTTTTAGGGTTCCAAATGCACAAACGGCGCATATCGAATGAGCATAAAGCCGATAAATTCCATTCTTTTCGTTTGTCTCGGCAACATCTGCCGGTCGCCGCTGGCCGAGGGCGTCTTTCGCGCCGTCTGGGCAGAGCATGGCTGGGGCCGGGATATCCAGCTCGATTCGGCCGCTACCAGCGGCTGGGAGGTCGGCTCGGCGCCTGATCCACGCTCGATCGCGATTGCAATGCGCCACGGCATCGACATTTCCGGGCAGAGGGCACGCAAGGTCAGGCCGGAGGATTTCTCCCGTTTCGACCTGATCCTTGGCATGGACCGTTCGAATGTCGCCGATCTCAAGGCGCTGGCGCCGACGGCGGCGCGGGACCGGGTGCAGCTCTTCCTGGAGTTCGCGCACGGACAGGCGCGCGACGTGCCGGATCCCTATTATGATGGGGCGGAGGCGTTTGCCGAAGTCTACCGCATGATCCGCGAGGCGTCGGAGGCGTTGGCGACGCGGCTGGCGGCACGCGCATCGGTGCCCGACAGCGGCCAGGCCTCCTCGACGATGTAGGGACCGCCGCCGACCGAATCGCGCGACGACATCAAGACGAAACGGCCGATGCGGAACGGCAGCGTCGAGAAATTGCCGCGCGCCGACAGATATTGGGCGACATCCAGCGGGGTCGAATTGCGCAGGCGCGCCAGCGTCACATGCGGCATGAACTTGCGTGGGTCGGCGGGGATGCCGAGCCGCTGGCAGATGCGTTCGATTTCGCCCTGAAGGGCGGCGAGATCGGGCGAAGCGGAGGCGCCGGCCCATACGGCGTGCGGCTTCTTCTGGCCGAAAGCGCCGACACCGGACAGTGTCAGCGAGAAGGACGGGCGGTGGACACGGTCGAGCGCATTGGCGATCTCATCGGCGACGTGACCGGGGACATCACCGATGAAGCGCAGCGTCAAATGGTAGTTTTCAACGTCGATCCAGCGGGCGCCTGGCAGGCCGCCCCGCAGCAGGGACAGCGAAAGGGCGGCGTCACGCGGAATTTCGAGGGCGGTGAAAAGACGCGGCATGATGAGCCTCCCTTCCTCGAATCGAACTGTCATCCCTAGCGAATCATCGATAGTCAAACGGGGCAAGAGGTTTGTTGGTCACAGGTCTCGCAAAAAAGTTTCCCCAACGGAACAGGCCCAGATCGGCCTCATCTGCCTCCGGGCACCGCCGCGATGGCCTTCTCGACGGTGGGCAGGATGCGCTCGACCATCAGGTCGACACCTCTGGCATTCGGATGCAAACCATCCTCGAGCTGCAGGCCAGGCTGCCCGGCGACGCCGTCGAGGAAGAACGGATAGAGTGGGACGCCGTACTTCGCGGCCAGGTCTGGAAAGATGGCGTCGAAGGCGGTCAGGTAGTCGGCGCCGAGATTGGGTGCGGCGCGCATGCCGGCAAGCAGCACCGCGATGTTGCGCTGTTTGAGCTTGCCCATCATCTCGTCCAGGTTCTTCCCGGCGATATCGGGCGCGACGCCGCGCAGCATGTCGTTGGCGCCGAGTTCGAGGATGACCAGCTGGGTTCCGTCCGGCACCGACCAGTCGAGCCGCGCCAGGCCGCCGCTGGTGGTGTCACCGGAAACCCCGGCATTGGCCACGGTTACGTCATGGCCTTTGGCGCGCAAAGCTGCCTGGAGCTTGTCGGTAAAACCCTCGCCCGGCCCGAGGCCAAAGCCCGCCATCAGGCTGTCACCGAAGCCAACGATCTTGAATGGCTCGGCCCGCGCCGACGAAATGGCGCCGCAAACGGCGAGGAAAAGGATCAAGCCTGCGGCTATCTGGCGTTTGAAAGACATGCGGCAGGCCCCATATGACAAAAATATTCTTCCGGGCGACGGCTTCCGGCAAGCAGAGCCTTCACGTTCCATATAGGACACTTTCATTTTGACAGAAGCCGTCATCGCGCTGAAAGACGTATCGCTGACGCTCGGCGAGGGCGCTTCGTCCGTCCATGTGTTGAAGGGCGTCAGCCTTGAAGTGGCGCGCGGCGAGGCAACCGGCATCGTCGGGCCTTCGGGGTCAGGCAAGTCGACACTGCTGATGGTTCTGGCAGGGCTGGAACGGGTCGATTCGGGTACGGTACGAATCGCCGGCGAACTGCTCAACGGCAAGAGCGAGGACCAGATTGCTTCGTTTCGCGGCCGAAACATTGGCATCGTCTTCCAGTCCTTCCACCTCATCCCCAACATGACGGCGCTCGAAAATGTCGCGGTGCCGCTGGAACTCGCCGGCCATGCTGATCCGTTTTCGGTGGCGGCACGCGAATTGGCGGCGGTGGGCCTCTCCGACCGCGTCACTCATTATCCCGGCGAGCTCTCGGGCGGTGAACAGCAGCGTGTGGCGATCGCCCGGGCGCTGGCGCCGTCGCCGCGCATCCTCATCGCCGACGAGCCGACCGGCAATCTCGACCAGGCGACGGGGCGGCAGGTTGCTGACCTCCTGTTCGCCAAGGCGGCCGAGCGCGGCATGACGCTGGTGCTGGTCACCCATGATCCCGCACTTGCGGCGCGCTGTTCGCGCCAGGTCTCGATGCGATCCGGCCGGATCGAAGCGCCGGCGCCGGTCAAGGTTACCGCCTGATGCCGCTGGCGCAGACGCTGAAGCTTGCCGTCCGCTTCTCGCTGCGCGAGATGCGCGGCGGCCTGTCGGGCTTCCTGATCTTCCTCGCCTGCATCGCGCTCGGCGTCGCGGCGATTGGCGGCGTCAATTCGGTTGCCCGTTCGATCAGTGCCGGCGTCGCCGACCAGGGCCAGACGCTGCTCGGCGGCGATCTGCGCTTCCAGATCAACCAGCGCGATGCCAGCCAGGCTGAGCGCGGCTTCCTCGACGGGCTGGGCACTGTTTCGCGCACCGCAAACATGCGCTCGATGGCGCGCCTGGCCGATGGTTCGGACCAGGCGCTGGTCGAGGCCAAGGCGGTCGACGACGCCTATCCGCTCTATGGTGCGCTGGAAACCGAGCCGAAGCTGTCGAAGCAGGAGCTGTTCGGCGAAGAGTTTGGCGTCTTCGGTGCGGTGGCACCGGATCTGCTGTTCGAACGGCTGCATCTCAAGCCCGGTGACCGGCTGAAGCTTGGCACCGCGACCTTCGAGCTGCGCGCCAGGCTGGTCACCGAGCCGGATGCCGTGTCCGACGGTTTCGGTTTCGCGCCAAGGCTGATGATCTCGACCCAAGGTCTGGCCGCCAGCGGGCTGGTGCAGCCGGGCAGCCTGGTTGAAAATGCCTACAAGGTCCGGCTGCCGGCCGACGTCGACGAGGCGCGGCTCAAGGCCATCCAGGATCAGGCGGCGAAAGATTTTCCCGAGGCCGGCTGGTCCATCCGCACGCGCAGCAATGCGGCGCCGGCGCTGTCCTCCAACATCGAACGGTTCTCGCAGTTCCTGACGCTGGTCGGGCTGACGGCGCTGGTGGTCGGCGGCGTCGGCGTCGCGAACGCGGTGCGCGCCTATCTCGACGGCAAGCGCGGCGTCATCGCCACCTTCAAGAGCCTCGGCGCTTCCGGCGGCTTTGTCTTTGCCGTCTACCTCGTGCAGATCCTGATCATCGCGGCACTCGGCATCGTGCTCGGTCTCGTGCTCGGCGCGCTGATGCCCTTTGCCGCGAGTGCCGCGCTGCAGTCCGTCATCCCGGTGCCAGCGGAGGGTGGCTTCTATCCCGGCGCGCTCGCCATGGCGGCGCTGTTCGGCCTGCTGGTAACGCTGGCCTTCGCGCTGCTGCCGCTCGGCCGCGCCCGCGATGTGCCGGCAACCGCGCTGTTTCGCGAGATGGGTCTGGAAGGCCGTGGTTTGCCGCGTCCGATCTATGTCGCATCGGCCGTCGGCATCGCGCTGCTGCTGGCGGCTTTGGCCATCCTGTTCTCGGGCGACCAGCGCATTGCCTCGATCTTCGTCGGCGCCACCATCTTCGCCTTCCTGGTGCTGCGGCTCGTCGGCGCGCTGGTGCAATGGGCGGCAAGGAAGAGCCCGCGCGTGCGCTTCGTGGCGCTCAGGCTCGCTGTCGGCAACATCCATCGGCCCGGCGCCTTGACGCCATCGGTGGTGCTGTCGCTGGGGCTCGGGCTGACGCTGCTGGTGACGCTGGCGCTGATCGATGGGAATCTGCGGCAGCAAATCTCCGGCAGCCTGCCGGAGCGGGCGCCGAACTTCTTCTTCGTCGACATCCAGGGCAGCGATGTCGACGCGTTCTCCGCGTTGATCGACAGGCAAGCGCCACAGGGAACACTGGCCAAGGTGCCGATGCTGCGCGGCCGGGTGATGGCGCTCAACGGCGTCGATGTCGACAAGGTCAAGGTGCCGGCCGAAGGCGCCTGGGTGCTGAAAGGCGATCGCGGCCTGACCTATGACGCCAGGCAGCCGGGAAACGCGACGCTGACCGAGGGTAAATGGTGGCCGGACAATTATGCCGGCGAGCCGCTGGTGTCGTTCTCTGCGCAAGAAGGCAAGGAAATCGGACTGAAGCTCGGCGACACCGTCACCGTCAACGTGCTTGGCCGCAACGTGACGGCCAGGATCGCCAATTTCCGCCAGGTCCAATGGGAAACGATGGGCATCAATTTCGTCATGGTGTTCTCGCCCAACACATTCACCGGGGCCCCGCATGGCTGGATGGCGACATTGACCGAAAGGAGCGCCACGACGGCCGATGACACGCGCATCCTCAATGCCGTAACCCGCGCTTTCCCGGCGGTGACGACGGTGCGGGTCAAGGATGCGCTCGATGTCGTCAACCGCCTGGTCGGCCAGCTCGGCACGGCGATCCGCGCGGCGGCCGGCGTGGCGCTGATCGCCTCGGTGCTGGTGCTGGCCGGCGCGCTGGCCGCCGGCAACCGCGCCCGCATCCATGACGCGGTGGTGCTGAAGACGCTCGGCGCCACCAGGAGAACGCTGATCACGGCCTTCTCTCTCGAGTACATGCTGATCGGACTGGCCACCGCCATCTTCGCGCTGGCGGCTGGTGGGATCGCGGCCTGGTACATTGTCGCCCGCATCATGACGCTGCCGTCGCATTTCATGCCAGAGGTGGCGGTGGCGACCATCCTGTTTTCGCTCGTCATCACCGTCGGTATCGGTCTTGCCGGCACCTGGCGGGTGCTCGGTCAAAAGGCAGCACCTGTGCTGCGCGAGCTGTAATTTCAGGGCCGGAGCCGCCATCCCGGATTAAATCTTGGTAAGGATGAGGTCCGGAAAGCCCGGGAATCGGCATTTCGGTCTCTCACGAACCGTTACATCCGGTTACGGTCTTGTTCTTGACGCGAATAACCATCATATTTCGCCACAGGCATGCTGGAGCCCCGCCAGCGGCGCCTGGGTCCGCAAGAGGCCCGACACCGGACGGGGCAGAAGCAATAGAGGATTCCAATGGCTGATCCCATTCGCAATTATCAGACGTCGGCAGTGCCCGGCGTCCGCGCCGACATCGATCAGGGTCTGCGCGCCTATATGATCAAGGTCTACAATCTGATGGGGCTTGGCCTCCTCATCACCGGCCTTGCCGCCGTCGGCACGATCATGCTGGCCACCACCACCGATCCGGCCTCGGCTGTCGCAACGCTGCCGACCGGCGAGATGCTGACGTCCTTTGGCGTTGCGATCTTCGGCTCGCCGCTTAAGTGGGTGGTGATCTTTGCCCCGCTGGCTGCTGTGATGTTCCTATCGTTCCGCGTTCAGTCAATGAGCGTTGCTGCCGCGCAGACGACGTTCTGGGTCTATGCCGGCCTCGTCGGCCTGTCGCTGTCGTCGATCTTCCTGGTCTACACGCCGGCCAGCATCTCGCAGACCTTCTTTGCCACCGCCGCCGCCTTCGGCGCGCTGTCGCTGTTCGGTTACACGACCAAGCGCGACCTGACGGCGATGGGTTCGTTCCTGATCATGGGCGTGTTCGGCATCATCATCGCGTCGGTGATCAACATCTTCCTGCACTCGTCGGCGCTGTCGTTTGCCGTTTCGGCGATCGGCGTGCTGGTCTTCGCCGGCCTCACCGCCTATGACACGCAGAAGATCAAGGAGATGTATTTCGAGGGTGACGCTTCGGATGTCGCCGGCCGCAAGGCCATCATGGGCGCGCTGAGGCTCTATCTCGACTTCATCAACCTGTTCATGTTCCTGCTGCAGTTCATGGGCGACCGCCGCTGAGGCTTCGCGTCATGGTCTGACTGGACCATAGAGTTTGGAAAGGGCGGCCCAACGGCCGCCCTTTTCTTTTGCACCGGTGTTTGCTGTTATCCGAGGCAGACAGAAGGCTTGCATAAAGAATGAGCAATATCGTGATTCGGCCGGCCAGCGCGGCCGACCTCGACACCATCACCGAAATCTACGCCGACGCGGTGACACATGGCACGGCGAGCTACGAGCTGGAGCCGCCAGGCCGTGCCGAGATGGGCACGCGATTCGCCACGCTCACGGCTGGCGGCTTTCCCTATCTGGTGGCGGAAAAGGACGGCGCCGTGCTCGGCTATGCCTATGCCGGCGCTTTCCGGCCGCGCCCCGCCTATCGCTTCGTCGTCGAGGATTCGGTCTATGTCGCGCCTGAGGCCAAGGGCCAGGGCGTGGGACTCATGCTGATGCAGGCCTTGATCGCGGCGGCCGAGGCGGCGGGCTTCCGCCAGATCGTCGCGGTGATCGGCGACGGCCATGCCGACAGCGCCTCGGTCAGGCTGCACGAAAAGCTCGGTTTTCGCCATTCGGGCCGGCTCGAAGGCTCCGGCTACAAGCATGGGCGCTGGCTGGACACGGTGTTCATGCAGCTGTCGCTGAATGGCGGGGCGACGCTGCCGCCCGATCCGGTTTCTCTGCCGGAACGGAGATTTCGTGAGGGGCTAAGAGGGAATGAACTGGGAAATCGGAGAATGAACTGAGGAATTGAAGAATTGAGGAACTGAAGAACAAAAGAACGCGACCGGCATATCAGGCGCCGAATGCCCTTTTCCTCAATACCTCAATTCTCCAGTTCCTCAATTCCCCTCTCAGCTCAAGCCTCTACAACCCTGAGCTTGCCGTCGAACACACCAAGCACGCGGCCGAGCTCCTGGCCGCGTTTGAGGATGCGGCCGCCGGCGGCGATGACGGCGAAGGCGCCTTGCTTGCGGGCCAGTTTCGGGTCCTTGACGATCTGGAACAGCGGCACTTCGCTGGCACGGCGAAAGACGGAAAACACGGCCCTGTCGGTGAGATGATCGATGGCGTAGTCGCGCCATTCATTGGCGGCGACCATGCGTCCGTAGAGTCTGAGGATCTGGTCCAGTTCACGCCGGTCGAAGCGCACCGGCTGGTCGAGGCGCTCTCGTCGCGCCTCGTGCAGCGGGATCAATATTGCGGATGCGTCACCATCCCCCGTCCCGCCGCTGTCATCAGTCATGCCTCGATCCTTCAAAATGAATCTTTGCCAACCAAAATTGGCCCCTTCGCGCGGCAATTGCAAGAGCGGCGAAGCGCCTGCGGCGGCGCGCCGTTTCCGTCACGTCCAGTCACGTTTGCGAACGGCATGTTGGAATTGGTGATGCTTCGCCACATTCTCGCCATTTTTTATCCGCGCTCATGCCCCAATGTCCGACGAATTTACCGGCGTTGCCTGAGACGGTTCGGTCCGGCACCGGCTCGTAAACCCCAAGCCCCCCGCCCACGGGTCTGCGTCGGATCGAACCAACCTCGGTTTTTCCTCGGAAGAATCGGGTGCGACGATCCCAAAACCTAAATGACCGGCGTCAGAAGCAAGCTGACGTCGGTTTTTTGTTGTCCTTTTTCCTTCTCCCCCTGTGGGAGAAGGTGGATCGGCGCGCAGCGCCGAGACGGATGAGGGGTGTTCCAGCTTGACGCCGGCGTTCGATCACCGCCACGGTTGCAGGTTCAAGTCCTGTAGGTAGGCGATGATGGTGTCGCAAACGCCGTTCAAATCCTTCCGCACGTCGTCGTTCCAAAAGCGCAACACACGAAAGCCTCTCGCTTTCAGTTCCGCACTACGTGTGTTGTCGTAAGATGGTTCAGCGTGTTGGCCCCCGTCGATCTCGACAATCAGCCCCGCCTCGACACAGACAAAATCGGCAACGCACTTTCCGACCGGCATCTGGCGCCGGAATTTTACCCCGTCGAGCCTGCGGTCACGCAGCTCTTGCCACAGCCTGTCTTCCGCTTCCATCATGGCGCGCCGAAGGGAGCGAGCGAAGCGACGTTTGGCTGGTGGAACTGGCTGATGCGGCATTGCGCAAGATTAGTTCGACGTCGCGATCCGTCCAGCATCCCTCATCCGTCTCGGCGCTATCGCGCCGATCCACAGCCCGGGGGCGAGCCGCGGGTCTCGCCCCGTCCTTCGGACCCCACAAGGGGAGAAGGAAGAGGCGCTACGGCTTGTGAATGAACGCGGCACCCAAAATCGGCCCCGGCATGCCGTCCTTGCCGACCGATTGCAGAAGCACGGCGCAGCCGCCCTTCTTGGTGATCTCGCTCATCGGCAATTCATAGCGCTGCGCCTTGCCGTGCCACATGCCGGCGGTCTGGATGCCGGTGACCGCGTTCCAGTAGGTCATCTTGCGGCCGGAGTTCTCGCCCTGGGCGATCTTGACCGTCTGCGGCTGCTCGAAATAGACGATGACGACATGGGCGTCGCTCGGACCGGCGCCGGCATCGCCGGCATCGATGATAACGCGGTCGCTGGTGCGGCTGACCTTGACGGGCACGCGCATGCCTTCGCCGGATTTCGCCATGCGGGCGAGCGCGCCGTCGACCTCGCCGCGATTGGCGCCGTTGACGTGCACGCGGCCATTGAGGACCGCTTGCGGCGTATAGACGGAGCGGCTGCCGAAGGCGCGCATGTAATCATATTGCCGCTCGGTGTTTTCCTTACGGCTCAGCGTGTCCTTCCAGCCGAGATAGTCCCAATAGTCGACGTGATAGGAAAGCGCGACGATGTCTTCCTTGGTGGCAAGTTCGGCGAAGAAGGCATCGGCCGGCGGGCAGGAGCTGCAGCCCTGGCTGGTGAACAGTTCAACCACGCCGAGCGGTTTGTCCTGCTGGGGCTTGTCCGCCTGGATTCTTTCGGCCTCGCCGGCATGGCCAGCACCGGCAAAAGCCGAGAAGGCCAGCGCAAAGGCTGCCAGCCAAAGTGATCTTCGCCAGGCCATGACCATTCCAATTCCCGCCGGTGGCGCCGGCTTTGTTCTGATTGTCTGAAATATGTGGCAGAAGCGGAAGTCAACGGGAAGTCACGTTGAGGTGAAATTTTGCCATTGCAGTTGGAGGTAAGGCCGCAATAGGAGGGACATTGCATTTCACGACGTGGTTCGATTCGGGGCTGGCATCATCACCATGTGGCAAACTCTCCTGACCCCTGTCGATCTCTATTGCGAGCGGACCGGGCCTGGACTTTGGTCCGAGCCGACGAATGCTTTGACCAACCTTGCTTTCATTGCTGCGGGATTATGGGGCGTGCGGGAAGTACGCCGATGCAAGGCCGGCACCTTCGCCGAGGTGCTGGCCTGGTGGGTGGTGGCGATTGGCATCGGCTCGACGATCTTCCATACCTTTGCCACCAAGGGCACGATCTGGGTCGATATCCTGCCGATCGCCGGCTTCACGCTCGCCTACACGCTGCTCAATCTGCGCCGCTTCCTCGGCATGGACTGGGGCAAGGCGATTGCGGTCTTCGTCGTCTTCTACGCGATGGCCGGCACTATAACCTTCGCCGTGCCGGACTGGCTGCGCCAGGCGTCGAACGGCACGACAAGCTACCTGCCGCCGTTCCTGGCGCTCGCCTTCTTCGGTGTCTGGGTAACAGTCAGCGGCAACCGCGCCGGCTGGTACAATCTGGCGGGGTCGGCGATCTTCGTGGTGTCCGTCATCTGCCGCATGATCGACCCGATGGTCTGCGCCAGCTTTCCGCTCGGCACGCACTTCCTGTGGCACATCTTCAACGGGCTGATGCTGGGGGTGCTGCTGGCGGCGACGGCGCGATTTGGAGCGCCGAAGGTAGGGCAGTAGGGCAGTAGGGCAGTAGGGCAGTAGGGCAGTAGGGAGATGACTTCCTTGCCCTACTCCCTTACTGCCTTACTGCCCTACTGCCTTATTCCCTTGTTACGCGGCGAGATCGCGCAGCACGTATTGCAGAATGCCGCCGTTCTTGAAGTAGTCGAGCTCGTCCAGTGTATCGATGCGGCAGATGATCGGCACGTTCTTCACCGTGCCATCGCCATAGGTGACCTTGGCGGTCATCGTCTGGCGCGGCTTGATGGCGCTCAGCCCGTCGATCTCGACCAGCTCATCGCCCTTCAGATTGAGCGAGGCCCACGAAGTGCCTTCCTCGAAGACGAAGGGGATGACGCCCATGCCGACAAGGTTCGAGCGATGGATACGCTCGAAGGACTGGGCGATGACGGCGCGGACGCCAAGGAGATTGGTTCCCTTGGCTGCCCAGTCGCGCGACGAGCCGTTGCCGTATTCGACACCGGCGAAGATGACCAGCGGCACGCCTTCCTTCTTGTACTCCATCGCCGCGTCGTAGATCGATTCCTCTTCCTTCGACGGATAGTGGATGGTGTAGCCGCCCTCGCGGCCATTCTCGCCCAGCATGTGGTTGCGGATGCGAATGTTGGCGAAGGTGCCGCGCATCATCACCTCATGGTTGCCACGCCGCGTGCCGTACTGGTTGAAGTCGGCGACGCCGACGCCATGGTCAGTCAGGTACTTGCCGGCCGGCGAGGCGGCCTTGATCGAACCCGCCGGCGAGATGTGGTCGGTGGTGATCTTGTCGCCGAACAGGCCGAGCACACGGGCGCCCTTGATGTCGCCGATCTTGCCGAAACCAGCGGTCATGCCGGCGAAATAGGGCGGGTTCTGCACATAGGTCGAATTGTCGTCCCAGGCATAAGTCTGGCCTTCCGGCGCCTGCACCTTCTGCCAGTGCTCGTCACCCTTGAAGACGTCGGCATATTTGCGGGCGAACAGCTCGCGGGTGACGTTCTTCTCGATGAACTCCTGGATCTCGGCCGAGCTTGGCCAGATATCCTTGAGGTAGACCGGATTGCCGTTCTTGTCCTCGCCGAGCGGCTCGGTGGTGAGGTCCTTGGTGACGGTTCCAGCCAGCGCATGGGCCACGACCAGCGGCGGCGACGCGAGGTAATTCGCCTGCACGTCGGGCGAGACGCGGCCTTCGAAGTTGCGGTTGCCGGAGAGCACCGCGGCGGCAATCAGGCCCTTGTCGTTGATGGTTTTCGAGATCGGCGCCGGCAGCGGGCCGGAATTGCCGATGCAGGTGGTGCAGCCGAAGCCGACGAGGTTGAAGCCGATCTGGTCGAGCTCCTTCTGCAGGCCGGATTTTTCGAGATATTCGGCGACCACCTGGCTGCCGGGCGCCAGCGAGGTCTTCACCCATGGCTTCTGCTTGAGGCCGAGGCGGTTGGCGTTGCGGGCCAAGAGGCCGGCGCCGATCAGCACGCTCGGGTTGGAGGTGTTGGTGCAGGAGGTGATGGCGGCGATGACGACGTCGCCATGGCCGAGGTCATGGTCGGTGCCTTCGACAGCGTAGCGCTTGTGGATCTCGGCGGCCTTCTTGTACTCGGTCTCCATCGCCTTGGCGAAGCCCGCCGGAATGCCTTCCAGCGCGACACGGCCCTCGGGGCGCTTGGGGCCTGCCATCGACGGCACGACGCTGCCGAGTTCCAGTTCGAGCAGGTCGGTGAAGACCGGGTCGGCGGAGCCGGTGTCGCGCCACAGGCCTTGCGCCTTCGAATAAGCCTCGACCAGCGCGATGCGGTCCTCGCTGCGGCCGGACATTGTGAGGTAGCGGATGGTCTCCGAATCGACCGGGAAGAAGCCGCAGGTGGCGCCATATTCGGGCGCCATGTTGCCGATGGTGGCGCGGTCGGCCAGCGTCATGTTGGACAGGCCCGGGCCGAAGAACTCGACGAACTTGCCGACGACGCCCTTCTTGCGCAGCATCTGAGTGACGGTGAGCACCAGGTCGGTGGCGGTGACGCCTTCCTTGAGCTTGCCGGTGAGGCGGAAGCCGATGACTTCGGGCAGAAGCATGGAGACCGGTTGGCCGAGCATGGCCGCCTCGGCCTCGATGCCGCCGACGCCCCAGCCGAGCACGCCAAGGCCGTTGATCATGGTGGTGTGTGAATCGGTGCCGACGCAAGTGTCGGGATAGGCGGTGGTTTCGCCATCCTCGGTGTTGGTCCACACGACCTGGCCGAGATATTCGAGATTGACCTGGTGGCAGATGCCGGTGCCGGGCGGCACGACGCGGAAGTTGCGGAACGCCTGCTGGCCCCATTTCAGGAACTTGTAGCGTTCCTCGTTGCGCTCATATTCGAGCTCGACATTGCGGGCAAAGGCCATCGGCGTGCCGAACTCGTCGACGATGACGGAGTGGTCGATGACGAGGTCGACGGGAACCAGCGGGTTGATCTTCTGCGGATCACCGCCGAGCGAGGCCATGGCGTCACGCATGGCGGCAAGGTCGACCACGGCCGGAACGCCGGTGAAATCCTGCATCAGCACGCGGGCCGGGCGATAGGCGATCTCGACGCCGGCGGTGCCCTTGTCGGTCAGCCAGCCGGCGACCGCCTGGATCGATTCCTTGGTGACGGAGCGGCCGTCCTCGTTGCGCAAAAGGTTCTCCAGCAGCACCTTCATCGAATAGGGCAACTGGGCGATGCCGGTCAGCCCGTTCTTCTCGGCCTCGATGAGGTCGAAATAGGCATATTCGGTGCCGCCCGCGGTCAGCGTGCGACGGCAATTGAAACTATCGAGGGATTTTGACACGTGCGGTCCGTCCTTGTCTGTTCAGCCTGAAAGGGAACGGACGCCGATGGCATGCAATCACGCGCAAAGGTGCGGGTACGGCCATTTCCGCTGTCCGTTCCCAAGCAACCCGAGCCGTTCAAGGCGGCGCGTGCGCTGGTTCGGCGCAAATTCTTGTTCCCGTGCCGACCGCTGGCACGGATGACCCGCATATAGAGAATTTTCTGGAATAGTTCTAGACAGTCGGAGAGCAAATTTGTGCGATGCGGCAGCGCTCGCGAAACATTGTTTTCAGGGCAGGCGAGGGATGCGGCTTATCGCCGAAAATCTGGGCGGCGAACGCGGCGGCGAGCCGGTTTTTTCCGGCATTGGTTTTGAGCTCGATCAAGGCCAGGCGCTGGTCGTCACCGGGCCGAACGGATCAGGCAAATCGACCTTGCTGAGGATCATGGCCGGGCTGCTGCCGGTGGCGGAGGGCCGAGTGCTGCTCGAAGGCGGCGGCGAGGCGTTTCCGTCGATCGCTTCGGCCTGCCATTACCTTGGTCACCAGAATGCGATGAAGCCGGCGCTCAGTGTGACGGAAAATTTGCGCTTCTGGCGCGATTTCAATGGCGGTGGCGATTCGAGCGTCGACGAGGCGCTGGAGACGGTTGGGCTTGATGGCATCGGCCATCTGCCGTTTGGCTATCTCTCGACTGGGCAAAGGCGACGGGCGGCGATCGCCAAGCTTTTGGTCAGCGACCGGCCGCTGTGGCTACTTGATGAACCGACGGCGGGACTGGACAAGGCTTCGGAGGCGCGATTTGCGCGGCTGATGACGAGGCATTGCGCCGACGGCGGGATGATCGTCGCGGCGACGCATCTGCCGCTGGGGTTGGAGGGGGCGACGGAATTGAGAATGGGGGAAGCAGAGGGGGGCGCGAAGGAACGCCAGCCTCAACAAGGGACCACATCGTAATGTGGTCCCTCTTCGCCCGCGACATCCGCCTCAACATCCGCGCCGGCGGCGGGGCGCTGACCGGCGTCATCTTCTTCCTCGCGGTCATCGCCACGATTCCATTCGGCGTCGGGCCGGACCTGAAGCTGCTTTCCCGCATCGGCCCGGCGATTCTGTGGATCGGCGCTCTGCTCGCCTGCCTGCTCGGGCTCGACCGGCTGTTCCAGGCCGACCGCGAGGACGGCTCGCTCGATCTGCTGGTGCTCGGCAACGACCGGCACATGCTGGCGGTGACGGTGCTGGTGAAATGCCTGGCGCATTGGGCGGGCAGCGTGCTGCCGCTGGTGGTTGCCGCCCCCTTGCTTGGCCTGTTCATGAACATGGAGCCGCCCGCCATCGGCGCCACCGCGCTGACGCTGCTGGTCGGCACGCCGGCGATCACCTTCATCGGCGCGGCGGGTGCTGCCGTGGCGGTGGCGCTGCCGCGAGGCGGGCTCTTGATCTCGGTGCTGGTGCTGCCGCTGACCATTCCGGTGCTGATCTTCGGTGTTTCGGCGAGCTATGGCGCGACGGCCAATCCCGATCCCTTCCTGCAGCCCTTCCTCATTCTTGCCGCGCTGACGTTGTTTCTTGCGGTACTGGGGCCGGTGTCGGCCGCGCTGGCGCTTCGCCATGGAACCGACTGAGCGAGGTTGGCCATGGTTTGCGCGACATCAAGGGCTGCGGCACGGGGGCCACGTATGTTTGAGACCACGGTGCGTTGCGCAGCAGTAGGCAGGCCGTTAAGGGAAAGAATGATCGAACGAGGCGGAAGGTTGGAACGAGGCGTGCCGATGGAGCGGCAGGCATGAGTGCGCATGCACTCTATGTCACTGCCGCCTATGGCATCACGGCGGTCGTTCTGGCCGGGCTAATCGGCTGGATTCTGCTCGACCAAAGGGGGCGCAAGCGGGATCTTGCCGGACTGGAAGCAGCCGGCGTGCGGCGGCGTTCCGACAAGGTGGAGGCTGAGAGGCCGTGAGCAGCGAAACCGAAACGCCGACGCCACCCAGCCGCCGCCTGTTCGTGCTGTTGCCGCTGCTGGTCTTTCTCGGCCTTGCCGGCCTGTTCCTGTCGCAGCTTTTGTCGGGACGCGATGTCTCGGAAGTGCCTTCGGCACTAATTGGGCTGCCGGCGCCGCAGACCAATCTGCCGGCGCTGGAGGGGTCAAACCTGCCGGGTCTCGATTCCAGGGCGTTTGCCGGCAAGGTCACGCTGGTCAACGTGTTTGCGTCGTGGTGCGCGCCGTGCCGGGAAGAGCACCCGGTGCTGTTGGCGCTGTCGCAGGACAAGCGCTTCGTGATGACGGCGCTGAACTACAAGGACCAGCCGGAAAACGCCCGCCGATTCCTCGGCGACCTCGGCAATCCGTTCCAGGCGATCGGCGTCGACGAAGCCGGCCGCACGGCGATCGACTGGGGCGTCTATGGCGTGCCGGAGACCTTCGTCATCGGCAAGGACGGCAAGATAGCCTACAAGCATGTCGGCCCGCTGACGGCGGAATCGGCGCAGACGCTGCTGTTGCCGCAGATCGACAAGGCATTGGCGGCGCATTGATATTCAGGTGATGCCGGCCTGCGAACGGCGGCTTCCTCCGCTTCCCTGTTCTACTGCGTCGCAGTAGAACTGAGCTCACGTACGAAAAGTACGCTCCGCTCCGGTTCTCGGAATCCACCGTTTTCGACTCGGCCTGACCTGAATCTCAACGCGCCTGGGCGGCGCGTGTCACGAGACTTGAGATTAGCCGTAGATCTGCTTGTGGATCTGGTAGAGCATTTCCGAGCGGTCGGCGCGCATGTCGGCCAGATCGCGGCTGGAGAAGCTGTCGATTTCGGCGACGAGGCGGTTGTAGTGCTTGCGCTTGGCAATGCTGCTGCGAGCGCGGGTCATGAGATCGAAGATCATAGCAAGGGTTCCTTCTGTGCCGCATTCTCGCGGCCGGTTCTTCCTCCCTTGGTCAATACGGAACATGACATAGTAATGGTGCATTGCAAAAAGAAGATGTTGCAATGCACCATTGCACGCAGCGCATAGCCGGTTAATCGAGTCCTAAGGCGAGACAGCCTTGGTCGCGCGGCTGTTTCCTCCCGTTTTGTCATACAAATTGCGAAGGCCCCGTCTTGCCAGATCGATCGCGGGCTGGCTTGATCCGGCGTCACGTGATGCCGGGAGGAAATGCATGGCGGCCGAAGACTATTACGAAATTCTCGATCCGCGCTTCGCGCGCCTGTTCAACGGCAACGCGCAGGTGGAGAAGCTGTTCACCGGATGCCGCTGGGCGGAAGGGCCTGCTTGGTTCGCCGCCGGCCGCTACGTCGTCTGGTCCGACATTCCGAACAACCGCATGCTGCGCTTCGACGAGACCGACGGTAGCGTCAGCGTCTTCCGGCAGCCCTCGGGCAATTCCAACGGCAACACCGTCGACCGGCAGGGCCGGCTGGTCACCTGCGAGCATTCGGGCCGTCGCGTCAGCCGCACCGAGCATGATGGCTCCGTCACCACGATTGCCGCCAAATGGAAGGGCAAGCGGCTGAACTCGCCCAACGACGCGGTGGTGAAGTCCGACGGCTCTATCTGGTTCACCGATCCGACCTACGGCATCGACACCGACTATGAGGGCGACAAGGCCGAGAGCGAGATCGGCGCCTGCCATGTCTACCGCGTCGATCCCGATAGCGGCGAGGTCGAGGCCGTCGTCACCGACATGGTGAGACCCAACGGGCTTGCCTTCTCGCTCGACGAGAGCTTGCTCTATGTCGTCGACACCGGCCGCACGCACGGTGCGCAGAATCCGGCGCATATGCGGGTGTTCAACGTCGGCAAGCACGGCAAGAAGGTCTCCGGCGAGAAGGTGTTCGCCGACTGCACCGCCGGCCTGTTCGACGGGTTTAGGCTCGACGCGGACGGGCGCATCTGGACGAGTGCAGCCGATGGCATCCATTGCTACGATCCGGACGGGACGCTGATCGGCAAGGTCAAGGTGCCGGAGGTGACCGCCAATTGCGTGTTCGGCGGCGCCAAGCTGAACTGCCTCTACATCGCCGGCACCACCTCGCTCTATTCAGTGCGACTGATGGTGAACGGGGCCAAGACTTTTTGAGGCTGCTTCGAACTTTTCTCTGGCGGACCTTGATGGCGTTTCTGCGCATGCCAGTGGTGCCACGGTTGCCGGCACCGCCACCATTCAGTTCGCCTGAGAGGATCTCGAAGCAGTCTCTTGCCGGTATCAGGCATAATCCAAGGGGAGGACGTCATGCCATTCGTCAACATCCGCATCGTCAAGGAAGTGATCGCCGCCGATCCGGCAGGCAAGAAGGCTGACATCGCCAAGAAAGTCACGGCGGCCATCATGGAGGCCACCGGGCTCGGCAATGACGATGTCTGGGTGGTTTTCGAAGAGGTCAACGCCCGCGACTGGTATGTCGGCAAAACCGATGTCGAGACGTTGCGGAAGGGGTAGGTCTTCCCTTCTCCCCTTGTGGGAGAAGGTGGATCGGCGCGCAGCGCCGAGACGGATGAGGGGTGGGTGACGGATCACCGTCCTTGCCAAGCTGGAGCACCCCTCATCCGACCTCGCTTCGCGAGGCCATCTTCTCCCACAAGGGGAGAAGGAAGGGCCAACGTCAGCGCGTGCGGATAAAATCCGCGAAGGCCGCGAGCGCATCGCGCATCGCCAGCACATTCACCGGCTCAGCCAAAATAGCCTCCACCTCCGGCGGCTTCTTCCCCAGCAGGGCAATCTCCAGCACCGCGTCCTCACACAGCGCGAACGACATGGTGCGCATAATCTCGGCCAGGGCGGCGCGGGCGAACAGCGAGCGCGGCGAGGCGTGGGCCAGCATGGCCGGCTTGGCGACGGCGGCGTCGCGTGAGACCAGCCAGTCGAGTGCGTTCTTCAGCCCGCCCGGCACGCCATGGGCATATTCGGGACAGGAGACGATGATGCCGTCGGCGCCGGTGACGGCGTCGATCAGGTCGGCCGCTTCGCGCGCTGTGCGCTCGCCCTCGTCGTCGGGATTGAAGATCGGCAGCCGGCCGAGCCCGTCATAGATGGTGACGCAGCAGCCGGTCGGCGCGTTGCGCGCCAGTGCCGCGACCAGGGCCGAATTGGTGGAGGCCGCCCGCAGGCTGCCGGAGATGGCGAGGATGTTCAGCAAGGTATGGAGCCAGTTCGGACGAATCGCGTCCGCAAAAGCCTACCACATGGTCTGCTTGTAATCGTCGTCCAGCCAGCGGTCGGTCGCCTCGACGGAATCGGCCAGCGCCAGCTGGTCGCGCAGGATCTGGCCGAGTGTCGGCAACGTCGCGCGGTCGTACCAGCTGTCCGGCTTCCACAAATCGGAGCGCATGAAGGCCTTGGCGCAATGCATGTAGGTGGACTTGACGGCGACGACGATGACGCTTTGCGGCTCCTTGCCGTCGACGGCGAGGCGCTCGCGCAAACTGGCGTCGACGGTGATGCGGGCATCGCCATTGACGCGCAGCGTCTCGTTCATGCCGGGGATGAGGAAGAGCAGCCCGACCGAAGGATTGCGCAGTATGTTCTCCAGCGTATCCAGCCGGTTGTTGCCCGGCCGGTCGGGGATGGCGATGGTCCTGTCGTCGAGAATGGCGGCGAAGCCGGGCTTGTCGCCCTTCGGCGTCACATCGGCATTGCCTTCGCCGTCGGAGGAGCCGATCAGCACGAACGGACTCTTGCCGATGAAGGAGCGGCAATGGCCATCGAGTGCCTTCAATTCCTTGCGGATCGAGCCATCGGTGGGCCGGGGCGTCTTGTAGATCGTCCTCAGCTCGTCGCGCGTGGTGACGAATTCCATGGCTCTCCCCTTTATTTTCCGGCTCTACTTACCGGGCTTTTCTTCCCCGCTCGCCTTGTCGTCCAGCGAATGATGCAGGATCAGCGGCATCTGGCTGAAGGTGAACAGAAGCGTGATCGGCATGATGCCCCAGACCTTGAAGGTAACCCAGGCGTCGGTGGAAAAATTGCGCCACATCACTTCGTTGACGACGGCCAGGAAGATAAAGAACAGGCCCCAGCGGAAGGTGAGTTTGCGCCAGCCTTCGGCATCGAGCTTGAAGGCCGAATCGAAGACATAGCCAAGCAGCGACCTGCCGAAGTAGAGGCCGCCGAGCAGCACGCCGCCGAACAGCGTGTTGACGATGGTCGGCTTCATCTTGATGAAGATGTCGTCCTGCAGATAGAGCGTCAGCGCGCCGAAGATGAAGACGACGACGCCCGACACCATCGGCATGATCGGCAAGGTGCGCGTCAGCAGCCACGAGGCGATCAGCGCGACAGCCGTGGCGGCCATGAACAGGCCTGTGGCGACGAAGATCGGACCGCCGAATTCACCGAGAACAGGGAATTTCTGCACCAGCCATTCGCCGCGCGCATTGGCGAAAAAGAAGACCAGCAGGGGTCCCAGCTCCAGCACCAGCTTGAGCACGGGATTGACGCCTTCCTTCTTCTCTTTCTGCGGGTCGGACGGATCGCGTTCGAGAATGGGTGGGTTCATGATCTTCCTTCTTACACACGGTCCCGTTCAAAGGGATCATGCCGTTACGCCACTCCAGCGATCGCCCTGGCGAATTCGCTTGCCGAGAAAGGCTCGAGGTCGTCGACCTGTTCGCCGACGCCGATGAAATAGACCGGCAGTTTGTGCTTTGCCGCGATTGCCACCAGAATACCGCCGCGCGCCGTGCCGTCCAGCTTGGTCATCACCAGGCCGTTGACGCCGGCGATGTTGCGGAAGATCTCGACCTGGTTGAGCGCGTTCTGGCCGGTGGTGGCGTCGACCGTCTGCAGCACGGTGTGCGGCGCTTCCGGGTCGAGCTTGCCGAGCACGCGAACGATCTTTTCCAGCTCCGCCATCAGCTCGGTCTTGTTCTGCAGCCGCCCGGCCGTGTCGATGATCAGCACGTCGGAGCCGGCCGCTTTTGCCCGTTCGAAGGCATCATAGGCGAGGCCGGCGGCATCGGCGCCGATCTTGGAGGCGATGACCGGCGATTTGGTGCGCTCGCCCCAGATCTTCAATTGCTCGATCGCGGCAGCGCGAAACGTGTCGCCGGCGGCGAGCATCACCGACAGGCCGCCATCGGTCAGCTTGGCCGCCAGCTTGCCGATGGTGGTGGTCTTGCCGGTGCCGTTGACGCCGACCACCAGGATGACATGCGGCTTGTGCGAGAGATCGAGCTCCAGCGGCCGGGCGACGGGGGTCAGCACCTTCTCCACCTCGGCCGCCATGACGGTGCGGACATCCGTATCGGAGACGTCCTTGCCGTAGCGGCTGGCGGCCAGCGCGTCGGTGATACGAAGCGCGGTTTCCATGCCGAGGTCGGCGCGGATCAGCACATCCTCGAGGTCCTGCAGCGTTTCCTCGTCCAGCTTGCGCTTGGTGAAGACGCCGGCAATGTTGCCGGTGAGTTCGCGCGACGAACGGGCAAGCCCGTCCCGCATGCGCTGGAACCAGGAGCGCCTCGGTGCCGGCTCCGGTGCTTTCACCGGCTCGGCCTTCTTCTCGACCTTTTTGGTGACGGTCACCTTGCCGGGTGCGGGCTTCGGCTCCGGCAGGGGTTGTGGGGCCGGTGGCGGGATGGGCTGCGGCTCGGGCGCGATCTCGGCAATGACGGGCTGCGGCGCGACCGGCGCGGGCTTTACCTCCCCCTCGATGGGGGAGGTCCCGAGCGCAGCCCGGGGGTGGGGGTGACTGGCGCCAGCGTCGGCGTCGTCACCCCACCCCGCCACTTCGTGGCGACCCTCCCCATCGAGGGGAGGGTGGGGCGTTGGCGCATCTTCCTTCTCCCCGTCACCATACGGGGAGAAGGTGCCGGCAGGCGGATGAGGGGCGGCGGTGGCCTCTGACGTTGGCTGCTCCGAAGGCGCGACCGGAACCTCGATCGGGGCGGCCGGCTCTGCAGGTGTCTCGGCAGGCGTCGGCACCTCGACGGGAGCAGGCTCAGGCTGCGGTTCCGGGCGCGACGGTTCGATCTCCGGCTCGACCGGTGCCGGTGGCACTTCTTGCGGCGGCGGCTCGGGAACAGACTCCGGAGCAGCGGGCGGCGTAGGAACTTCCTCCGGCACCGGTGGCTCGGCAGGTGTCTCAGGTTCGGGCTCTTCTACAGGAGCAGGCTCAGGCAGCGGTTCCGGTTCGGACGGAACGATCGGCTCCGGCTGAGTCGGAATGGTTGGAGCGGGCTCGGGTGCTGGCTCTTCATGTGCCGGCTGAGGCGCAGGCTTTACCTCCCCCTCGATGGGGGAGGTCCCAAGCGAAGCTTGGGGGTGGGGGTGACTGGCGCTGGCGTCGGCGCCATCACCCCTCCCCGCCACTTCGTGGCGACCCTCCCCATCGAGGGGAGGGTGGGGCGCTGGCTCGGCCGCCGGCTTCAGCGCATCGAGCTGATCCCATTTGATCGGCGGCAGCGGCGCGGTCTCGTCGACGCGCTCCTCGACAATTTCTTTCTTGCCGAACGAAAATATCTTCTTGAAAAAACCAGCCATGCTTTGCGTTTCTCAGGCGGCGCGTGCGGCAAGCCGGGCTGCGATCAGCCTGATACCATCGTGGCCAGTAATTGTCGCTTCGACGATCTCGCCCGGCGTGCCGGTGCCGAGTGTGGCAAGCGTGAAGCCTTCGGTGCGGCCAAGCCCGTCGCGTTCGATCAGGATCGATTGACGGGTGCCGGGCAGCGAGGACAGGTGGCGCCGATATGCACCTTCACCGGCGGCGCGCAAGCGCGCGGCGCGTTGCTTGACCACTTCGCGGCGCAGCTGCGGCATGCGCGCGGCGGGTGTGCCCTCGCGCGGGCTGAACGGGAAGACGTGAAGATGGGTCAGGCCGCATTCCTCGACGATCTTCTCCGAATTCTCGAACATGGCCTCGGTCTCGGTCGGGAAGCCGGCGATGATGTCGGCACCAAAAACGATGCCGGGACGCAATTTGCGCACGTCCTCGCAGAAGCGGATCGACTGGTCACGCAGATGGCGGCGTTTCATGCGTTTCAGGATCATGTCGTCGCCCGATTGCAACGACAGATGCAGATGCGGCATCAGCCTGGGCTCGGTGGCGATGGCGTCGAGCAAATCGTCGTCGGCCTCGATCGAATCGATGGAGGACAGGCGCAGACGCTTCACGTCGGGCACCTGTTTCAGAATGGTCTTCACCAGTCTGCCGAGCTTGGGCGCCCCTGGCAGGTCGGCGCCGAAGCTGGTCATGTCGACACCGGTCAGCACGATCTCGGCATAGCCGTTGCCGGCGAGCCGTTTGACCTGCTCGACCACGGCGCCCATCGGCACCGAGCGGGAATTGCCGCGGCCGTAGGGGATGATGCAGAAGGTGCAGCGGTGGTCGCAGCCATTCTGCACCTGGACGAAGGCACGCGCGCGGCCCTCGATGGCGTCGACCATATGGCCGGCGGTCTCGCGCACCGAGAAAATGTCGTTGACGCGCGCCTTTTCCGTGTCGTTGACGCCGAAATCCGGCAGCGCGCGATACGAATGCGCCTTCAGCTTCTCCTCATTGCCAAGCACGAGGTCGACCTCGTCCATGGCGGCGAATTTTTCTGGCTCGGTCTGGGCGGCGCAGCCGGTGACGATGATGCGCGCTTGCGGGTTGTCGCGGCGCGCCTTGCGGATCGCCTGTTTGGCCTGGCGCACCGCCTCGCCGGTGACGGCGCAGGTGTTGAAGATCACGGCGCCGCCTTCCAGCGCGCCGAGACCGGCGGTTTCGGCCTCGCGCCGCATCACTTCGGATTCATAGGTGTTCAGCCTGCAGCCGAAAGTCACCACATCAATGCGGCTGGGGGCCACGGAAAGGGAGCCGTCGAAGTCCGGGCTCTTGGATAGAGCAGCCGACATCAGGCCGCGCTTTCGGTGTCGCGGGCCCAAATGCCGGTCGAGGGATCAAAACTGCCTGAAAATTCCCATTCGGCGGCCCCAGTCAGGATGACGTGGTCGTCGTCGCGCCATTCGACATGCAGCGTGCCGCCGCCCGGGGTCAGCAGGTTGACGCTGCGACCGGTCCGCCTGGTGCGGGCCGCGGCCACCACCGATGCGCAAGCCGCCGAGCCGCAGGCCTTGGTCAGGCCGGCGCCGCGTTCCCAGGTGCGGATGATCATGGTTTCAGGCGACGTCACCTGCGCGATGGTGATGTTGGCGCGCTCGGGGAAGATCGGGTGGTTTTCGAGCAGCGGGCCGAAGCGTTCGAGCTCATAGGACCAGACGTCGCGGTCGACCCAGAAGATGGCGTGTGGATTGCCCATCGAGACAGCGGAGGGCGAATGCAGCACCGGCGCATCGATCGGACCGATCTGCAATTCGATCATGCGGGTGTCGCGGAATTCTTCCGCCAGCGGAATCTCCTGCCAGCCGAAATGCGGCATGCCCATGTCGACCGAGATCGAGCCATCGGCATGTTCCCTGGCGTTAAGAATGCCGGCGCGCGTCTCGAAGGTGAAGGTCTTCTGGCCGGTCTCGGCGGCGAGCGCCTGGACGACGCAACGCATGCCGTTGCCGCAGGCCTGCGCGCTGGTGCCGTCGGAATTCAGGATATCGACATAATAGGCGGTGCCCGGTGTCTTCGCATCATGGATCGCCATGATCTGGTCGAAGCGGGTCGCGGCATCGGCGTTCAGCGCAAGCGCCGCCGCCGCCGTCACCTGATCGGCACGGCCGCGCATGTCGGCAACGATGATCTCGTTGCCGATGCCGTTCATCTTGGCGAAAGGGGCAGTGCTTGCCATAGCTCCGCGAAATTCCATGTCCGTTTGGCGCTATATGGCGGAAACGGGCGGGAATTACCAGTCTGCAGGCGTTTTACGTGACGGCGAAAATGCCGAGCACCACCAGCAGGAAGATGACCAGAACGATGCCGATGAGGATGCGGGCGCCGGTGGCGGCCGCACCCGCCAGCGCCGGCATGCCGAGCAGGCTCGCCGCGGCGGCGACGATGAGCAGAATGATGATCCATTTGATCATGGCAATGCCTCGCAAACCGACAGATTTTAAAGACCGCACGAAAACGCGGCTGTCGCGCTTGGGTTCCGTGGGCTGCGAGGCTATGTCCGTGGCAGGACCTAAAGCGCGTCGCGTTGAAACGGATTCATGCGACGCGCTTTGGGTCGTTCTTTTTATGCATGTCGTTCTCCCAAAACCGAGGTCACTTCTGGGCGACATGCATTAGCCGGCGATCTCGATGTCGGTGCTGAACGGTGCCGTCTTGGTCGAATTCTGGTCATGCATGAGGAAGTTGCACTTGTATTTCCCGGCCGGCAGGCCATCGAGGGACAGGTCGAGCTTGAAGAAGAGTTCGCGGTTGTGCGAGCGGGAAGCGATCTGGACGCTGCCGATCTTTTCGAACGTGCCCAAAGCTTCGTCCGTGTCCGAAAGCACGGTGAGGTCGACGGAAAGCGCGATCTGGCTGTTGCCGAGGCCGTCCGAGCCGTAACCATAGCCGACAGGCTCCATGTAGAGCACGACCTTCTCGCCTGGCTTATAAATGTGATTGGGGCGTTCACCTGGAGATGCCGAAACCGCCGGCCGAGTCGACCTGTTTGACGTTCTGCACGGCAAGCGGCATCGCTTGCCACAAGGCCTCCTCCGCGCCGCGGAATTTCTCCAGCGCCCCGGCGCCATCGCCGGCTTGCAGCGCCTTTTCGGCCTCGGCGGCGCGATCGGTGATTTCACCCGCGAAAGCCGCCGGTGCCGAAATTGCCAGCGCCATCAGAGCTGCAACGATCGATTTCATCCGAAGTCCCCCTTTTTGCTGGCCGGACCATCGGCGAAAATGACGGTGCCGTAAATGGCCAATGCAAGATCTCAGCCTTGTTCGACCTCCGGTACCTTCCAGACCTCGCCGGGCCGCAAGGCGCGAAAATGCTCCTGCGGCAGGCCCTCGACCTCAAGCGCCTCGGCCAGTTTGCGGACCGGCTCGTCCATGGGTTCGTCGGTGAGCTGAAAAGTGCCCCAGTGGCAGCCGGCGGCGAAGGCGGCATTGCACAGCTTCATGCCTTGCACCGCCTCCTCCGGGTTCTGGTGCTGCGGCGCCATGAACCAGCGCGGCTCGTAGGCGCCGATCGGCAGGATGGCGAAGCGGAAGCCGCCATGCTTCTGCGCCATCAGCCGGTAGTTGATGCCGTCGTGGAAGCCGGTATCGCCGGCGAAATAGATCTTTCCTCCCGGCGTCTCGATGACGAAGCCGGCCCACAGCGCCATGCGGCGGTCGCGGGCGCCGCGCGCCGACCAGTGATGCGCCGGCTCGGTGTGGACGAAAATGCCATTGCCGATCTCAATCCTGTCGCCCCAGTCATGTGCCGACAGCCGCATATCGGGAACCGCCTCGCCGATCAGGACATCGTTGCCGAGCGGCGTCACCACCAGCGGATCGTGGTTTTCCTTCAGCCGCTTCAACGTGGCGAGGTCGAGATGGTCGTAGTGGTTGTGGCTGACCAGCACGAGGTCGATCGGCGGCAGATCGTCAAAGGCGATTCCCGACGGATTGATGCGCTTGGGTCCGGCGAAGGAAAACGGCGAGGTGCGTTGCGACCAGACGGGATCGGTGAGGATGTTCAGCCCGGCCGTCTGGATCAGCAAGGTCGAATGGCCGACCATGGTGACGGTCAGATCGGAACCTTCGACCCGCGCGGCTGGCTTTGCCTGCGGAAAGGGGCTCGGGCTGGTCGCCGGCCATTTCGCGCGCTGGCCGTTGAACTGCCATTTCAGCAGATCGGTGAAGCGGCCGGGCATCTGGCCGCCGGGATTGAAAAACAAAGTGCCATCAAAATGGTCGCTGGGCGGACCGCTGTAATAGCGGTTGGCGGCTTTCTTTCCTGCGGCCAAGGTCTGCGCTCCAGCGGTTTCGGCTCCTTGACATAGGTCGTTCGCGGGTTGGCGCAAGCGCTGGCGGCCAAATGGCGAAGACGGGGAATTCATCGGTTGAGCTCTCGGAGGCTGAGCAGCGAGCAGCAGGACCCATCCTGATTGCGATAAATTTGCAACAATTCTTGCCGCAAACCCTATTTTAACCATATCAGGTTGAAATTTCGCCACCTTCTCCATCTTGGTGGAGGTGAGATTGCGCGGACGGCATCCCCCCAGCCGGATCCGACGGAGGTTGGAATGAATTTTTCGAAAAGCGGCCTTGTGGCCGTATCGCTGGCTGCGCTCGTTGCGAGTGGCTGCTCGACCACACGCTTCTCGTCGATGGACGACCAGCAACCCGCGCCGCTGCCTGCGGCTCCGGCCGGCCAAGTGAGTTCCAACCAGCTGCCGCCGCCGGCCTCGCCCGGCACCACCGACCCGTCGCAATTCCCGACCGCACCGGCAAACACGCAGGTTGCGTCCTTGCCGCCGGACGGCTCGGCGCCCGCCGGTGCCTCGGATCTCAGCGCGGCAGCGGTCGCCGGCGTCTGGAACGCCAGCGTTTCCGGCCAGAGCTGCAAGATCGCGACGCCGCAGACCAAGTTCGGTGCCGGCTTCCGCGCCGGGCCGCTGCATTGCCCAGCCCCGATCGACGGCATCAAGTCGTGGAACGTCGCTGGCAAGCAACTGACGCTTTATGATGAGAATGGCGGCTCGCTGGCGCGGCTCTATTCCTCGGGCGGCTCGAAATTCGATGGCCAGACTTCCAGCGGTCAGCCGATTTCGCTTACAAGATAAGCCCGACTTCCCGGTGCATGCGCCCAAAACCCGCCCCGGTTTTGGGTCAACGACATGCATAAGAACAAACGACGTGACCGATGCATCTGCGTGACGGCCTCCAGACCCATGCGACCGTCAGGCAGCGCTACCACCATCTGGTGGACACCGGCGCGATCGAGCGCGATCCGGCGCAGGAACGCATCGCCGCCGCGCTCGACCGGCTGACATCGGAAATCTCGGCAAAACGGCTGGCGCACAAATCCAGTGCGCTGGGCTGGCTGTTCGCCCGCAAGCGCGAGACGCGGGACCTCGTCAGGGGTCTCTACATCCATGGCGGCGTCGGCCGCGGCAAGACCATGCTGATGGACATGTTCTTCGAGCTGCTGCCGGTCCGGCGCAAGCGCCGCGTCCATTTCAACGACTTCATGGCCGACGTGCAGGACCGCATCCAGAAGCACCGGCAGGCGCGCAAGAATGGTGACGCCAAAGAAGACGATCCGATCCCGCCTGTGGCAAAGGCCCTGGCCGAGCAGGCCTGGGTGCTGTGCTTCGACGAATTCTCGGTCACCGACATCGCTGACGCGATGATCCTGTCGCGGCTGTTTTCGGCGTTGTTCACCAATGGCGTTGTGCTTGTTGCCACCTCGAACGTGGCGCCGGAAGATCTCTATCGCGACGGGCTGAACCGCCAGCTGTTCCTGCCGTTCATCAGCATATTGGAACGGCACGCGCAGGTGCTGTCGCTCGACAGCGACAAGGATTACCGGCTGGAAAAGCTCGCCCGCACGCCGGTCTATGTCATGCCGGCGGACGCGGCAGCCGACCGGGCGCTCGATGAGGCCTGGCGGACGATGACGCGCGGCGCGCCGACAGAAGCGACATCGCTGACGCTGAAGGGCCGGCAAGTCGTCGTGCCGGCCGCGGCCGGCGACACGGCGCGGTTTTCCTTCGCCGATCTCTGCGAAAAGCCGCACGGCGCACGGGATTTCCTGGCCATTGCCGGGCGCTTCTCGACCGTCTTCATCGATCACATCCCCGTGCTGGGCGAAGGCAAGCGCAACGAGGCCAAGCGCTTCATCCTGTTGATCGACACGCTTTACGATCATCACGTGCGGCTGGTGGTGAGTGCCCAGGCGCCACCGCAAGAGCTTTATGTGGCCAAGCGCGGCGTCGAGGTGTTCGAGTTCGAACGTACGGCCTCGCGGCTGATCGAGATGCAGAGCCGCGATTGGCTGGAAGACTGGGCAGAGCGGCGCAAGGCGAAGGCGAAGGCGACGCCGGATGTCCAGCAGGCGCAGGCGTAAAGATAATCCCTGGAAAGGCCGCGCTGTGCCGCCGGCGCCTACAGGTCGAACACATTCCCGGCGGCCCGCATCACAAGGGCGTCATCGCCTCTTCAAGCCTTCTGATTGCCACCCTAGTTGTATATTCTCTGGCAAGCCGGCTTACAAACTTTGACGTTTACGTAAATCCCAAACCATCTAACCGATTGAAAATGCTCACCCCAAAATAATCGTTTGAATTTATCTTGCACCGGGGCTATTGGGTGCGGCGAAATCTCGCGGGTTTCCGCTGCATTCCGGCCTCTTCCTCGATGCCGTCATCAAGTCGTCAAAGATTTGGGCGCAGTCACAGACAAAGGGAAAACATCCTCACATGGCACGCAACAAGATAGCGCTTATCGGCTCGGGCATGATCGGCGGCACGCTCGCCCACATGATCGGCCTCAAGGACCTCGGCGACGTGGTGCTGTTTGATATTGCCGAGGGCATTCCGCAAGGCAAGGGGCTCGATATCGCGCAGTCGTCGCCGGTCGATGGTTTCGATTCCCGGCTGACCGGCGTCAACGACTATGCCGGCATCGAGGGTGCCGACGTCTGCATCGTCACCGCCGGCGTGCCGCGCAAGCCGGGCATGAGCCGCGACGACCTGCTCGGCATCAACCTCAAGGTCATGGAACAGGTCGGCGCCGGTCTGAAGAAGTATGCACCGAAGGCCTTCGTCATCTGCATCACCAACCCGCTCGACGCCATGGTCTGGGCGCTGCAGAAGTTTTCCGGCCTGCCCAAGACCCATGTCGTCGGCATGGCCGGCGTGCTCGACAGCGCGCGCTTCCGCTATTTCCTGGCCGAGGAATTCAAGGTCTCGGTCGAGGACGTCACCGCCTTCGTGCTCGGCGGCCACGGCGATTCCATGGTGCCGATGATCCGCTATTCGACGGTGTCGGGCATTCCGCTGCCCGATCTCGTCAAGATGGGCTGGACCTCGAAGGAGAAGCTCGACCAGATCGTGCAGCGCACCCGTGATGGCGGCGCCGAGATCGTCGGCTTGCTCAAGACCGGCTCGGCCTATTACGCGCCGGCCGCCTCGGCGATCCAGATGGCCGAAGCCTACCTCAAGGACAAGAAGCGCGTGCTGCCTTGCGCGGCGTTCCTCTCCGGCCAGTATGGCGTCAAGGGCACCTATGTCGGCGTGCCCGTGGTGATTGGCGCCGGCGGTGTCGAGCGCATCATCGAGATCGACCTCAACAAGACCGAGCAGAAGATGTTCGACAGTTCGGTGGCGACCGTGCAGGGCCTGACCGAGGCCTGCGTCAAGATCGCACCGCAGCTCGCCTCGAAGTGAATCCCGCCAAAACGTCAATCCCGGCAAACGGCAATCCTGGCAAAAAGACTTGGAGATAGTTCCCAATGAACATCCATGAATATCAAGGCAAGGCGCTGCTGAAGAGCTTTGGCGCGCCGGTGGCCGAAGGCGTGCCGGTGTTCAAGGCAAGCGAGGCCGAAGCCGCCGCCAAGGCACTGCCCGGCCCGCTCTATGTGGTGAAGAGCCAGATCCATGCCGGCGGCCGCGGCAAGGGCAAATTCACTGAGCTCGGCCCCGACGCCAAGGGCGGTGTGCGATTGGCGAAGTCTGTCGCCGACGTCGTCGCCAATGCCAACGAAATGCTCGGCCACACGCTGGTGACCAAGCAGACTGGCCCGGCCGGCAAGCAGGTCAACCGCCTCTACATCGAGGACGGCGCCGACATCGAGCGCGAGCTCTATCTGTCGATCCTGGTCGATCGTTCCGTTGGCCGCGTTGCCTTCGTCGTCTCGACGGAAGGCGGCATGGACATCGAGGCGGTGGCGCATGACACGCCGGAAAAGATCATCACCGTCGCCATCGATCCGGAAAAGGGCGTGACATCGGCCGATCTGAAGGCGCTCAACGGCGCGCTGAAGCTCGACGGCGACGCGGCCAAGGACGGCGATACGCTGTTCCCGATCCTCTACAAGGCCTTCGTCGAGAAGGATATGAGCCTGCTCGAGGTCAATCCGCTGATCGTCATGAAGAACGGCCGGCTGCGCGTGCTCGACGCCAAGGTGTCGTTCGACAACAACGCGCTGTTTCGCCACCCCGACGTGCTCGAACTGCGCGACACCACCGAAGAGGACGAGAAGGAAATCGAGGCGTCGAAATACGACCTCGCCTATGTCGCGCTCGACGGCAATATCGGCTGCATGGTCAATGGCGCCGGCCTTGCCATGGCGACGATGGACATCATCAAGCTCTATGGTGCCGAGCCCGCCAACTTCCTCGACGTCGGCGGCGGTGCGTCCAAGGAGAAAGTGACGGCGGCGTTCAAGATCATCACCAAGGACCCGGCGGTCAAAGGCATACTGATCAACATCTTCGGCGGCATCATGAAGTGCGACATCATCGCCGAGGGCGTGATCGCCGCGGTCAAGGAAGTCGGGCTCGAGGTGCCGCTGGTGGTGCGCCTCGAAGGCACCAATGCCGAGCTCGGCAAGAAGATCATCAACGACAGCGGCCTCAACGTCGTGTCGGCGGACGATCTCGACGACGCAGCCAAGAAGATCGTGGCGGCGGTGAAGGGCTGAGCCTGTGCCTCCGCGCAAGATAAACCTCGTCGAGGCGGCGGACGCGAAGATCAAGAAGGTCTTCGACCCGCATATCGCCGGCGACGTCAACGACAGCCAGGCGAAGGTCGCCAAGTTCGGCGAGGCCTTCGACTGGCATGCGCATGATCATGAGGACGAAGCCTTCCTGGTGCTTCGTGGGCGTATCGCCATCGATTTCCGCGATGGTCCGGTCGAGCTCGGCGAGGGCGACTTCATCGTCGTGCCGCGCGGCGTCGAGCACCGGCCGCGCTCGCTGACCGCCGAGCCCGTGGTGCTGATGTTCGAACCGGCGACGACGCTCAACACCGGCAACGCCAAGAGCGACCTCACCGTCACCGACCTGAAGCGGCTCTGACCATGAACGCTGCATCCTTCTCTTCGCTCTCGCCCGATCACCAGCGCTTGCAGGCGCTGGTCGGTGCGTGGCGCGGCGAGGAAGAGGTGGCGGACACACAATGGGCCGATGGCGGCACGGCGACTTCCGAAGTGCTGGCAGAGGCACAGTTCGGCGGTCTGTTCGTGGTGCGGCGCTATCGCCAGCGCCGCGACGGCACGATTTCCTTCGGCGCGCACAGCGTGTTCGGCTTCGACCAACTGAACAGTCTCGTCACCATGCACCAGTTCGATTCGATGGGCTTTGTGCCGGTTGCGCCGGCCATGGGCAACTGGAACGGCAACGAGCTTAATCTGGAGCGGTCGTCGCTGCGTGGCTCGGCGCGGGTGACGTATATTTTTGACGACGCCGACATCTACCGCATGCGACTGCATTTCAAACCTGCCGGCAGCGATGCCTGGCAAGACATGGTGAGCGGCGTCTACAAGCGCGTCTCGCCTTCCTCGATCAACGGTTTTTAGAAAAGGGCTCCGATGTCCATTCTCGTCGACAAGAACACCAAGGTGCTGGTGCAGGGCCTGACCGGCAAGACCGGCACGTTCCACACCGAACAGGCGCTGGCCTATCACGGCACCAAGATGGTGGGCGGCATCCACCCCAAGAAGGGCGGCGAGACCTGGACCGGGTCGAAGGGCGAGAGCCTGCCGATCTTCGCCACCGTCGCCGAGGGCAAGGAAAAGACCGGCGCCAACGCGTCCGTCGTCTACGTGCCGCCAGCGGGCGCCGCCGAAGCGATCCTGGAAGCGATCGAGGCGGAAATCCCGCTGATCATCTGCATCACCGAAGGCATTCCGGTGATGGACATGATCAAGGTCAAGGCGCGGCTCGACCGCTCGACCTCACGGCTGATCGGCCCGAACTGCCCGGGCGTGCTCACCCCCAACGAATGCAAGATCGGCATCATGCCCGGAAACATCTTCCGCAAGGGTTCGGTCGGCGTTGTTTCGCGCTCGGGAACGCTTACCTATGAGGCAGTGTTCCAAACCACCAATGTCGGCCTCGGCCAGACCACCGCCGTCGGCATTGGCGGCGACCCCGTCAAGGGCACCGAGTTCATCGACGTGCTCGAGATGTTCCTCGCCGATGACGAGACCAAGTCGATCATCATGATCGGCGAGATCGGCGGTTCGGCCGAGGAAGACGCCGCGCAGTTCCTCAAGGACGAAGCCAAGCGTGGCCGCAAGAAGCCGATGGCCGGCTTCATCGCCGGGCGCACCGCACCGGCCGGCCGCACCATGGGCCATGCGGGCGCGGTCATCTCCGGCGGCAAGGGCGGCGCTGAGGACAAGATCGCTGCGATGGAATCGGCCGGGATAAAAGTTTCGCCGTCGCCGGCGCGGCTGGGCACGACCTTGGTTGAGGCCATCAAGGGCTGAACCGCGCGCTGATTGTTGGAATGAGAGCCAACGACGGTTCGTTGGCTCTGAGGGGACAAGAAGGGCGGGTGAACCGCCCACTATCGCGGCCCTGCCGCAAACGCAAGGAGACGGAGCCAGGCTCCGCTGAAACGACATGGCAAGACAAGATCAGGCCAACGACCAATTCTCGCTCACCTCTTTCCTCTATGGCGGCAACGCCGACTACATCGACGCGCTTTATGCGTCCTATGAGGATGATCCGGAGTCGGTCAATCCGGAGTGGCAGGAATTCTTCGCCGGGCTGAAGGACGATGCCGGTGATGTGCGCAGGAACGCCAAGGGCGCTTCCTGGGCAAAACCCTCCTGGCCGCTGCAGGCCAATGGCGAGCTGGTGTCGGCGCTCGACGGCAATTGGGGCATCGTCGAGAAGCACCTGGAAAAGAAGGTCAAGGACAAGGCGGTCACCAACGGCGTCGTCCTGTCCGACGCCGACGTGCACCAGGCGACGCGCGATTCGGTGCGCGCCATCATGATGATCCGCGCCTACCGCATGCGCGGCCATTTGCACGCCAATCTCGATCCGCTCGGCATCGCCAAGCCGCTCGAGGACTACAACGAATTGTCACCGGAGAATTACGGTTTTACCGAAGCCGACTACGACCGGCCGATCTTCCTCGACAATGTGCTGGGGCTCGAATTCGGCTCCATCCGGCAGATGCTGGAGATCCTGACCCGCACCTACTGCTCGACGCTCGGCGTCGAGTTCATGCACATCTCCGATCCCGAGGAGAAGGCCTGGATCCAGGCGCGCATCGAAGGCGCCGACAAGGAGATTTCGTTCACCGCCACCGGCAAGAAGGCGATCCTCTCGAAGCTGGTCGAGGCGGAAGGTTTCGAGCAGTTCATCGACGTCAAGTACAAGGGCACCAAGCGCTTCGGCCTCGACGGCAGTGAAGCGCTGATCCCGGCACTGGAGCAGATCGTCAAGCGCGGCGGTCAGCTCGGCATGAAGGAGATCGTGCTCGGCATGGCGCATCGCGGCCGGCTGAACGTGCTTTCCCAGGTGATGGCCAAGCCGCACCGCGCCATCTTCCACGAGTTCAAGGGCGGCTCGGCCGCACCCGACGAGGTCGAAGGCTCGGGCGACGTGAAGTACCATCTCGGCGCCTCGTCGGACCGCGAGTTCGACGGCAACAAGGTGCATCTGTCGCTGACCGCCAACCCGTCGCATCTGGAAATCGTCGATCCGGTGGTGATGGGCAAGGCACGGGCCAAGCAGGACTATCTGTTCGGCCGCGGCCGCGAGGAGATCGTGCCGCTGGAAGAGCGGGCCAAGGTGCTGCCGCTGCTTCTGCATGGCGACGCCGCCTTCGCCGGCCAGGGCGTGATCGCCGAAATCCTCGGCCTGTCCGGCCTGCGCGGCCACCGCGTTGCCGGCACGCTGCACTTCATCATCAACAACCAGATCGGCTTCACCACCAATCCGCGCTTCTCGCGTTCTTCGCCCTATCCGTCAGATGTCGCCAAGATGATCGAGGCGCCGATCTTCCACGTCAATGGCGACGATCCGGAAGCCGTGGTGCATGCCACCAAGGTGGCGATCGAATTCCGCATGAAGTTCCACAAGCCGGTGGTCGTGGACATGTTCTGCTACCGCCGCTTCGGCCACAATGAGGGCGACGAACCGGCCTTCACCCAGCCAATCATGTACCGCAACATCCGCACCCATAAGACGACGGTGCAGATTTATGGCGAGCGGCTGATCGCCGAGGGCCACATCAGCCAGGCCGAGCTCGACCAGATGAAGGCCGACTGGCGCGCACACCTGGAATCAGAGTGGGAAGTCGGCCAGCACTACAAGCCCAACAAGGCCGACTGGCTTGACGGCGCCTGGTCGGGCCTGCGCACGGCCGACAACCAGGACGAACAGAGGCGCGGCAAGACCGCCGTGCCGGTCAAGACGCTGAAGGAAATCGGCAAGAAGCTGACCGAGGTGCCGAAGGGTTTCGAGGCGCACAAGACCATCATCCGCTTCCTTGAAAACCGCCGCGAGGCGATCGATTCCGGCGAAGGCATCGACTGGTCGACGGCCGAGGCGCTGGCCTTCGGCGCCATCCTGCTCGACGGCAATCCGATCCGCCTGTCAGGGCAGGATTCCGAACGCGGCACCTTCTCCCAGCGCCATTCCGTGCTCTACGACCAGCGCGATGAGACCCGCTACATCCCGCTCAACAATCTGTCGGCGGCGCAGGCCGGCTACGAAGTCATCAACTCGATGCTGTCGGAAGAGGCGGTACTGGGCTTCGAATATGGCTACAGCCTGGCCGAACCCAAGGCGCTGACCTTGTGGGAAGCGCAGTTCGGCGACTTCGCCAACGGCGCCCAGGTGGTGTTCGACCAGTTCATCTCGTCTGGCGAACGCAAGTGGCTCAGAATGTCGGGCCTCGTCTGCCTATTGCCGCATGGCTATGAAGGCCAGGGTCCGGAACATTCCTCGGCCCGGCTCGAGCGCTTCCTGCAGCTTTGCGCCGAAGACAATATGCAAGTGGCCAACTGCACGACGCCGGCCAACTACTTCCACATATTGCGCCGGCAGTTGAAGCGCGACTTCCGCAAGCCGCTGATCCTGATGACGCCGAAGTCGCTGCTGCGCCACAAGCGCGCGGTGTCGACGCTGCCGGAAATCTCGGGCGAAAGCTCGTTCCACCGGCTGCTGTGGGATGACGCCCAACTGCTCTCCGGCCAAGCGATCAAGCTGGTCAAGGATTCGAAGATCCGCCGCGTCGTGCTGTGCTCGGGCAAGGTCTATTACGACCTCTATGAAGAGCGCGAGAAGCGCGGCATCAACGACATCTACCTGCTGCGCGTCGAACAGCTCTACCCATTCCCGGCCAAGGCGCTGATCACCGAACTGTCGCGTTTCCGCAACGCCGAGATGGTGTGGTGCCAGGAGGAGCCCAAGAACATGGGCGCCTGGTCGTTCATCGACCCATATCTGGAATGGGTGCTGGCGCATATCGACGCCAAGCATCAGCGGGTGCGCTACACCGGCCGTCCCGCTGCCGCCTCGCCGGCGACCGGCTTGATGTCCAAGCACCTTGCCCAGCTCGCCGCCTTGCTCGAAGACGCGCTCGGCGAATAACAGAACACGACAAGAAAACGGACAGGCACAATGGCTACCGAAATCCGCGTTCCCACTCTCGGCGAATCCGTCAGCGAGGCGACCATCGGCAAATGGTTCAAGAAGGTCGGCGATGCCATTGCCGTCGACGAGCCCTTGGTTGAACTCGAAACCGACAAGGTGACGGTGGAGGTGCCTGCCGCCGCTGCCGGCACGCTGGGCGAAATCGTCGCCAAGGAAGGCGAGACGGTCGCTGTCGGTGCTTTGCTGGGCTCGATTTCCGCCGGTGGCGCTGCTGCCCCGGCGACCAAGCCACAAGCGGTGTCGCAGGCCTCCTCGCCGGATGCGGCCTCCACCACCAAGCAGGCCGCGGCCGAGACCGCCAAGATTGCCGGCGATGCCGGCGCGGTCGAGCCGCGCAGCATGCCACCGGCGCCAGCGGCGGCGAAACTGATCGCCGAGAACAATCTCGCGGTCGACCAGCTCTCGGGTTCCGGCAAGCGCGGCCAGGTGCTGAAGGGCGACGTGCTCGACGCCATCTCCAAGGGTGCGCCCTCGCAGCCGGCCGAGACGCCCAAGGCTGCGCCGGCACCTGCACCGATTGCCGTGCGGGCGCCATCCTCCGGTGACGATGCCTCGCGCGAAGAGCGCGTGCGCATGACCAAGCTACGCCAGACCATTGCGCGCCGGCTGAAGGAAGCGCAGTCGACCGCCGCCATGCTGACCACCTTCAACGAGGTCGACATGTCAGCGGTGATGGCGCTCAGGACCAAGTACAAGGACGTGTTCGAGAAGAAGCACGGCGTGAAGCTCGGCTTCATGGGCTTCTTCACCAAGGCCGTCACCCATGCCTTGAAGGAAATCCCCTCGGTCAACGCCGAGATCGACGGCACCGACATCATCTTCAAGAACTATGCTCATATCGGCGTCGCTGTCGGCACCGAGAAGGGCCTCGTCGTGCCGGTCGTGCGCGACGCCGACCAGATGTCGATCGCCGAAATCGAGAAGGACATCGGCCGGCTGGGCATCGCCGCGCGTGACGGCAAGCTGTCGGTCGCCGACATGCAGGGCGGTACGTTCACGATTTCCAACGGTGGCGTCTATGGCTCGCTGATGTCGACGCCGATCCTCAACGCGCCGCAGTCGGGCATTCTGGGCATGCACAAGATCCAGGACCGGCCCGTCGTGGTCGGCGGCCAGATCGTCATCCGGCCGATGATGTATCTGGCGCTGAGCTACGATCACCGCATCGTCGACGGCAAGGAAGCCGTGACCTTCCTGGTGCGCGTCAAGGAAAGCCTTGAGGATCCGGAACGGCTGGTGCTCGATCTCTAGGGGTTGGTGCTGAGCCGGAGTTTACACTGCAAGCCGGAGGAAGGGATCTGCGCAGCAGGATGACGACTCGTCCCCTTAACCTTCCAAGGAGCGTTCTGATGTCGACCATCGCGGGCGGTATCGTGCTGGCCGCAGCCAACGCGTATGCCGCCTGCCCGATCGAACTCGCCGTCTATGGTGATACCCAAAGCGGCAGCGAGATCGAGTTTACGCCGACCGGCGCATCGGCTGTTGTCACCAACAGCTTTCGCACGATCCTCGACAACAATGTGGTGCTGAACGGCATTGTGATGTGGAGCTCGGGTGAAGCGCGGCCGAACGGCTCCTTGATGTACAAATGCCCTGAGGGCGACGTCACCGGCGGCGAACTTGCCGCCTGCACGCTGTGGAACGGGGTGATTTATGCGTCGGATGACAAGGGCGCGATCGGGCTGTTGCCGGCGCAAGGCGTCGATGCGCCGAAGACGCTGATCATGCCCGACCTTGGGCCGTCATTGCGGCATTCACTGGCCTATGGCGGCGGCGGATTTTCGAAAGTGCCGTCGGATGTGTTTACGCTGAAGGGATGCCAGGAATGAGCGAGGCGCAAAAGGTGCTGCTGGTCACCGGTGGCAGTCGCGGCATTGGCGCCGCCGTCTGCCGGCTCGGGGCAAAGGCCGGCTATCGCCTGGCAATCAACTATGCCTCGAACCAGGCTGCCGCCGACGCGCTGGTCGGCGACATCAAGGCCGCTGGCGGCGATGCTTTTGCGGTCAAGGGCGATGTCGGCAGCGAGGCCGATATCCTGGCCATCTTCGAGGCGGTGGATCGCATTTGTGGCCGGCTCGACGCTTTCGTCAACAATGCCGGTATTGTCGATGCCAAGGCGCGGGTCGACGAGATGAGCGCGGCACGGCTCGAACGCATGATGCGCATCAATGTCGTCGGGTCCATTCTCTGCGCCCGCGAAGCGGTCAAGCGCATGTCGACCCGTCACGGTGGGTCGGGCGGATCGATCGTCAACCTTTCCTCGGCCGCGGCGGTGCTGGGCGCGCCGGACAATTACGTCGACTATGCCGCGTCCAAGGGCGCCATCGACACGTTCACCATCGGGCTTGCCCGCGAGGTGGCGCTGGAAGGCATTCGCGTCAACGCGGTGCGGCCGGGCATTATCGACACCGATATCCACGCCTCCGGCGGGCAGCCGGACCGGGTGGCGCTGATCCAGGACACGCTGCCGATGAAAAGGGCGGGCACCGCGGATGAAGTCGCCGCCGCGGTCCTCTATCTTCTATCCGACGCCGCGTCCTATACGACGGGCGCTATCCTGAATGTCAGCGGCGGCCGCTGAGCGCCAAACAAAGGGAAAGAAACATGGCTTATGACGTCGTTATCATCGGATCGGGACCCGGCGGCTATGTCTGCGCCATCAAGGCGGCGCAGCTTGGGCTGAAGGTTGCGGTGGTCGAAAAGAACGCGACCTTCGGCGGCACCTGCCTCAACATCGGCTGCATCCCGTCGAAGGCGCTGCTTTACGCGTCCGAGATGTTCGCCGAAGCCGGCCATTCCTTCGACACGCTCGGCGTCGAGATCGCGGCACCCAAGCTGAACCTCAAGAAGATGATGGCGCACAAGGATGCGACGGTGTCGTCCAACGTCAACGGCGTCGCCTTCCTGTTCAAGAAGAACAAGATCGACAGTTTTCGTGGCACCGGCAAGGTGCTTGCGCCCGGCAAGGTGTCGGTGACCGGCGAAGACGGCAAGGTCGAGGAGATCGAGACCAAGAACATCGTCATCGCCACCGGTTCCGATGTCGCTGGCATTCCCGGCGTCAAGGTCGATATCGACGAGAAGGTCATCGTGTCGTCGACCGGCGCGCTGTCGCTGGACAAGGTTCCAGGCCACCTTGTGGTGGTCGGCGGCGGCGTCATCGGGCTCGAACTCGGCTCGGTCTGGGCGCGGCTCGGCGCCAAGGTCACCGTCGTCGAGTTCCTCGACACCATCCTTGGCGGCATGGATGGCGAGGTCTCAAAACAGTTCCAGCGGCTGCTCTCCAAGCAAGGTTTCGAGTTCAAGCTCGGCGCCAAGGTCACCGGCGTGGCCAAGGCCAAGAAGGGCGCCAGCGTCACCTTCGAGCCGGTGAAAGGCGGTGCGGCTGAAACCATCGCTGCCGATGTCGTGCTGATCGCCACCGGGCGCCGCGCCTTCTCCGACACGCTCGGGCTGAAAGAAGCCGGCGTCGAGGTCGACGAGCGCGGCCGGGTCAAGACCGACGCGCATCTCAAGACCAATGTGCCGGGCATCTATGCCATCGGCGACGTCATCGCCGGGCCGATGCTGGCGCACAAGGCCGAAGACGAGGGCGTCGCGGTGGCCGAAACCATCGCCGGCCAGGCCGGCCATGTGAACTATGACGTCATTCCGAGCGTCGTCTACACCAGCCCGGAAATCGCCTCGGTCGGCAAGACCGAGGAAGAGCTGAAGAAGGCCGGCATCGACTACAAGGTCGGCAAATTCCCGTTCAGCGCCAATGGCCGGGCACGCGCCATGCTGCACACGGACGGCTTCGTGAAGATCCTCGCCGATAAGGCGAGCGACCGGGTGCTCGGCGTGCACATTGTCGGCTTCGGCGCCGGCGAGATGATCCACGAGGCGGCGGTGCTGATGGAGTTCGGCGGCTCGTCGGAAGATCTCGCCCGCACCACCCACGCGCATCCGACAATGTCGGAAGCGGTGAAGGAAGCGGCGCTGGCGACCTTCTTCAAGCCGATCCACATCTGAGGCCTTTTATAAAGGCCTCTTCACCGTCGTTGCAAACAAAACGGCCCGCTTTTCAGCGGGCCGTTCGTATTTGATGTCGCGCCGATCAGTTGGCCGGTGCAGGCGCCGGAGCGGGTGCCGGAGCAGGCGCTGGTGCCGGAGCGGGCGCAGGCGCGGGTGCTGGGGCAGGAGCTGGTTCGGCTGGCTTCATCGGTTCTGCCGGCGCGGGCGCCGGGGCCGGTGTGCTGGCCGCTGGCGGCTCGGCGGGTGCCGGATGCTCGCCGCTTCTGCCGAAAACGTAATACGCGACAATCGCCAGGATAACGACGACCAGCGCAATCAGCCAAGGGCTGCCGCCACCGCCGCTTGGCCTGGGAGTGTCGTTTGATGGATTCGCCATAAAAGTGTCCTCCGTGGATGAAAATGATCAATCAACAGCCATCAACGCGCAACCGTTGAATGGGTTTCACGCTAGCGAAGGAAACCGCCGGAAACGCGGCGTTTTGCTCCCCCCGATGCCATCCGACTCAATTGACGGCGATGACAGTATAGCCGGCTTTGCGGAAATCCTCGACCAGTCCCTCGGGACCGGGAAGGTGGCCCTTCCGCCAGCTTGATTTCGAGTGCTTCGCCGGGCGGCGGCGTTTCGCCACGCAGCGAGCCGAGCCCACCGATGCTATCGTTGGTTGTGAGGGAGTTGCCGGTATGACACCCACTGCACAGACTTTTCCCGATCCCGAGAGCGCTCTTGCCGGCGCTCAGTTCGCCGACCGATACGTGCTGACAACCGATGGTCTTGCCCTGACCGCCATTGGCGCGGCCGAACGTGTCCTGGGGCGGTCACCGCGATGGGTCGGCCGGCTTACGCAGTTGCGCAATCTCGCCGTGAGGCCATTTGGGCTGAAACCGGGGGCGGAACCGGACGCGCCGCCGGAAAGCAAGATCGGCATCTTTCCGCTCATCAGCCAGACACAAGGCAGGGTCGTCCTTGGTCTGGACGACCGGCATCTCGATTTCCGCCTCCTGGTGGAGGTGGACGACCTTGGCGCGGGCCGGCAGGAGGTGGCTGTGTCGACGATCGTGAAGACACACAATCTGCTTGGGCGGACGTATCTCGCCATCATCATGCCGTTTCACCGCATCATCGCTCCGGCGATGTTGGCTCAGGTCTTGATCAATAGAGGTTAAAGCCCCACTGCCGTGACAGTGTAGCCGGCCTTGCGGAAATCCTCGACCAGTCCCTGCGGACCGGGAAGGTGCAGGGCGCCGACCGCCATGAAGGCGTTGCCCTTGGCCAGGATCGGCTCGGCATGATCGACCATCACCTTGTTGCGGCTGGTGATCATGGTTTCCTCGAAGGCGGCATAGCCGGCGGGATCGTTCTGCTCGTCCGGCATGGCGGCGCGGACCAGCGGCCAGAACATACCGGTGTCGCCGCGCTGATAGAGGATGATCATCGTCTCGTTGATGTCGTTGACCTTGTCGCCCAGCTTCAGCGTGTCGACCAAGCCCTTCATGTGAAAGGCGAGCGGCAGCGAGGCCATGGCGCGCAACTGGCTCTCGGCCGTTTCCAGACCTTCCACCGACTTGCCGGCGGCCTTGGCACTCTCGGCCAGCTTGACGTCGAGCACCGGCGCCCCGCCGGACTGGCGGGCGAGTTCGCAAGCCGGCAGCGCCATCATGGCGGACAGCATCCACGGCTTCATCTTGGCGACCGTTGCCGGCGGGATGCCGCGTGCGTCGAGCGCGGCATTCATCGCCGCTGCTTCGTCCGGCGTCAGCAAGGACGACAGCGTCGTGGAGTCGGTGAACATCATCAGGTCCGGCTCTTTCAGCATCGCCGTCATCATCTTCTGCTTGTCGAGCACATCGGTGGTTTCGATGATGAGGGTGCCGGCGGCGTCAAAAGCCTTCTGTGCTTGCGGCGTCAGCGTGGTGACGCGGGGGTCGGTCATGTGCATGGTGCCGAACAAATAGGATGGCTGTTCGCCTGATTTTTCCAGCTTCCACAGCAGGCCCTTGCCGTTCAGCGTGGCGGCGGCTTCCGCCTCGATCTTGCTGTAGGTGGCGGGGCTGCTCGTCTGCAGGGCCGACAGCATGTCGGCGCCGCTGCAGGTCGGGACTTCCGCATGCGCCCTGCCGGCCGCGAACAAAAGGACGGCAAGGAAAGACAGGAAAAACAGCACGTTGAGCGCAACAAGCAGCTTCAGCGACAGGGAAGCTGCACGGTCGGCGATGGCGATGACGCGTTTCATGATCCTATTCCTAGGACCGAAAAGCGGCAAAACGGTTAATTGGGGGTACGAAATTGTCTTCGACCGGCTATCGTCGTTAGCTACCGTTGATGAGCCTCATGCCCAGCGACTGGCGGGAACGCCAATTTTTCGTCATCCACGGGCGGAGCAAGGAGCGTAGCGACGCGGCGCAGACCCGAGGATCCATGCCGGGACTCTGGAACGCCGCATCGGTGCAGAATTTCGCTCCGTTGCACTCCATGGCAAGGTCACGGAATGGTTCCCAGGGTCTCCGCGACGGAGCTTCGCTCCTGCTTCGCCCTAGGATGACGAAGTTGGGAAGGCTACGGCTAATCGCGAATGTTTTTAGTAGGCCACCGAAACTGTGAGGCGCTGCCGGGCGATCACGCTCTCGGATGCGCCGATTCGTAGATTTCCAGCAGCCTCGCGGTGTCGACGCCGGTGTAGATCTGCGTCGTCGACAGGCTGGCGTGGCCGAGCAGTTCCTGGATGGTGCGCAGATCGCCGCCACGGCCAAGCAGATGGGTGGCGAAGGAATGGCGCAGCGCGTGCGGCGTCGCGGTGTCCGGCAGGTTGAGCGCCGAGCGCAGTTTGGCCATGTCGCGCTGGATGATGGCCGGGTTGAGCGGGCCGCCGCGGGCGCCGCGAAACAGCAGGCCTTTCGGATCGAGATGGTAGGGGCAGAGCCGGCGGTATGCGGCGATTGCCCTGAGCGCCACCGGCAGTACCGGCACCAGCCGCGTCTTGCCGCCCTTGCCGGTGACGCGCAGCACGGTGTCGGCCTCCGACGCCAGATCGGCGCCGGCGAGGCCGAGCGCCTCGGAAATGCGCAGGCCGGAGCCGTAAAGCAGCGTCAGCACGGCAGCATTGCGGGCGGCGATCCAAGGTTCCTCGGCCAATTGGCCCTCGATGGAGACGACGTGCTTGGCATCGCTCGCCGTCAGCGGTTTCGGCAGCGATTTCGGCTGGCGCGGCGCGCGAAGTGCTGCGGCACCAGCCGCATTGGCGAGACCTCGCCGTTCGAGGAAACGCAGCAGCGAGCGGATGCCGGCCAGCCCACGGCCGAGCGTGCGCGCACCGGCGCCACTGTTGCGGCGCGCGGCGAGAAAGCCGCGCAGATCGGCCGGGCGCAGATTGGCGATATCCGAAATGCCGGGCGAGCCGCCACAATGGCCGGTGAGGAAATGCAGGAACTGGCGCGTATCGCGCTCATAGGCTTCCACTGTCTCGGGTGACAGGCGACGTTCCCGCGCCAGCATCTTCAGCCAGCTTTCGCGCGCCGCCTGGAGATCGGGTTTCGCCGGGATGAGGAATTCCTGCATGGCGGCATTTTGGGGTATTCGGGTTAGGAAGCGGTGAAGAGCCCGTCATTGAAATGACAAGGGGCGATCATTGAAATGACGCCGGGCTGGGGTTAGAGCAAAGCCAAAGGATTTCATGCCATGAGCAAGCCCCAGAACCCTGTCCAGATGGCCGTCATCGGCGCCGCCCACGGCATCAAGGGCGAACTCAGGGTGAAAACCTTCACCGGCGAGCCGCTGGCGCTGGCCGACTATGGGCCGCTCTATGCCAGGGACGGCCGCGCCTTCCAGATCATCGATATCCGCCCCGCCAACACGGTTGTCGTGGTGCGCTTCAAAGGCATTGCCGACCGCAATGCCGCCGAGGCGCTCGCCGGTACGGAATTGTTCGTCGACCGTTCGATGCTGCCCGACGATGGCGAGGAGGATGAATTCTACCATGCCGACCTCGTCGGACTGGAGGTTCGGGACGATACCGGGGTCGCGCTCGGCAAGGTGGTCGCCGTGCACAATTTCGGCGGCGGCGATATTCTCGATGTGACGCTCGCCGGCCGCAAGGGCGTGCTGATCCCGTTCACGCAGGCCGCCGTGCCTGATGTGTCGATCGCCGAAGGCTTTGTCCGCATCGACCCGGTGGCGGCCGGGTTGGTCGAGGACGAGGATGGCGATGCGCCGCACGACGACAATTTCGACCCGAAGGGCAGGCCGCGCGGCCCGCGCGACGCCGGGGGCAACCGGTGAGTTTTGCCGCGTCGGTACTGACGCTCTATCCCGAGATGTTCCCGGGCGCGCTCGGCCTGTCGCTGGCCGGCCGCGCGCTGGAGGCCGGCACATGGTCGCTGGAAGCGATCCAGATCCGCGACTTCGCCACCGACAAGCACCGCACCGTCGACGACACGCCGGCCGGCGGTGGCGCCGGCATGGTGATGCGCGCCGATGTGCTGGCCAGGGCGATCGACCATGCCTCGCCTGCGGGCGATGCGCGTCCGCGCCTGCTGATGAGCCCGCGTGGCAAACCGCTGACCCAGGCGCGCGTACGCGAGTTGGCCGCCGGGCCGGGCGCCGTCATCCTGTGCGGCCGTTTCGAGGGCGTCGACCAGCGGCTGATCGACGGGCGGGGACTAGAGGAAGTCTCGATCGGCGATTTCATCCTCTCCGGCGGCGAGCCGGCGGCGCTGGTGCTGCTCGACGCGGTGGTTCGGCTTTTGCCTGGTGTGATGGGAAACGCCGTGTCCGGCGAGGAAGAAAGCTTTGAAAACGGCCTGCTCGAACATCCGCATTACACGCGGCCGCAGGAGTTCGAGGGGAGAGAGATTCCCGAGGTGCTGATCTCGGGCAATCACAAGAAGATCGCGACCTGGCGTCGGGAGCAGTCCGAGAGGCTGACCAGGGAGAGACGGCCTGATCTGCTCAGCGCTCAGCCCTTGCTGAAATAGTAGAAAGCCAGAAACAGACCAACCGCGATGACGAAGCCGCGCACCACGTTTTGCGGCACGCGCTTGGCGATCCAGACTCCGGCATAGCCGCCGAGCGCACCGCCGGGGATCATGATGATCGCCTGCGGCCAGGCGACGACGCCGCCCGAGACGAAGACGATGATGGCGACCGCCGCGATGACCACGGCCAGCATGTTCTTCAGCGCGTTGAGCCGATGGTAGTCGCCGGCCTGGGTCAGGCCGAGCGTCGCCAGCATCATCACGCCCATGCCGGCGCCGAAGAACCCGCCATAGATGGAAGTGACGAACTGCGCCAGCGAACCGGCGAGCGAGCCGACCGCCGCCTCATGGCCGGGCTTTGGCGCTGGCTTCAGCCACGGACCGGCGGCAAACAGGGCGGTTGCGCCCAAAAGCAGCCAGGGCACCAAGGCGCGGAAGGACGGGTTGGACAGCGCCAGAAGGATCAGCGCGCCGGCCAGTGCACCGATCGCCGATATGGCGCAAAGCAGCAGGGCACCTCGCCAGAAGTGCCTGATATCGGCCCAGTAGGCGAGCGTCGAGGTGATGTAGCCGGGGAATTGCGTGACAGACGAGGTCGCGTTGGCGACGATCGGCGGCACGCCGACCAATGTCATGGCGCCGAAAGTGATGAAGGTGCCGCCACCAGCGACCGCGTTGGCGGCGCCGGACAGAAAGCCTGCCAGGAACAGCAGGATGGCGTCGAAGACAGACATGCAATGCCGCCGCGGAAAACTGTGTTATGTCAGGCTTAGAAAGCCCCAGGCAGCGGCGCAACCCGGCACGAAGCGATTACGATGGTGCCATGCCGACAAAAAAGACTCGTGCGCGGGCGTGACAAAGCGCTGAAATAGCTGTATGTGCCCGCCCGTACCGGACAGAAGAATCTGCCGGACCCGTCAACAATGACGGTGTAGTCGCCCCTGTCCGATGTCTTAGAGACAAAAATGTCTCAGAGACAAAGGACATAGCCGAGCGGTCAATGGAACTGCAAGGCGAGCGCAGGGCGCTCTGACTGTCGGAAGAACAAGAAGTGGACTATTGAGATGGATATTCTCCGTCAGCTCGAGGCCGAGCAGGCCGCCAAGATCGAAGCCAAGCGCAAGCTTCCCGAATTCCAGCCCGGCGACACCGTGCGCGTCCAGGTCCGCGTGACCGAAGGCACCCGCACCCGCGTCCAGGCCTATGAGGGCGTCGTCATCGCCCGCGCCGGTTCCGGCTTCCAGGAAAATTTCACCGTCCGCAAGATCTCCTACGGCGAAGGCGTCGAGCGCGTGTTCCCGGTCTACTCGCCGATGGTCGAAGGCGTCGAGATCGTGCGTCGCGGCAAGGTGCGTCGCGCCAAGCTCTATTACCTGCGCGATCGTCGCGGCAAGTCGGCCCGTATTTCGGAAAACACCGGCGTGCGCGCCCGCAAGCTCAATGATGAGGAGCGCGATGCGCTGAACGCCGAGAAGGCCCGCATCGAGGCCGAGAAGGTCGCTGCTGCCCAGGCGCTGGCCGCCGAGACGGCTGCCAAGGAAGCCGCCGAGAAGAAGGCAGCCGCCGAGGCTGAGGCCGCCAAGGCCGCTGAAGCGACCCCGGCCGAATAAGATTTCGGAAATACCATTCAAAAAGGCGGCTTCGGCCGCCTTTTTTCGTTTCACCAGACTGTGATCGCTTTCAGCCCCGCAGACAGGATCGGGCGGTTGACGGCATATTATCTTGTGTACTAAATAATCGTGCACAAGATAATTGGAGATTTGATATGGCACTCTACACCACACAGGCTCATGTCACCGGCGGCCGCGCCGGCCATGGCGAGACCAGCGACGGTCTGCTCAAGGTCGATCTGGCGATGCCCAAGGAGCTCGGCGGGCCGGGGGGCGCCACCAATCCCGAGCAGCTTTTCGCCATCGGCTACGCCGCCTGCTTCGAAAGCGCGGTCCGCTTCATTGCGCGCAAACAGAAGCTGCCGCTCACGGATGCCGGGGTAACCTCCACCGTCAGCCTGCTTCCCAATGGCGAGGGCTTCAAACTCGGCGTCGCACTCGCGGTGGAAACGAAAGGCCTTGATCAGGCGGCGGCGGAAGCGCTTGTATCGGCAGCGCATCAGGTTTGCCCCTATTCCAATGCCAGCAGGGGTAATATCGAGGTGGAGCTTTCGGTAAAGGCCGCATGACGGGAAAGACCACAAAGAGCACCAGCGACGTCCCGGCGGAAGCAGCCGGGACGATCCGGGTCCCGCGGCTCGACCAACAGCTGTGCTTCGCGCTCTATTCGGCGAGCGGGCTGATGACGAAGCTCTATCGGCCTCTGCTCGATCCGCTCGGCCTGACCTATCCGCAATATCTGGTGATGTTGGCGCTGTGGGAGCACGCGCCGAGCACGGTCGGCACGCTTGGCGAAGCGCTTGGTCTGGATTCCGCGACGCTGACGCCGCTGCTCAAGCGGATGGAGGCAGGCGGCCTCATTACACGTCGCCGCGATGCCGCCGACGAGCGCCGCGTGCTGGTCGAACCGACGGCCAAAGGCCAGGCGCTGCGCGCGCGCATCAAGGATGTGTCCGAAGCCCTTGCCTGCAGCGTGCCGCTGGAGCCTGGCGAAGCGAAAGCGCTGCACGCAACGCTTACCCAGCTTGTTGCCGGTCTGCGCAACGCCGCAACGGAAGACCCGTCGGCAGATGCGGAAGCGTTGGTTTCCGGCTCGACATAACCAGTTCGTCCAGAAATCCCTGAATTCAGGGCATCGGAATCCCTTTTCACGCGCGCTGACGCAGCGGACCGTCTTGCATGACGCATGCGGAAAGCTAAAGTCGGCGCCGGATTTTCCTTTAAGCCCATCCGGGCGCTTTCAATTTTCGGGAGTGTGTCATGACCAAGTCGAAACTGCTGCTGGCCGGCCTGCTTGCCCTCATGCTTGCGCCCGTCGCCGCATGGGCGGCCGATGCGCTGCCCGATCTCGCCGGCAAAAAAGTGGTTGTGGTGACCGAAAACGCCTATCCGCCGCTGCAGTTCATCGATCCCAAGACGGGAAAACAGATCGGCTGGGAATATGACGCGATGAACGAGATCGCCAAGCGGCTGAATTTCAAGGTCGAGTACCAGAACACCTCCTGGGACGCGATGATCCAGGCGGTTTCCGACAACCAGTACAACATCGGCATGACCGGCATCACCATCAAGGACGACCGCAAGCAGAAGGTCGATTTCTCCGACCCCTATATGCGCTCGGAACAGTTCATGCTGGTGCGCGGCGACGAAAGCCGCTTCACCGACGCCAAGACTTTCGGCGCCTTCAAGGACGGGCTGATCGGCGCGCAGGCCGGCACGACGCCGTTCTACACCGCCGTCTACAGCGTGCTCGACGGCAATGAGCAGAACCCGCGCATCAAACTGTTCGAGACCTTCGGCGCCACGGTCCAGGCATTGAAGTCCGGCGATGTCGATGTCGTGCTGACCGACGGCACCGCCGGCAAGGGCTATGTCGATGCTTCCGAGGGCAAGCTGAAGCTGATCGGCGGACCGCTCGGCACCGAGGATTTCGGCTTCATCTTCCCGAAGGGGTCGGACCTGGTGAAGCCGGTCAACGCGGCGATCGCGGCGCTGAAGGCGGATGGGACGTTCGATACGCTGAACAAGAAGTGGTTTCTTGATTACAAGATGGGGCAGTAGGACGATCTTGGTGCGAGCGTGTTTTGATGCACTGAAATTCACGCTGATTTTGCGCTTGAATGCCCTGGCGCCTAACCTTCGCGATATCTGCCTTGCCAGCATCGCCTGATGGCACCGCCTTCGTCCTCTTCTACCAAACCCGACTTCCCCTGGTGGCTTGCCGTTGCCGCTGCGCTGGCGCTTATCGCGGCACTGTCGATCGCCACCAGCAACCTCTATGCCCAGGTCTTCGCTACCGTCGCCAAGGGCATCGGCGTCACCGTCTTCGTCACCGTGGTGGCCTTCGCGCTGGCGTCGATGATCGGTCTCGGCATTGCGCTGATGGGCCTGTCCGGCTCGCCCTGGCTGCGGCAGGTCGCCCGCTTCTATGTCGAGATCATCCGCGGTGTGCCGATCCTGGTGCTGCTGTTCTGGATCGCCTTTGCCGGCGCGCCGGCCTTCGTCGCGGCCTGGAACGCGCTGACCGCGCCGCTGCAAAGTGCGGGCTATCTCGGCGAGCTTCTGGTGCGCGACGTGTCGCTGTTATGGCGCGCCATCATGGCGCTGACCATCGGCTACTCCGCCTTCATCTCCGAGGTTTTTCGGGCCGGTATCCAGGCGGTCGAGAAGGGCCAGATCGAGGCGGCGAAGGCGCTCGGCCTGAGCCGCTCACAGCGCTTCCGGCTGATCGTGTTTCCGCAAGCGATCCGCACCATCCTGCCGCCGCTCGGCAATGATTTCGTCGCTTTGGTCAAGGATTCCTCGCTGGTCTCGGTGCTCGGCGTCGCCGACATCACCCAGATGGGCAAGGTCTATGCCGCCGGCTCGTTCCGCTTCTTCGAGACCTATTCGATAACGGCCTATATCTATCTCATCTTGACCGTCAGCCTGTCGCTGGCGCTCAGGGCGCTGGAGCGGCGGCTGCGAAACCAGCATCAGGAATAGTTTTCCGGCGAAGACGGCGCTACGATCCCCGGCATATTTCGTTGAGGAGGCCTCATGATCGTCGACAAGGCCAATGCGGCGCTGGACTCCGTCTATGGCGCCGACACGCCGGAAACGCTGGCGCAGGCCTACGCCGCCTGGGCCGCGACCTATGACAGCGAGACCGCCTCGCTCGGCTATCTGCTGCCGTTCCTGATCACCGCCTGGGTGGCGCGCCATGTGCCGGCTGGCACAGGGCCGCTGCTCGATGCCGGCTGCGGCACCGGCCTGTCGGGGCCGTCGCTGAAGGCGCTCGGCTATGGCGACATTGCCGGGCTCGACCTGTCGGACGACATGCTGAAGATCGCCGGCAGCCGCAACGCCTATAGCGAGCTGAAACAGGCGATGCTGGGCGGCCCGTTGCCATGGCCGGACAGCCATTTCCGCGCCTTCTTCTCGACCGGGGTGTTCACCATCAGCCATGCGCCGGCCTCCGGTCTGCACGAACTGGTGCGCATCACCAGAAAGGGCGGCCACGCCATCTTCACCGTGCGTGACCAGGTGTTTGAGAGCGGCGGCTTTCAAGCAGTGTTCGATGAGCTGGAGCAGGCGGGCAAATGGCGGCTCGTCGAACAAAGCCCGTGGTTCCGCTGCTATGCCATCGCCGAGCCTGAAGCGCTGGTGAAGACTTTTGTGTTTGAGGTGATCTGAGCGGCGCCATCTTCCCTTCTCCCCCTGTGGGAGAAGGTGGCCTCGCGAAGCGAGGTCGGATGAGGGGTGCTCCAGCTTGGCAAGGCGGCGATCCTTCGCGCACCCCTCATCCGTCTCGGCGCTGCGCGCCGATCCACCTTCCCCCACAAGGGGGGAAGGGAAAGCCAAAGCACGCCGCAATTGCCGAAAAGCCAAAACATTGGTATGAGCCACGCCATGGAAGAGCTTTTTGGCGATCCGGCTTACAAAGGTTTCGTGCTGCAGGACAGAAAACGCCTGCCGTCACGCTTCTCGGCGCGCGTCTGCGGCGCGCTGACCAGCCGACTTAGCTAGGCCGACCTGTCCAGGTCTCCGCGCCGGACCGAAGCTTGCCGGCTTTGCTCTTTCCCATTCTCATATCGACGGATTTACGCACATGAGCGCACCGCGCACCCTCTACGACAAGATTTTCGACGACCACATCGTCGACCGCCAGGACGACGGCACCTGCCTGCTCTATATCGACCGCCACCTCGTCCATGAAGTGACCAGCCCGCAGGCTTTCGAAGGCTTGCGCCTGAGCGGCCGAAAGGTCCGGCATCCGGAAAAGACGCTGGCCGTCGTCGATCACAATGTCTCGACCTCGCCCGAGCGCAAGTTCGGCATCAAGAACGAGGAAAGCCGCATCCAGGTCGAGGCGCTGGCCAAGAACGCCAAGGATTTCGGCGTTGAATATTATTCCGAGAACGATATCCGCCAGGGCATCGTCCACATTATCGGCCCCGAGCAGGGCTTTACGCTGCCCGGCATGACCATCGTCTGCGGCGACAGCCACACCTCGACGCATGGTGCGTTCGGTGCGCTGGCGCATGGCATCGGCACCTCGGAGGTAGAGCATGTGCTGGCGACGCAGACTCTGATCCAGCGCAAGGCCAAGAACATGCTGGTGCGCGTCGACGGCCAGTTGCCGGAAGGCGTCACCGCCAAGGACATCATCCTGGCCATCATTGGCGAGATCGGCACCGCCGGCGGCACCGGCTATGTCATCGAATATGCCGGCGAGGCGATCCGCGCACTGTCGATGGAAGGTCGCATGACGATCTGCAACATGTCGATCGAGGGTGGCGCGCGCGCCGGCCTGATCGCGGCCGACGAGACCACCTTCGCCTATGTCAAGGACAAGCCGCGCGCGCCGAAGGGCGCGGCCTGGGATGCGGCACTCGAATACTGGAAGACGCTGCAGTCCGACGAAGGCGCGCATTTCGACAAGGTGATCGTGCTCGACGCGGCCAAACTGCCGCCGATCGTCTCCTGGGGCTCCTCGCCCGAGGATGTCGTCTCCGTGCAAGGTATCGTGCCGAACCCGGACGATATCACCGACGAGAACAAGCGCACCTCCAAGCAGCGCGCGCTCGACTATATGGGTCTGACGCCGGGCACCAAGATCACCGACATCGCGCTCGACCGCGTCTTCATCGGCTCCTGCACCAATGGCCGCATCGAGGATCTGCGCGCCGCCGCCAAGGTGATCGAGGGCAAGACCGTCAATCCGCGCGTCAACGCCATGATCGTGCCGGGCTCCGGCCTGGTCAAGGAACAGGCGGAAGCCGAGGGTCTGGACAAGATCTTCCTCGCCGCCGGTTTCGACTGGCGCGAGCCGGGCTGCTCGATGTGTCTCGCCATGAACGACGACCGGCTGAAGCCGCATGAACGCTGCGCCTCGACCTCGAACCGCAATTTCGAGGGAAGGCAAGGCTTCAAGGGCCGCACCCATCTGGTGTCGCCGGCGATGGCGGCGGCGGCGGCGATCGCCGGCCACTTCGTCGACATCCGCGACTGGAAATAACGTCCCGTCTACACGGTTTATCGATTGCCGGACCCCGGATCGCCTTGCGCTTCCGGGGTCTTTTCATTTACGCGGCCGACATATTCGCCCAAGCTTAACCGCTTGTTCGGGCTTGCGCTCTAAGCTCTTCCCTGACGTCAAGCGAGGGGAAGTCACCGTCCGTTGGACACCGGTCTGTTCATAGCGCTGCTCAATCCGACGATCGCGCTGGCCCTCGGCGCGGCCTTCCTCGTTCTATGGGCCTATCAGCGCCACCGGCCCTATCTGGCGGTGCTGGCGCTCAGCTACTGTGTTTCGGCGCCCGGCTTTCTGTTCCAGTACTTCACCTTGCCCATCGGCATGGCGCTGACCAAGCTGGTGTCCAACATCTGCTTCACCATCGCCGGCTGCTGCCTGTCGGGCGCCATCGTCGCTCGCTATGGCCGCAAGGTGCCCTATGTCGGGATCGGCGTTCTGGCAGGTGGTGGCCTGGCATCGTTTTGCTGGTTCCTGCCCGTTGAGTCGGACCTCACCTGGCGTATCCTGGCGATGAATTTCGCCTTCGGCGGCATCAGCCTTCTGGTCGCCGCCGAATTGCGGCCGGTGCGCAACAACGGCCCGACCGAGAAAATCCTGTTCGTGCTGTCGCTGCTGTCGGGCCTCAACTTCTTCGTGCGCACGCTTGTCGTCGTCATCGCACACGGTCCGTTCACCAGCTATGATGGGTTCTACGGCTCCTCCTACTGGACGACGGCGCTGCTGTCGCACGCGCTGCTGTCACTGCTGATCGCGCTTTGCCTGTTCACCGCCGCGGCCCTCGACGTCATGAAGGCGCTGAAAGCCGAGACCCACACCGATCCGCTGTCGGGCCTGCTCAACCGGCGTGGCTTCGAGGAGCGCGCGGCCCAGCTGCTGCAACACTGCGCGGCGGCCAGGTTTCCGGTGGCGCTGGTGCTGGCCGACCTCGACCATTTCAAGGCGCTCAACGATGTGCACGGACATGCCGCCGGCGACCGGGTGATCGCCGATTTCGCCGCCAAGCTGCGCGCGGCCGCAGGCGCGCGCGGGGCTGCCGGGCGCGTCGGCGGCGAGGAGTTCGCGGTGCTCTTGCCGTTGAGCGATCTGGCGGCCGCGCGGCTGTTCGCCGAGGCTGTACGCACGCTCTACTCCGCAGGCGGCGTCGACGGGCTGCCCCCCGGCACCAAGGTCACCGCCAGTTTCGGCGTGGCCGCCCGCAGCGGCGACGAAGCACTGGAGCCCTTGATGCGCCGCGCCGACGAGGCGCTCTACAAGGCCAAGAAAAACGGCCGCGACAGCGTGCGCCTTTCCTACGAACGGCCGGAAATGGTGTTCGTGCCGGAGCCGTCCAGGACCGGTTGACACCCGCATACTTTAGCTCACGTTAACGTCTTTTTCGCCCGTCGATGCTTAGCTGAGGCACGGGTGCGAAAGAGATGAGCGGCGCGAACTTCATCCTGTTGATCAATCTGTCGGTTGCCGGCCTGCTGGCGGCATCCTTCATGGCGGTCGCGTTCCACGATGTCGGCCGCGCCCCGGCGCGCTGGTTTGCCTTTGGCTATGTCCTGGGCATGGCCTATTCGGCGATCGAATTCAGCATTCCCGCCTTCACCGATGCCCGGATCCCGGTGGTCACCGCCTTCGCGGTCTTCCTTGGCGCAACAATAGCCTTCAATGCCGGACTCGCCCGTAAATACGGCGTTGCGCCGCCATGGCCGCCGATGCTGTTCTTCCTGGTCGCCGCCACCATCGCCGTCTATGTCGTCCAGGACCTGCCGCGCCAGTCGCTGGCCCGCATGATGGCCTACCAGCTTCCCTATGCCGTCATGCAATTCGTCGGCCTGGCCATCGTCTGGTCGTCCAGGCAAAGGCGAGGCCGGCTCGATCGCATCCTGATGGCGGTGCTCGCCGCCAGCGCTGTGCAGTTCGCGTCCAAGCCGTTCATCGCGCATGCGCTCGGTGGCTGGGGCGCCAATCCGCAGGCCTATCTGCAAAGCAACTACGCGCTGGTGTCGCAATCGCTCGGCACCGTCTTTGCCCTGGCGCTGGCGCTGCTGATACTGGCCATTCTGGTTCTTGAGGTGCTGGCTGAAGTGACGTCGAGGTCGGAGACCGATACGCTGTCAGGGCTGCTCAATCGCGGTGCCTTCACGCGTCAGGCCGAGCAGGCCATGCTTGGCGCCGTGCGGCAAGGCGTTCCGGTCACGCTGGTCATCGCCGACCTCGACCATTTCAAGAGCATCAACGACAATTTCGGCCATGCCTCCGGCGACCGGGTGATCGAGACCTTTGCCGGTTTCCTGCGCGAGGCCGCCGCCGGGCACCATGTCGCGGGCCGTATCGGTGGCGAGGAATTCGCCATCATCCTGCCGGGGACCAACCTTGCCGCCGCTCGGCTGTTCGCCGAGGGCACGCGCAGCGCGTTCGGCACGCTGCCCATTGATGGGCTGCCGGCGGACAATCGCTGCACAGCGAGTTTCGGTGTCGCGGAACTTCATCCCAGCGAAACCATCGCCGATCTCATGCGGCGCGCGGACGAGGCGCTTTATCTGGCGAAGAATGCCGGGCGCGACTGCGTGCGTGTCTCGGCCGGGCCGGGAGGCGAGTGGTCGTCCAACGCGATTGTCATGAGCTCTAGATCAGGATGATCTCCGGACAAACGGGAACCCGTTTGTCCGAGAAAACCGGTTCCCACTTTTCCTGGAATTGCTCTAGCGGCACGGGCTGAGTTCGGGCATTTCGCCGTCGGACAGCCCGTACATGTAGCTGCGGCCTTTGACGAAGACCGGCGGCCGGTAGCAGTCGTTGTAGCCCGAAATCTCGTCGGATTCGTTCTGGTAGATCACCTTGGGCTGGCCGGCGCCGGTGTAGTCGGACAGCTGTTTGGCCAGCTTGCCTTCGCCGACGATGATGCGCTTGTAGCCGGCGGCGCTTTCGATGACGAGATTGCCGAAGGAATCGGCGTAGACGCGATCCTGATGGCGCGCGCCGGCAAGTGCGGGTGTCACCAAGCCGGCGACCGAGGCCGCCACAATGAGCGCTGCGAGGCGCAATCTGCCAGAGTTCGAACGCATGGTGTCTTCCTTTTCGAGGAGCCTCCTCGAATCAGAAAATTAACCTTTTCTTAACCTTTGTTAAGAGGCTGGCGCGTTGCGCGGTGATGTCTCGTCAAACATGGTTAATTTCCGACTGGGGGAAAACCCGACGGCCATCATTCGGCCATGCTTGGCCGCTCCATCGCGGTCGGCTCCGAATGCGACAGCGGTGGGTGCCCTTGATCTTGGCAAAGCATCGCGGCTAGCTTGTCGCATGGGAGGACAGCATATGGCGCTACGCCGGACGGTTTGGGTGTCCGTTTTCCCATTGCTCGTCATCGTCGCGGCCTGTGTGCCGCAGGATGGCGCGCCGAAGGCGGCCAATACCGTCTCGGTCGCGCCGGCTCAACAGTCCATCGCAGCCGCGGCGCCCCCGGCATCCACGTCTCCAGCACCGGCGACCAAAATCACCACCGATCTCACTGCACCGCGATCCATAGTGGGTACAGCGACCTATGGATGCGGCAATGGCAGTGCGATCACCATTCAGAATCTCGGCTCGTCGTTGCGTGTGATCGAGCCGGGTGGCGCGACCGAAGAGTTTGTGGCGTCGCCCGCCAACCAGTCCAGCCGCTACCAGGAGGCCGCCACGCATAACGCAATCGTGATCGACGGGCGTGAGGCGCTGGTGATGAAGAGAGGTTCGACGCCGCAGACCTGCAAGCGATAGTTCGACTCTTGGCACAGCCGGGCTCTAGACCAGATATGCTGCACTGCAGCGATATCGAGCCGGCTTGCGGCCACCAGCCCCTAATCGATTGAAGCCCGAGCCTGCCTTTTTGTCAGACTAAATGACGTTTCCAAAACGATTTTCCGGCTTTGACGCGGTGCAAAAAGAGCATTAGAAACCGGCTGTCCGAAGTCATACATAAGGGCGGCAAATGCCGCTTTCCGTCGCGGCTCCGGACATCGAACTGGGGGAGCCATGAGCAAATCACCAGCCACCCGCGCAGTTGCCAGACGTGAGCGGCCACTTTCGCCGCACCTGAGCGTGTATCGGCCGCCGATCACCATGACGATGTCGATCATCCATCGCATCACCGGTGGCGCACTCTATTTCGGCACGCTGCTGGTCGCGCTGTGGCTGATGGCGGCGGCAAGCTCGCAGGCGACCTTCGACTGGGTCAACTGGGCTTTCGGCACCTGGCTCGGCCGGCTCATCCTGTTCGGCTATACCTGGGCGCTGATGCACCACATGCTGGGCGGTGTCCGGCACCTGGTCTGGGATACCGGCGCCGGTCTCGAAAAGCAGACGGCCTCGAAGATCGCCTGGGCGACGCTGGCCGGCTCGATCCTGCTCACGCTGCTGATCTGGATCGCCGGCTACATGGCACGGGGAGCCTGACCATGAGCACTGGCAAGACCGACATGCGCACGCCGCTGGCGAAAGTCCGCGGCCTCGGCTCCGCCCGCGAAGGCACCGGGCATTTCTGGCGCCAGCGGCTGACGGCGCTCGCCAATATCCCGCTGACGCTGTTCTTCGTCGGCTTCCTGATCGCGCTCAATGGCGCCGGCTATGTGGAGGTGCGGGCAGCGCTCGCCAATCCGTTCGTGGCGCTGGTGCTGGCCCTGGTGCTCATCTCCGGGCTTATCCATATGCGGCTCGGCATGCAGGTGATCATCGAGGATTACGTGCATGGCGAGGGCATGAAGCTGGCGCTGATCGCGCTCAACACATTTTTCACCGTAGCGGTCGGCGTCGCCTCGATCTTCGCCCTGCTCAAGCTGGCATTCGGAGGCTGAGTTGGCCAAGGACGCGAAATCAGCCAACACGGCAGGCTACACCTTTGTCGACCACAAATTCGACGTGGTGGTCGTCGGCGCTGGCGGCGCGGGTCTGCGCGCCACGCTCGGCATGGCCGAGCAGGGTCTGCGCACCGCCTGCATCACCAAGGTGTTCCCGACCCGCTCGCACACGGTGGCGGCGCAAGGCGGCATCGCCGCTTCGCTTGCGAATATGGGACCCGACAATTGGCAATGGCATCTCTTCGATACCGTCAAGGGTTCGGACTGGCTGGGCGACATCGATGCGCAGGAATACATGGTCCAGCAGGCGCCCGCCGCCGTCTACGAGCTTGAACATTACGGCGTGCCGTTCTCGCGCACCGAAGAGGGCAAGATCTATCAGCGGCCGTTCGGCGGCATGATGATGAATTTCGGCGAAGGCCCGCCCGTGCAGCGCACCTGCGCCGCCGCCGACCGTACCGGCCACGCCATGCTGCACACGCTCTACGGCCAGTCGCTGAAGAACAACGCGCAGTTCTTCATCGAGTATTTCGCACTCGACCTGATCATGGAGCCGGACGGCACCTGCACCGGCGTCGTTGCCTGGAACCTCGATGACGGCACCATCCACCGGTTTTCGGCCAAGATGGTGGTGCTGGCGACCGGCGGTTACGGCCGCGCCTATTTCTCGGCGACCTCGGCGCACACCTGCACCGGCGACGGCGGCGGCATGGCGGCGCGCGCCGGCTTTCCGCTGCAGGACATGGAGTTCGTGCAGTTCCATCCGACCGGAATTTACGGCGCCGGCTGCCTGATCACCGAAGGCGCGCGCGGCGAGGGCGGCTATCTCGTCAATTCCGAAGGCGAGCGCTTCATGGAGCGCTATGCGCCGTCGGCCAAGGACCTTGCCTCACGCGATGTGGTGTCGCGCTGCATGACGCTGGAAATCCGCGAAGGCCGCGGCGTCGGCCCGAAGAAGGACCACATCTTCCTGCATCTCGACCATCTCGATCCGGCTGTCCTGCATGAGCGGCTGCCCGGCATTTCGGAATCGGCCAAGATCTTCGCTGGCGTCGACCTGACCAAGGAGCCGATCCCGGTGCTGCCGACGGTGCATTACAATATGGGCGGCGTGCCGACCAATTACTGGGGCGAGGTACTGAGCCCGACGGCAGAGAACCCCGACCGGGTGTCGCCCGGCCTGATGGCGGTCGGCGAGGCCGGCTGCGCCTCGGTGCATGGCGCCAACCGGCTGGGCTCGAACTCGCTGATCGATCTTGTGGTGTTCGGCCGCGCCGCGGCGATCCGCGCCGGCCAGGTCATCGACCGCAATTCGGCGATCCCTTCGCCCAATGAAGCCTCGGTCGAGAAGATCATGGATCGTTTCGACCGGCTGCGCCACGCCAATGGCTCGACGCCGACGGCGGTCCTGCGTGAAAAGATGCAGAAGGCGATGCAGGAAGACGCGGCGGTGTTTCGTACGCAGGAATCGCTCGATAATGGCTGCAAGCGCATTTCGCAGATCTGGACCGAGCTCAAGGACATCAAGGTGTTCGACCGTTCGATGATCTGGAATTCGGATCTGGTCGAAACGCTGGAACTGGAAAACCTGATGGCCAACGCCATCACCACCGTCTATGGCGCCGCGGCGCGCAAGGAAAGCCGTGGCGCACATGCGCGGGAGGACTTTTCGGCCCGCGACGACAAGGTGTGGCGCAAGCACACGCTGGCCAAGGTGAGCGAAGACGGCAAGGTGACGCTCAGCTATCGGCCGGTGCACACCGAACTGCGGCTCAAGGAAGCCGACGGCGGTATCAACCCAGCCAAGATCGCGCCCAAGGCCAGGGTGTACTGACGATGGCGCCGGCGGGTTCGGGATATTCCGGTACGCCCCTTCCGGCCAAGCTCGGCCTGAAGGACGGCATGACCGCCGCCTTCATCGCGCTGCCAGCGGAACTCGACGAATTGGTCGACGCCGTAGCCTTTGCCGAAGTCAATCGGCTCGCCGATTGGTCACAGATTTCAGGGGCTGTTCTGAAATACGACGCCGTTCATGCCTTCACCAAACAGCGCGCCGAAATCGAGGATCGCCTCGGCGATGTCGAGGCGGCGATCAAGCGTAACGGCATGGTCTGGGTGTCCTGGCCGAAGAAGGCATCGAAAGTGCCGACCGACGTCACCGAGGGTGTTGTGCGCACTGAAGCGCTGAAGCGCGACCTTGTCGACGTCAAGGTCGCCGCCGTCAATGAAATCTGGTCCGGGCTGAAGCTCGTCATCCGAAAGGACCTGAGGTAATGGTCGAACTGACGCTCCCCAAGAATTCGAAGATTCAGCAAGGCAAGACCTGGCCGAAGCCGGAAGGTGCCACGAATCTCAGGGAATACCGCATCTACCGCTGGTCGCCAGACGATGACGAGAACCCGCGCATCGACACCTATTTCGTCGACATGGACGATTGCGGGCCGATGGTGCTCGACGCCCTGCTGTGGATCAAGAACAAGATCGACCCGACGCTGACCTTGCGCCGCTCCTGCCGCGAAGGCATTTGCGGTTCCTGCGCCATGAACATCGACGGCTCCAACACACTGGCCTGCACCAAGGGCTGCGACGACATTTCCGGCGCCGTGAAAGTCTATCCGCTGCCGCATATGCAGGTGGTCAAGGACCTGGTGCCCGACCTCACCAATTTCTATGCCCAGCACGCCTCGATCGAACCGTGGCTGAAGACGGTGTCGCCGCAGCCGGCCAAGGAATGGCTGCAGAGCCATGAGGACCGCGAGAAGCTCGACGGGCTCTATGAGTGCATCTTGTGCGCCTGCTGCTCGACCTCGTGCCCGAGCTACTGGTGGAACGGCGATCGCTACCTCGGTCCGGCAACCCTCCTGCAGGCCTATCGCTGGCTGATCGACAGCCGCGACGAGGCCAAGGGCGAGCGGCTCGACAATCTCGAAGACCCGTTCCGGCTCTACCGCTGCCACACCATCATGAACTGCGCGCAGACCTGCCCCAAGGGCCTCAACCCGGCCAAGGCGATCGCCGAGATCAAGAAGATGATGGTGGAGAGACGGGTTTAGGCGGAGCAGATTTGCTGCATCTCGGACGTAGCGATCCTTGGGCGCTGTGCCGCCAGCCTCAGAAAGGATTGTAATCCAATGAGCGAAGACCTTCCCATCCTCTCCCCGATCGAAGCGCGCGTGCTCGGTTGCCTGATCGAGAAGAAGGAGCTGACGCCGGATGTCTATCCGCTGACGCTCAACGCAGCCCTTGCCGCCGCCAACCAGAAGACGGCACGCGAGCCTGTCATGGCGCTGGAGCAGACAGAGGTGCACCGGGGTCTGAAGCTGCTCGAGCAGAAGGGGCTGGTGCGGCAGATGTTCGGCTCGCGCGTCGAGCGCTATGAGCATCAGATGGCGCAGCGCTTCTCGCTGACGACGCCGCAGACCGCCTTGCTCGGCCTGCTCCTGTTGCGCGGGCCGCAGACAGCGCATGAGCTGCTGGCGCGAGCCGAGCGCATGGCGCGGTTTTCGTCGATCGAAGACCTGCGCGCTGAACTCGACATGCTGATTGGCCGCCGGCCGCCGCTGATCCAGGAAATCCCGCGCGGGCCAGGCCAGCGCGAAGACCGCTACGTGCATCTCCTCGCTGGCCCGGTGGATGTTGCAGCGCTATCGGCGCAACGCAGTGCGCCGGCCATGCCTCACTCCGACCTGGAAGCGAGAGTGGAGGCGCTGGAGCAGGAAGTCGCCGCATTGCGCGCCCGGCTTGACGCGCTGGGCGCTTAGAGCGTTTCACCGTTTCATGGAAACGGCGAACCGCTCTAACTCTTTGTTTTGACGCAATTCCTGACGGAAAACCGTTTCACACTTTTCCTGGAATTGCTCTTGGCCCCCAGCAATGACATGAAAACGCCGGCTCTCAGGCCGGCGTTTGTCGCTTCAGGTCGTCGTTCTCAGCCAAGCTTGGCGTCGAGCGACACTTTTATCGCGCCGAGCGCCTTGGAGACCGGGCATTCGGCCTTGGCCTTCTCGGCCAATTCCTTGAACTTCGCCGCATCGATGCCCGGCACCTTGCCGACCACGGTGAGGGCACTGCCAGTGATCCCCGTGCCGGGAACCAGCGTCACCACCGCCTTGGCGTCGAGCTGGTCGGCGGGCGTGCCGTTCTCGGCCAGGAAATGCGAGAACTGCATGGCAAAGCAGCCGGCATGCGCCGCGGCGATCAGCTCTTCCGGGTTGGTGCCGGATTTGCCGCTCTCGTCCTCGAAGCGAGCCTTGAACGAATAGGGCGTGCCCTTGAGCGTTCCGCTCTGGCTGTCGAGCGTGCCCTTGCCTTCTTTCAGATTGCCTTTCCAGACGGCGTTTGCAGTGCGGTCCATGAAGTCCTCCTTGGTTGTCGTAAACTTGGGGTTGTCGTGAACTTGGCCTGGGTGAGCCCCGGCGTCCGCTCAACTATAGCGCGGGCGGGCGCGAAGACCACTGCGCTGTTTGGGCCAGCGCGCGATGACGGTTCATTCCTTGCGGAAAATATTTTGGCTCTCCGGAAAAATATTCGGGCAAAAATGTCGACTTCCATCCGGCCCGGCCGTCCTGCGGGCGGCCAAGGGATTTGTGGCCGGATGGAGGTTCACATGGACAATCTGTTTTTTGCGCTGTGGAAGAGGCCAGGCCATAGGGCCGGGCGACAGGAAGACTTCTGGCTGGATCCGCCGGCGCCCATCCTCGGCAGGCTGCTGGCGGCTGTTGCCATCATCGGGGTCGCGGCATGCTTTCTCGACCATGCCGCGGCGGTCGATGGCAAGGCTGACACTCTCGTCACCGCATCCTATGGTTCATCGCAGCAAGGGAGCTGGAAATGAAATATGTCTGCCTGGTCTATGGTGAAGAGAAAGATCTCTATGGGCTGACGCCCGATCAGGGGGCCAAGCTCGACGCCGATTCGCTGGCCTATGACAGGTCCCTGGACCAAGAGGGCAGGCTGATCATCGCGCAGGCGCTGCAATCGGTGAGGACGTCGAAGTCGGTGCGACGGCGCGAGGGCAAGCGCCTTGTCACCGACGGTCCCTTCGCCGAAACCAAGGAGCAGCTGCTTGGCTTCGTGATGGTCGAGGCTGATACTCTTGACGAAGCGCTGGACATCGCCGCCGGCATTCCGCTGGCCGAACTCGGCACGATCGAGGTGCGGGCGATCTATGACATACCAGGATCATAGGTGGAGCCTGGCTTTGGCGGTTGGGGGTCGCAGATCGGTTTGTTAATCGCACCAGCCGCAAATTGAATTTTCCTGGCCGCAGGCAACTCTTGCGTGTTGAAGCAACGCGACAGTTCTCCTATCGTCGCGCGGATTCCAGGGGGATGTCGACATGCCTTTTCTGATTGCTGTCCTTGGCGTGCTCGGAGCGGCGGCGTTCTGGTGGTACCGGATGAAGGCAATGAACGACGCCGCGCGCGAGGTCGCCGATGTCGTCGGGCGCGTGCAAGGCAACATCAGGCGCAAGAAGCTGCGCAAGCAGGCGGCCCTGTCGCCGCTGACGGCGATCGACGATCCGGTGGTGGCCGCCGCGACGCTGATTACATCGATCGTCTCCGAGAGCGGGCCGATCCTGCCGCAGCGCGAGGCCGTCATCCGCGCTGTCATTTCCGAGATCGCCGACAAGAAGAAGACCGACGAGGCGGTGATCTACGCCAAATGGGCGGCGTCACAGATCGACGACACCACGGTCGTCATCGACAAGCTGGCGCCGTTCCTGCGTGAACGCCTTGATGTGGCGGAGAGAAACGACCTGCTGCAGATGGTCAACCGCGCCGCCCAGGGCGGCGAGAAGCGCCTTGAGATCGCCGACCAGCGCATGCTGCGGCTGCGGCAAAAGCTGGGTTTCGAAGTGAACTAGGCTGTGTTGATATTCAGGTGAGGCCGGCCTGCAAACGACCGCTTCCCGCGCTTCCGGCCTTCGCCGACCGAAGCACTCATGAGTGGCGTTGCAGTTAAGGCTACGGCCGGCGTAGGCCAATGGTCCCGTACTTTGAGTACGCTCCGCTCCGTTCTCAAAAACGACCGTTCTCGACACGGTGTCGGAATTGAGCGCCAGCTCAGCGCATTTCATGCCGACCCCCTCATTACGACCGGTATAAATTATTGGTCAGGTCAGCCGACGCAAGGAGACTTTGCATGCGTGGTCATTGTTTATGTGGCGCCATTGCCTTTGAAGTCGATGGCCCGGCACAAGCATGCGTGAGCTGTCATTGTGAAAGTTGTCGGCGGCAATGTTCTGCGCCGATGACCACCTACATTGGCGTCTTGGACAGCCAATGGCGATGGCTGGGAAAGCCACCGAAGGTATTCAACTCTTCTCCCGGTGTGGAAAGAACATTTTGCGATCACTGTGGCTCGCCGCTGTCCTTCCGCTCAAAGAACATGTCCGGTGTCATGCATTTTTTTGCCGCGGCGATGGAGGAGCCGGAAAAATTTGCACCAACGCTGCATGTCGCTTTTGAGGAGAAGCTTCCTTGGTTGAAACTCGCCGACGGACTGCCGACACCTGTTGGGCCTGACTATACGAAAAACTAGATCGCCTCGCCCTTCAACAGCCTCGGCGTCCCGGCGGACAGGCCCGATGCCTGCCGGATGAAGAATTCCTTGAGGCGAGGCATGCGCTCGACCAGGCCAAGGCCGATGTCGCGGACGGTGCGCAGCGGGGTGATGTCGTTGGAAAACAGCCGGTTCAGCACATCCGTCGTGATGCCCATCTGCACCGTGTCGAAACGGCGCCATTGCTGGTAGCGCTCGAGCACGTCGAGCGCGCCGATGTCCTGGCCGAGCCGGTCGGCCTCGACGATCACCTCGGCAAGCGCCGCCACATCCTTGAAACCGAGATTGAGGCCCTGTCCGGCGATCGGGTGGATGCCGTGGGCGGCATCGCCGGCAAGGGCCACGCGCGGTGCGACGAAGGCGCGCGCGATGGTCAGGCCGAGCGGCCAGGCGCGCGGCTTGTCGGCAACGCGGATTTCGCCGAGCTTCAGGCCGAAACGCTGTTCAAGTTCATGCTCGAAGACGAGATCGTCGCCTTCAACCAGCGTTTTTGCATCTTCCGCGCGTTCGACCCAGACGATCGACGAGCGGTTGGTGCCGTCCTCGTCGGGTTTCAGCGGCAGCGTCGCGAAGGGGCCGGCGGGCAAGAAGTGCTCTTCGGCGCGGCCATTGTGCGGGCGTTCATGCGCAACCGTGCAGACAATGCCGGACTGGCCGTAATCCCATTTCACCGTCTTGATGCCGGCCATGTCGCGCAGCTTCGAATTGACGCCGTCAGCAGCGACCAGCAGCCGTGCCGTCAGCGCGGCCCCGTCGGCCAAATGCACGGATATGCCGGCACCATTGGTCTCGAAACCCTGCACCGCCACACCTTCGATGATGTCGATGCCGAGCTTCTCGGCCCTGGCGCGCAAGGCGCCGTTCAAGGACTTGTTGGCGACCATATGCGCGAAGGGCTCGCCCGGCGCCACTTCACCGCCGAAGGTCAGGAACACCGGGCGCACCGGATCGGCGCTGCGCGAATCGGTGATGATCATCTCGGTGATGGCCTGCGCCTGCGGCGCGATCTCGGCCCAGACGCCGAGCTGGTCGAGCATGCGGCAGGCGGCCGCGGCAATGGCCGAGGCGCGGCCGTCCCGTTGCCAGGCACCGGCGGGCGCGGCATCGACCAGCGCCACCGCCAAATGGGGCCGCGCCTGCTTCAGCGAGACGGCGGTGGCCAGGCCGACATAGCCGGCGCCGGCGACGAGGACATCGAGCCCGGATCTGGTCTTGGCATCCGCCTTGCGTTCCATTGTCTTGGCTCCTTGCGCGCCGGCCCGGGCCTGCGCCCTTGACGGTTCGTTCTTCCTGTCGGAAACCGCCATAGCAATTTTGCGGCGAGGTCACAAAACATGACGGCGGCCATGGACGAGCTTCTGAGCATTCTCGACCTCGAGAGGCTTGAACACAATCTGTATCGTGGTCGCAGCCCCCAGGTGGAATGGCAGCGCGTGTTCGGCGGCCAGACGATCGCCCAGGCGCTGGTGGCGGCGCAGCGGACGGTGGAGCCGGACCGCTTCGTGCATTCGCTGCACGGCTATTTCATGCGGCCGGGCGACATCAGGGTGCCGATCGTCTACGAGGTCGACCGCATCCGCGACGGCGGCTCCTTCACCACCCGCCGCGTGCTGGCAATCCAGCACGGCCAGGCGATCTTTTCGCTGGAAGCCTCGTTCCAGGTCGACGAGAAGGGGCTCGAGCATCAGTTCGCGCTGCCCGATGACGTGCCGCCGCCGGAAGGGCTGCAGACGCAGCGGCAGCTGCTCGAGAGGGCCGAGCGTGTGCCGGAGGCGGTGCGCCGCTTCTGGGCGCGTGAGCGGCCTCTGGAGCTCAGGCCGGTCAATCTCCAGCACTATGAAAGCCGCGACAAGCTGCCGCCCCGGCAAAACGTCTGGATCCGCCTCGCTGGGCCGGTTCCCGACGATCGCGCGCTGCAGTCGGTGCTGCTCGCCTATCTCTCCGACATGACGCTGCTCGACACCTCGACCTTCGCGCATGGGCGCGGCCTATTCGATCCCGACATCCAGGCGGCGAGCCTCGACCATTCGATGTGGTTCCACCGGCCGCATTCGCTCGACGGCTGGCTGCTCTATGCGCAGGACAGCCCGTCGAGCTCGGGATCGCGCGGCTTCAGCCGCGGCACGCTCTATGCCCGCGACGGCACGCTGATCGCCTCGATGGCCCAGGAAGGGTTGATCCGGCTCAAGCGTTGAGCATTGCGAGTCATGTTTGAGCAGGATCATTTCCAAAAACCGGGCTCCGGTTTTCGGCGCCATGCCCAAAGCCGGCAAATTAGGCAAATTCGAAAAATTGCATAATTTTTGAGCATGTGGCGTGTCGCAGGCACGGGCACCTGCTGGCTCCGGCCACTCCATTCCCTTTGTTTACAACAGGTTAACATGCTGCTTCGGCACTTGGCACGAAGCTTGAATTCTTGGGAGCACTCTCCGGCTCTTTGGGATCGGTGAAGTCGTGCAAACGCGGGGGACCGCAACAGCAAAGGGTGAAACCTTATGAAAATCGTGATGGCAATCATCAAGCCGTTCAAGCTCGACGAGGTACGCGAAGCGCTTACCGCCGTCGGCATCCAGGGCCTGACCGTCACCGAAGTCAAAGGCTACGGGCGTCAGAAGGGGCATACGGAAATCTATCGCGGAGCGGAATACGCGGTCAGTTTCCTGCCGAAGATCAAGATCGAGGTCGCGGTCAGTGCCGACACGGTCGACAAGGCCGTCGAAGCCATCACCGCCGCCGCCAAGACCGGCCAGATCGGCGACGGCAAGATTTTCGTTTTCGGCATCGACCAGGCGGTGCGCATCCGCACCGGCGAAACAGACACCGACGCGCTCTGAGCGGCGAACACGTATTCCAATGGAGAGTTCAATGAATATTCCTTCCACCTTGAAGACGACGGGACGGGCGGCCCTTCTGGGCGCGCTTACTCTCGCAGCATTGGGCAGCGTCGCCGCCTTCGCGCAGGAAGCAGCTCCGGCCGCTGCCGCTGCCGCACCGGCCGCCGCTCCCACGCCGGTGCTCGACACCGGCAACACCGCCTGGATGCTGACCTCGACGGCGCTGGTGCTGATGATGACCATCCCGGGCCTGGCGCTGTTCTACGGCGGCATGGTGCGCAAGAAGAACGTGCTCGCCACCATCATGCAGAGCTTTGCCATCACCTGCCTGGTGACGGTGCTGTGGTTCATGTTCGGCTATTCGCTCGCCTTCACCACCAATGATTCCGCCGGCCTGAACCAATATATCGGCGGCTTCTCGAGGTTCTTCCATCACGGCATCACGGTCTCGACGCTGTGGTTGCCGGGGGTGGCGAACATTCCTGAATTCGTCTTCTCGATGTTCCAGATGACCTTCGCCATCATCACGCCTGCCCTCATCGCCGGCGCCTTCGCCGAGCGCATGAAGTTCTCGGCGCTGCTGATCTTCATGGCGCTGTGGCTGGTGTTCGTCTATGCGCCGATCGCGCATTGGGTCTGGGGCGGCGGCTTCCTTGGCGCGGCTGGCGTGCTCGACTTCGCCGGCGGCACGGTCGTCCACATCAACGCCGGTGTCGCCGGTCTGGTCTGCGCGCTGGTTCTCGGCAAGCGCGAAGGCTACGGCACCACCAACATGGCGCCGCACAACCTGGTCTATTCGGTGATCGGCGCTTCGCTGCTGTGGGTCGGTTGGTTCGGCTTCAATGCCGGTTCGGAACTGGCGGCTGACGGTCTTGCCGGTGCTGCCATGCTCAACACCCAGGTCGCCACCGCCGCTGCGGCACTGGCCTGGATGTTCGCCGAATGGATCGTCGCCAAGAAGCCTTCCGTGCTCGGCATCATCTCGGGTGCTGTCGCCGGCCTGGTGGCGGTGACGCCGGCTTCCGGCTTCGTCAACCCGACCGGCGCCTTCATCGTCGGCATCGTCGCCGGCGTGGTCTGCTACATCTCGGCGGTCAAGGTGAAGCATATGTTCGGCTATGACGACTCGCTCGATGCGTTCGGCGTCCATGGTGTCGGCGGTGTGGTCGGTGCGTTGCTGACCGGCGTGCTCGCCGATCCGGCGATCAATGCGCTCGGCAAAGACGCTTCGATTGGCAAGCAGCTCTATGGCATCGCCTTCACCATCCTGTGGACGGCGGTTGCCACCTTCGTGATCCTCTACATCGTCAAGGCGCTGGTCGGCCTGCGTCCGACGACCCAGGAAGAGGTCGAAGGCCTCGACATCTCCCAGCATGGCGAAGTGGTGCCGTAAGGCCAGCCTCGCCAAGGGGCCGGCGGATCCTCCTCCCGCCGGTCCCATGGTTCCTCCCGCAACTCATGCCTGAAAACCGCAGTCCGGATTTCCCAGGAGTTGCCAAAAGAGATCCCGTCGTGACGTTCTCGAAAGAGGCTCACGCATTGAGGCCCGAAGCAATTCGGGCCTCTTTTTTTGGAAAATCGTACGCTTGGAAAAGACGAAGGGTGAATCGTTTTTCAACGTGATCACGTTCGCCGAATGTGCCAACAGGAAGAAACGGAGGGCTCTCCGGCTCCGTACTGGGGGTAGCGAGCGCCGTCCTGGCGCTCGCTACCAACAGGGAAGGAACCAACTGATGAACATTAAGAACATCTTCCTGGGAGCGCTGGCTTTGTCGATGCTCAGCGGTGTTGCACTTGCTGGCGCGCTCGACGAGCCCACCAACATGGCGCCGTATGCCGGCCACAAGTGATTGCGCGAGATCGGGTCCGGAAGGGCCCGATCGCTCCGGCGTTTCAAGACAGGGATGGCGGGCTTCACGGCCCGCCATCCCTGTCTGGATGAGGCGTCGGTAAAAAGCCATGGTTAATGCGGCCTTAACCTTCCCACGGCTAGTCTGACCTCCGAATCTGCCGGAGTGCGTCATGCGCTCCGGCCAGGCAATCTGACGGGGAAGAGCATGCGTTCAGGGGCTTCAGCACCGCTCGCGCTGGCCGATACGGGGCACGGCATCCAGGCTTTCGCGCGGCGCCAGGTCGGCCGGCTGGTCGGCGCCGGTCTGTTCCTGGCTGTCGCCTTTGGGGTCGCCAGCCTCGCTACATGGAACGTTGCCGATCCAAGCTTCTCGCACGCCACCAACAACACCGTCACCAACGCCATGGGTTATGCCGGTGCCGTGTTCTCCGACCTCGCCATGCAGTTCTTCGGCCTTGCCGCGGTTGCCGCGCTGGTCCCCGCCGTCATCTGGGGGTATCTCCTGTTTTCGGCGCGCGGCGTCGACAGGCTGCCCAAGCGCGGGCTGTTCTGGTTCGGTTTCGCGCTGCTCGCCGCCGCGATCGCCGGCTGCATCGTTCCGCCCAAGACCTGGCCGCTGCCCACCGGTCTTGGTGGCGTGTTCGGCGACATGGTGCTCAAGATTCCCGGCGTCCTCATCGGCGGCTACCCGACCGGGCTGATCGCCAGCGTGCTTGCCGTTTTGCTGGCCGCGCCGACGCTCTGGCTGTTCGCCTATGGCGCGGCGCTGATCGGTCGCAAGAACGGCTTCGCCGTCATGGAAGAGCCTGCCGCCGCCGATCCACGCGAAGATGATCTTCTGTTCGACAATGACGAGGACGAGGGCGACGAGGGCATATTGGCGCTCGGCGCCATCACCCATTGGTGGCTCTCGCTGCGCGCGTGGATGCATCGCCGCGCCGTGCGCCGCAGGCAGGAACGGGACGAATACGAGCCACAGATGGAGCAGCGCTCCACCGCCTGGCGCCGCGCCGCCGAAAGGGTCGAATCGGCCGAGTTCGCCGAGTCGCGGATGAGCCAGGACGGCCGCGCCCGTGTCGAACCGGAATTCTTCGCCGCCATGGTCAATGACCGCAGCGTTTCCGTCGATCCGGACGATGACGATATCTTCGAGCGCGATGACGAGGACATGGATTTCGACGAGGAGCCCGTCAGCCAGCGCCGTGCGGCACCAACGGCCAAGGTGCAGCAGTTCCGCTCCGACGCCGCCACCCGCGTCGAGGCGCCGGCGGCACGCCCCGTGCCGGGCGCGCGCGTCCAGCGCGAGGCGCAGACCTCGCTGATCGGCTCGGACACGTTCGAAATGCCGTCGCTGCATTTCCTGTCGGAACCGAAGAACGTGGCGAAGGATCCGAGCCTGTCGAAGGACGCGCTGGAACAGAATGCGCGCCTGCTCGAGGGCGTGCTGGAGGATTTCGGTGTCAAGGGTGAGATCATCGCCGTACGGCCCGGCCCGGTGGTCACCCTTTATGAGCTCGAACCGGCGCCCGGCATCAAATCGTCGCGCGTCATCGGCCTGTCCGACGACATCGCCCGCTCGATGAGCGCGATCGCCTGTCGCGTCGCCGTGGTGCCGGGCCGCAACGCCATCGGCATCGAACTGCCGAATGCCAAGCGCGAAACGGTCTATCTCAGGGAGATACTGGCCAGCCGCGATTTCGAAACCACCAAGTCCAAGCTGGCGCTGGCGCTGGGCAAGACCATCAATGGCGAGGCGGTCATCGTCGACATCGCCAAGATGCCGCACGTTCTGGTCGCCGGCACCACCGGCTCCGGCAAGTCGGTCGCCATCAACACCATGATCCTGTCGCTGCTCTACAAGCTGACGCCGCAGGAATGCCGGCTGATCATGATCGATCCGAAGATGCTGGAACTGTCCGTCTATGACGGTATCCCGCATCTGCTCACGCCCGTCGTCACCGATCCGAAGAAGGCGGTGGTGGCGCTGAAATGGACCGTGCGCGAGATGGAGGACCGCTACCGCAAGATGTCCAAGGTCGGCGTGCGCAACATCGACGGCTTCAACGCGCGGGTCCAGCTGGCCGAGAAGAAGGGCGAGAAGATATCGCGCACAGTGCAGACCGGCTTCGACCGCCAGACCGGCGAGGCGATCTACGAGACGGAGAATCTCGATCTCGAGCCGATGCCCTATATCGTCGTCATCATCGACGAAATGGCCGACCTGATGATGGTCGCTGGCAAGGACATTGAAGGCGCGGTGCAGCGCCTGGCGCAGATGGCGCGTGCCGCCGGCATCCACGTCATCATGGCGACGCAGCGCCCGTCGGTCGACGTCATCACCGGCACCATCAAGGCCAACTTCCCGACCCGCATTTCCTTCCAGGTGACGTCGAAGATCGACAGCCGCACCATTCTGGGCGAGCAGGGCGCCGAGCAACTGCTCGGCATGGGCGACATGCTCTATATGGCCGGCGGCGGCCGCATCCAGCGCGTGCACGGCCCGTTCGTCTCCGATGACGAGGTCGAGAAGATCGTCGGGCACCTGAAACTGCAGGGCGTGCCCGAATATCTCGACGCCATCACCGAGGATGATGACGAGGACGATGACGAACCGTCCGGCAAGGGCGGCGGCTCCAGCGGCGGTGGTAACAGCAATTTCGAGGATTCCGACGACCCCTACGACCAGGCGGTCGCCGTGGTGCTGCGCGACGGCAAGGCGTCGACCAGCTACATCCAGCGCCGTCTCGGCATCGGCTATAATAGGGCCGCCTCGATCATCGAGAAGATGGAGAAGGAAGGCATTGTCGGGCCGGCCAACCATGCCGGAAAACGCGAGATCCTTGTACCGACCGAGGACGACAAATTCTGATGGCAGGGAGCTCACGGCAACTTTGAACCCGCTGGCGCGTTGAGGCGAAGCAGCGCCGCGCTACCGCCAAACTTCAGCCCAACTGGGGGTTCACGACAGCGACAGATACAGGAATCATCAAGCGAGTGACCGACATGAAGAACCATCTTTCCGCACTCAGGGATTTTGCTCCCACCCGCCGCCAACTGCTCGGCCTTGGCGTTGTCATTGCGGGTGCAGCCGCCCTCAATGTGATACCCGGCTTCGAATTGCTGGCCTCGGCTCAGGCGGCCGTGCCCCCGGCCGCGCAGAAAATCGCGGACCATTTTTCCTCGGTCAAATCGATGAGCGGCGAATTCGTCCAGTTCGGTCCCAAGGGCGAGCAGACCGGTGGCAAGTTCTTCCTGGAACGGCCGGGCAAGATCCGCTTCAACTATGACGGGGCGTCGAATTTCAAGGTGATTTCGGACGGCAAGTCGGTGGTCATCCTCAACAAGAAAATGAGGACGTCCGATCTCTATCCGCTGTCGAAGACGCCGCTCAAGCTGCTGCTCGACGACCGCATCGACCTCTCAGGCGACCGCGTCAAGAGCGTCAAGGAAGAAGACGACCTCACCACCATCAAGCTTTCCGACAAGTCGGTGTTCGGCAATGCGATGATCACCATGATGTTCGATCCGAAAACCTATGATCTGCGCCAGTGGACGATCACCGACGCGCAAGGCAAGGATACCACGGTGATGATCTTCAACACCAAGGAAGGCGTCAGCTTCGCCCCAGACACGTTTGCCATCGACTATACGGCCAACCGCGAGCTGAACTCCAAGACGCGCTGAGGTACGCACCTTAGGTCGCGCCTCAGCGGGTTTCCAAGCATAGCCCGGCTTGTCTTTGCGGCGCCAGGCTGGCAGTTTCCGGGCTGACTCCCTCAAAAGGCGTCTTCTCCGTCAGGGTTCATCGGTCCTGGCTGGGAGCACGCTGCCTCCGGATTGCCAATGCCCTTTTCGATTGCCACCTGGAACATCAACTCCGTGCGCCTGCGCATGCCGATCGTCGAGCGGCTGCTCGATGAGTACGCCCCCGATGTGCTGTGCCTGCAGGAAACGAAAGTTCCCGATGAGCTGTTTCCCGAAAAGGCATTCCGCAGGCTAGGCTACCAGCACATCGTGTTCCATGGCCAGAAGGGCTATCACGGCGTGGCGACGGTGGCGCGGCGGCCGATCGAGGTGGTCGAAAAGCGCCGCTTCTGCGAGATCGAGGACAGCCGGCATCTGTCGGTGACGGTGCGGGCCGGCGGCAAGACGATCCTGGTGCACAATTTCTACGTTCCGGCGGGCGGCGACGAACCGGATCCCGAGATCAACAAGAAGTTCAAGCACAAGCTCGATTTCGTCGCCGAGATGAACGCCATCCGCGCCGAACATAGCGAGGTGTCCGCCTCGGTGCTGGTCGGCGACCTCAACATCGCGCCGCTCGAGCACGACGTCTGGTCGCACAAGCAATTGCTCAACGTGGTCAGCCACACGCCGGTCGAGACGGAAAATTTCGAGGCCATGCGGTTGGCCGGCGACTGGGTCGACCTGATGCGGCTCAACGTGCCGCTGGAGCAGAAGCTCTACACTTGGTGGAGTTATCGCGCACAGGATTGGGAAGCGTCGAATCGCGGCCGTCGGCTCGACCATGTCTGGTCGTCGCCGAACCTGGTGCCCAGTTTTGCCGGCTACGAGATCCTGCGCGCCGCACGCGGCTGGGACCGGCCGTCGGACCATGTGCCGGTGATTGCGCGGTTCGATCTGGATTAGAGCGTTTCACCGTTTCATGGAAACGACGAACCGCTCTAACTCTCTGTTTTGACGCAATTCCTGACGGAAAACCGCTCACACTTTTCCTGGAATTGCTCTAGGAGGCCAAAGGGATCGTTGAATGGAGATAGTGGCAGCACGAGAGCCGGATGTGACATCGGCGGCCGAATGTCTGGCGGCTGCCTTTGCCGATGATCCGCAGATGGCTTTCTTCTTCACGGGCGATCCTCCGCAGCGTCAGGACCTGGTGACAGAGTTCTTCTCGATCCTGATGGCGGCGCGCCTGGCGCTTGGCATGCCTGTGCTGCTGTTAAAGAGCGAGGGTCGCATCCTTGGTGCGGTGATGGGCTATGATACGCAGCGGCCTGAATGGCCTCCGGCGCACCAGCAAAGATGGGCTTTGCTTCAGCAAAGACAGGCATCGATGGCTTCGCGCTTCGAGAGGGCGGACGCCATCAGTGAGGAATACAAGCCGCAGGAACCGCATTTCTACCTTGGGGTCCTTGGCGTTCACCCCTCGATGCAGGGAAAGGGGGCCGGCGGCGCGCTCGTCAAGGCTTATTGCGATCTTGCCGAAAGAGATCCTGTCTCGGCAGGGACGTTTCTCGAAACCGCACAACGCAAGAATTTGGCTTTCTATGGGCACTGCGGGTTTCAACTCCTCGGCCAAGGTGAACTTGCGCCCGGGAAGCCATTCTGGTGCCTGTTCAGGCCAAAACCCGTTCGAGATGGCAATTAGATTTACCCGCCAAACCGCGGCGCCAGCTTCTCGATGCGGGCGATCATGGCCTGGAAATCGTCGAGGATGCGCTGGTGTAGTTTCACCGCCACGTCGGGATACTCCTCCAGGATGCGACGGAACATCTTGCGGCTCAGCCGGATCACTTCCGAATCGATTTCGGCCGACGCGCTGGTCAGCCGGTTGCTGTCGGCGATCAATGCCAGTTCGCTCAGGATGGTGCCGGGGCCGGCGGTGCCGATCGGGATGCGTTCGTCACTCTGCTCGCGGTACAGCACGATGCGTCCGCTGACCACGACGTAGGCCGAATCGGCCTCGTCGTCCTCGCGGTAAAGCTTGTGGTTGGCCTGCAGCAGGGTGTTCTCGGCGCCGAACGCGAGCAGGCGTAGCTGTTCCTGCGTGAAACCCTCGAAGAGCCTCACGGCGGACAGGATGCGGATGTCGTCATCCAACGCCATCTCTAGCTGCGTCCCCGAACGGTCAGTCCAATCCCTCCTTCACGAGTCGACCCTGAATCTCCTCCAACAGGATCGCACCCGAACGCGGCCCCGCCCAGACCGCTTATTGGATAATGAAATGTTTAAGGAACCAGCTTGTAGCCGCCGCTTTCTGTCACAAGAATTTCCGCATTGGAAGGATCGCGCTCGATCTTCTGGCGCAGCCGGTAGACATGGGTTTCCAGCGTGTGCGTGGTGACGCCGGAATTGTAGCCCCAGACCTCCTCCAGCAGCACGTCGCGCGTCACCACCTTCTGGTCGGCGCGGTAGAGATATTTGATGATCGAGGCTTCCTTCTCCGTCAGCCGCACCTTGCCGCCCCGCGGGTCGATGAGCAGCTTCTGGCTGGGCTTGAAGGTGTAGGGGCCGACCGAGAAGGTGGCGTCCTCGCTCTGCTCATGCTGGCGCAGCTGCGCGCGGATGCGTGCAAGCAGGACCGCGAAGCGGAACGGCTTGGTCACATAATCGTTAGCGCCGGCCTCAAGACCCAGAATCGTATCCGAATCGGTGTCGTGGCCGGTCAGCATGATGATGGGCGCCTTGTAGCCGCCCTTGCGCAGGATCTTGACGGCTTCGCGGCCATCCATGTCGGGCAGGCCGACATCCATGATGAGCAGGTCGATGAGGCCGCCGCGTGCCGCGGTGACGCCTTTTGCCGCAGTCGCTTCCTGCAGCACGTCGAATTCCTCATAGAGGGCGAGTTGCTCGACCAGTGTGCCGCGCAGGTCGTCATCGTCGTCGACGATTAGAATGGTGCGTGAAGTCATGGATCAATCCGTTGTTTTGAAAAGCGAATTCAGTTGACCGCTGCGTATTTATGCGGAAGCTGGCCGACACAATAGCCGATCACAGTGATTTGTTCCGTGGCACGATCATACAAGAAAAAACTCGATCGCAATGCAGCCGGCGCAATTTTGCTGAAACGGCTGCGTGTGCTGACCGTTCGGGCAAGGCCGGGCCACCCCAGCCAGGGCCTGCTGCAGGCCGGAAATACGGTGTTTGCCTGCGCGCTGGGGCGCGGCGGCATCTCGGCCGACAAGCGCGAGGGCGACGGCGCCACGCCACTTGGCTCGATGCGGATACTGTCGGGTTATTTTCGGGGAGATCAGTTTTCCGGTGGCCGCCGGACGCGGCTGGCGATGACGCCGATCGGGCCCGATCTCGGCTGGTGCGAAGTACCGGACGACCGCAACTACAACAGGCCGGTCAAGATTCCCTACGGCGCCAGCCATGAACGCATGCGGCGCGACGACCGGCTCTACGACGCCTGCCTGGTGCTCGACTGGAATATTTCGCCGCGCCGCAGGGGACGTGGCAGCGCCATCTTCTTCCACCTGGCACGTCCCGGCTTCACGCCGACGCAAGGCTGCGTCGCGGTGACCGCGCGGACGATGAAGCGGCTCTTGCCGCTGCTGTCGGACCGGATGGTGGTGAGGGTGGTGAGGTAGGCAGTAGGCAGTAGGCAGTAGGCAGTAGGCAGTAGGCAGTAGGCAGTAGGCAGTAGGCAGTAGGCAGTAGGGTTCTCTTTCTGAGGCCTACTGCCTGTTCCCTACTGCCCAACCCTACTTCCTTGGCTGCTGCCAGCCGATGTCGAGCAGGTCCAGCCGGCCGATCTCGCGGTCCATGGCCCGGCCAATATCCTTGCGGCCAGCGCCGATATCGCGCAGCTGCCGATCGGACAGGTCCTCGACGTTCTGGTGCGGAAGATTGACCGCGACCCTGGCCTGACGGAGCCAATCGCGGACCGCCGACAGCCAGGCCGGCCGGGCGGTGTATGCGGGGTGAAGAGCGACGTGAGACATGATGCGATCCGTTTCTCTCCGGACTTCAAATCCGGTTTAATGGTACTTCGATGCTCGCATCATGCCTGATTGAAATCTTGGGAGGAAACGAGTAGTTTTTGCTCAATCATCAAGTTTTGTTTGAGGATCGAGACGCCATGATCCGCTCTTTCGAAATTATGCGCTGATGTCTCGCCTCCTGCCCGGAACGCGTGCGCTGAGGACCTTCGAGGCGGCCGCGCGTCACCTCAATTTCACCCGCGCCGCCGACGAGCTTGGGCTGACGCCGGCCGCGGTCAGCCACCAGGTCAAGGAAATCGAGGAGCAGCTCGAACTGGTGCTGTTCACGCGCACCAGCCGCACCATGCGGCTGACGGAAGCGGGAAACGTTCTGTTCGAGGCATCGATCGACGCGCTCGACTTGCTCAACCGGGCGGTGTCCCGCGCCCGCAAGGTGACGCGCGGCACGGCGCTGCTGAAAGTGACGCTCGACGCGCAGTTCGCGACAAAATGGCTGATGCGGCGCGTCGATGATTTCCGCCGTCAAAAGCCGGGCATCGAGTTGCGCTTCGACATCACCTACGATGTCAGGGACTTCGAGCGCGACGACGTCGATATCGGCATTCGCTTCGGCACCGGCAAATATGCGGGGCTTTGCGCGCATCGGCTGTTCGACAACATCATCATCCCGGTGTGCAGCCCGGCGCTTTTGGCGTCGGGGCCGCCGCTCAATGAACCGCGCGACCTCTTTCGGCACACTCTGGCGCATATCGAATGGTCGCGGCAAGGCGTCACCTGGCCGAACTGGAGCATGTGGATGCAGGCGGCCGGCGTTGACGATTTCGATGACAGCCGCACCCTCGTCTTCGGCTCCTCGACCGATGCCACGCAGGCAGCACTCGACGGCAACGCCGTGGCGCTGGCCGACTTCGCCATGGTCGCCAACGATTTGTCGCAAGGGCGGCTTGTCCGTCCCTTCGAGCTCGGCATCAAGGTCGCGCCGGAGTTCGCCTATTTCCTGGTCTATCCGCAAACCGTGAAGGACGACGCACGCATCGTCGCGTTTCGCGAATGGCTTCTCGAGGAGGCGGCAAAGACGCACGGCACGGAGGCATGAGCCGGCTGCGCCGAGCCCGGTCTTTCGGTCACGACCGGGCGTTATGGCCGAAGATCATGCGGGTGTATTTCTTCCATTTCCATTTCACGCTTTTGTACAAACGCGGATAGTTTTTCGCCGAAATGGACGTCTGGAAAGCGCCGTTTTCGCTGCCTTGTTCGACAATCGGCCGCTCGAACCACAGCATTTCAATGCCGAGCTTCTCGTCCATCTGTTCGACCTGGTGGTCGATCGAGGTGTATATCTTGTTCTGCTCGATCCAGGCACAACGCGCTTCAGCGACCGGGCGGGTGATGAGGTAGGAATCGGTGCATCGGGCGTGCAGTGCCGGGTAGAGCCTTTGACCCTTCCGCAATTTCCAGCTCGGCGTGTAGTAGTTGCTGCCATTGCCGAGATAGATGACGGCCTTGCGCGTCGGACCGCCGAGTTCGGAAAGCCCCTGCCGGAACTTGCCGACAAAGTCGCGGGCGAGGAAGACGTCGTCCTCGAAGACCAGGCAATAGGGCAGGTCGGTCTCGAGGAAATCGCGCCAGATGCCGACATGCTTCAGCGCCAGCGAGACGGCCGGCGGGTGGGTAAAGGCAGGCGCGACCAGCTCGTTGCGAATCTCCGGGGTGATATCGGGCCGGTCCCAGTCCGTATAAAAATAGACCGGCACGCCACGCCGCTCGAATTCGCGGACAATGTGGCGGCGCCGATCGTCATAGCCCTGCTTGACGTGGCAGATCCGGGTGAACACCAGGTCGCGTGGAAATCCGGCTGCCATCGTCAACGCACCGTCTCAGCTTGCCGCGGCGCCGAACCAGCCGATCACCGCGCCGATGATCAGCAGGACACCCAGCCAGTGGCCACCGTCGATGAGGGTCAGGTCCCAGCCGAAATTCTCGTAGCGATGGTTGACCGACAGCGTCGTGGCGACAAAACCCAGCCAAAGCACGAAGCCGAAGATAAGCCCGGCAAGCCATGTCGGCTCACCACCGGTCATGGCGCCGACAACCAGCGCCATGATGGTGGCCATGAGCAGTTCGGCGATGAAGCTGATGACGAAAGGCAGCGGCGATTTCTTCATCGTCGCCGGATCGAGCTTGGCGGCCTTCAGCCACGGCTTGCTCAACGCCATGTACCAGGCGGCGCCGAACAGCCAGGCCAAGACGGCGGCGGCGATCACCGCCAGCCAGTTCACTGCTGAAAAATCCATGAGCTTTCCCCCTCCAGACGCAGGCCGTACGGCATGCCTGCACGTTGTATCAGGCGCTTCGGCGATGGCGTCAAGCAAAGCGCCAGACGGTGGTGCGCTTGACCAGGGAATCCTCCAGAGCCCGGGTGACGGCGACCTCATAGACCGCAAGCGGCTCCAGGCCCGCTTTGGGCATATACGACCGGCCGGGATCGCCGACGAAGATCGCCGCGCCGCGCGCCTTGAGCGTCGCGAACCACGGCATCAGGCTGTCGGCGAAGGATTTGTCGTAAAAAACGTCACCGGCGAGAATCACGTCCCAGCCGGCATCGGTGCCGATGCAGTCCGTGCCGAGGAATTCGATGCCGACGCCATTAGCCTCGCTGTTGAGGCGGATCGCCGTGGCGCAGAACGGGTCGATGTCGGCGGCGATCACTTGAGCCGCACCCGCCTGGGCGGCGGCGATGGCGACAAGGCCGGAGCCCGAGGCGAAGTCGAGCACGCGCTTGCCTCGCACCGTGTCGGGATTGTCCAGGACATAGCGGGCGAGGCCCTGGCCGCCGGCCCAGGCAAAGGCCCAGAAGGGCGGCGGCAGGCCGATCTCGACCAATTCGTCCTCGGTGCGCTGCCAAAGATCGTGCGCTTCATCGGCGAGGTGCAGAACAATCTCAGGCACATGCGGCGGCGCCATCAGCGCCGTGTTTTCGAGGATGAATTTTTGCGCGCTGTTCGGCGTGAGTACCGTCACGGAGCAGGTGTAAGGCCGCCCATGCGGCAGACTTCCTTCCATTCCGCCGGGGTCACCGGCTGCACGGAAAGCCGTCCGAGCCGCACCAACGCCATGTCGGCAAGTTTTGGGTTGGCCTTGACCTGTTCCAGTGTGGGCGGGTTCGGCACATCCTTGACGGCGCGGATGTCGACGCATTCCCAGCGCGGGTCATCCGCAGTGGTGTCCGGATGAGCCAGCGCGCAGACCTCGGCGATGCCGACCACGTTCAGCCCCTCATTGGAATGGTAGAAGAAGCCGAGATCACCGATCTGCATCGCCTTCATGTTGTTGCGGGCGGCGTAATTGCGCACACCGTCCCATTGCGTGCCGGCCTTGCCCTTGGCCTTCAACGCCTCGAAGGAGAAAACCGAGGGTTCGGATTTGAACAGCCAGTAGTTCATGTTTTCTCCTCCTTGCGGGCCAGTTGCGGGCGACCGGAAATTAACTAGCCGCCGGCTTGTTGAACGTCCAGTTCCACGGGCGGATTTCGACGCTTTCGAACAGTCCCGCCTTGGCATAGGGGTCGGCGGCCGACAAGGCTTGGGCTGCGGCCAGATCCGGCGCCTCGACGACCACGAGGCTGCCATTGGGCTTGCCGTCGGCATCGAGGAACGGACCGGCAAAGGCCAGTTTCTTCTCCGCATTCAGCCCTTCGAGAAAGGCGACGTGCACGGGCCGCGTGTCGAGGCGTATCTGCAGGCTTCCCGGCTTGTCCTTGCAAACAAAAGCAAACAGCATGGTCTTCTCCTGGCTCTCGGGATTGAGGTTGGGGGGATCAATCGTTGGTTTCGGTCTTCAGCGGCCGGGTCATCAAGGCCGTCACGGCCTGGCGGATGGTGATCGTGCCGTCCAGTATGGCAGCGACGGCGGCGATGATCGGCGCGTCGATGCCGCGCTCGGCGGCGATGCGGGCGGCGATCGCCGCCGTCGGCACACCCTCGGCCAGCGGCAGTCCGGCAAGCGCCTTGCCTTGCCCGAGCGCCAGCCCATAGGCGAAGTTGCGCGATTGCGCCGACGAGCAGGTCAGCAGCAGATCGCCAAGGCCGGAAAGCCCCATCAAGGTCTCGGGCCTGGCGCCGAAGGCGGCACCGATGCGGCGCAGTTCGACGAAGCCGCGCGTCACCATGGCGGCCTGGGCGCTGGCGCCAAGCCCGGCGCCGGTGACCGCACCGGCGGCAATGGCAAAGACATTCTTCAAGGCACCGCCGATCTCGACACCGATCAGGTCGTCGCTCGAATAGCAGCGCAGATTTTCTGCCGAAAAACGGGCGGCAAGGTCGGCGGCAAGCGCCTCGTCGCCAGCGGCGACCACCACCGCTGTCGGCAATCCCCTGGCAACATCGGTGGCGAAGCTCGGGCCGGACAGCGCGGCGATCGGATTTTGCGGCAGGATCTCCTCGACGATTGCCGACAGCAAGGCACCAGTGTCGCGCTCGATGCCTTTGGCGCAGAGAACAAGCGGGATGCCAGAAGGCATATGGTCCTTCGCGGCTGTCAGCGTCGCCCGTAAGGATTGCGCCGGGGTCACCGCCAGCACGCAATCGGCGCCAGCGAGCGCTGCCTTGATGTCTGATGTCGCCTCGATGCCGGGCGCAATAGCAATGCCGGGCAGGTAGCGCGGGTTCTCGCCACGGCCGATCGCGGCCACGGTTTCCGGGTCGCGCGCGAACAGCCGCACCGCATGGCCGGCGCGCAGCATCGCCAGCGCGAGCGCTGTGCCCCAGGCACCGCCGCCCAGCACGGTGACTCGCCAGCCGCTTTTGCTCGGATTGTTCGTGGCTCGACCGGTCATGCCTTGGCTCCGCGCCGGCCGGAGCCGACCATCGGCGCCGAGATGCTGTCCAGCGGCCAGCGCGATCGCGGCACGAAATCGAAGCCGTTCTCCTGCGCCATGCCTTCCCGCAGCCGTTCGATGCCGGCCCAGGCGATCATCGCCGCATTGTCGGTGCAAAGTTTAAGCGGCGGCGCGACGAAGGTGAAACCGGCGTCGGTGCAGAGCCGGTCCAGCGTTGCCTTGATGGTGCGGTTGGCGGCGACGCCGCCGGCGACGACCAGCGCGGGCTTTCTCGTGCCGGGAAATGTCTGGCTGAAGCGCGCCAGCGCGCGCGAAACGCGGTCGGCCAGCGCATCGGCGACCGCCGCCTGGAATGAGGCGCAGATGTCGGCGACATCCTGGTCGCTCAGCGGCGCGATCGCCGTCGCCGCCTGGCGCACGGCGGTCTTCAAACCGGAGAAGGAGAAATCGGGCTGCGCCGAACCTTTCATGGGACGGGGAAAGGCAAAGCGTGAGGCATTGCCCGTCTGTGCCGCCTTCTCGACATTCGGCCCGCCGGGATAGGGCAGGCCGAGCATCTTGGCGGTCTTGTCGAAGGCTTCGCCGAGCGCGTCGTCGATGGTGGTGGCCCAACGCTGATAGTCGCCGACGCCGCGCACGGCCAGGATCTGCGTGTGGCCGCCGGAGACCAGCAGCAGCAAATAAGGGAAATCGAGCCCGTCGGTCAGCCGCGCCGTCAAGGCGTGGCCTTCGAGGTGGTTGATGGCGATCAGCGGCTTGCCCGCCGCCGCGGCGATCGCCTTGGCGGTCATCAGCCCGACGATCAGGCCGCCGACCAAGCCGGGCCCTGCGGTGGCGGCGATCGCATCGATATCGGCAAGGCTTGTGCCCGAATCGGCAAGGGCCGCCTCGATGATGCCATCCAGCGCCTCGACATGGGCGCGCGCGGCAATCTCGGGCACGACACCGCCGAAGGCCGCATGCTCCTCGATCTGGGAAAGCACGACGTTGGACAGGATTTTCGGCGCGGCATCGCCTTCCAGCGCCACGACGCTGGCGGCGGTCTCGTCACAACTCGTCTCAATGCCCAGAACGCGGATCAATTCGTCGCTATCCCTAGAGATTGTGTAGCCGTACGTTCCTCGTTAGGGAGAGTGCCGGAAACGCAAAGCCAGCCGGGGGTTATCACGGACCGCGCGCCATGCAAACAATCTTGAAAATCGGAACACGCGGCAGCCCGCTGGCCCTGGCCCAGGCGCATGAAACGCAGGCGCGGCTGATGGCCGCGCATGGCCTGCCGGCGGAAGCCTTCGAGGTCGTCGTCATCTCGACCAGTGGCGACCGCATCCAGGACCGGCCGCTGTCGGAAGCCGGCGGCAAGGGCCTGTTCACCAAGGAAATCGAGGAAGCGCTGCTCGCCGGCGCGATCGACATCGCCGTGCATTCGTCGAAGGACATGCCGACGCGACTGCCCAATGGCCTGGAACTCGCTGCCTTCCTGCCGCGTGAGGACGCGCGCGACGCCTTTGTCGGCAAGGCGGCAACGACGATCGCCGAATTGCCGCACGGTGCAAAAATCGGCTCGTCGTCGCTCAGGCGGCAGGCGCTGATCCGCCGCATGCGGCCGGATCTCGACGTGGTGATGTTCCGCGGCAATGTGCAGACGCGGTTGCGCAAGCTCGACGAAGGGGTCGCCGCCGGTACCATCCTCGCCTATGCCGGACTGAAGCGGCTGGGGCTCGAACATGTCGTTACCGACCTAATACCGCTGGACATCTTTCCACCTGCACCCGGACAGGGCGCGATCGGCATCGAGACCCGCATCGGCGATCGTGACGTCGAAAAGATGCTGGTGGCGATCCATGACGTGCCGACCGGACAGGCGCTGGCTTGCGAGCGCGCCTTCCTGGCGGCGCTCGACGGTTCCTGCCGCACGCCGATCGCCGGCTATGCGGCGATCGAGGCCGGAAAGCTCTCTTTCTCCGGGCTGATCATCTCGCCTGATGGCACGCAGTCGCACACGGTCGAGCTCCAGGGGCCGGCACAGGATGCCGCCCGCATCGGCGATGAGGCCGCCCGGACGGTGCGGTCCAAGGCCGGCGAAAAATTCTTCGACGGCTGGCTCTGAGATGCTTCGCGTCCTGGTGACCAGACCGGAACCGGGCGCATCGCGCACGGCGCGGCGGCTTCAGGACATGGGATTCCAACCGGTTGTTCTGCCGCTGACCGAAACTGTGGTCTTGCCGGTCGATGCCGGGCTCATTCTAGATGAGGCTGTTGCCGTTGCCGTCACCAGCGCCAATGCCGTGCGCCATGCTTCAAAAGAGGTGATCGCGGCGCTTGCTGCTCTGCCTTGCCATGCCGTGGGAGCGAGAACCGGCGAAGCGGCGCGCAGGATGGGCTTTTCGTCGGTCATTGAAGGCTCCGGCGATGCCGAGACGCTGACCAATGGTATCGCGGCGGCGCTTTCCGGCGAGGCTATCGTCTATCTCTGCGGACGCGTTCGATTTCCGATGTTTGAGCAGAGGCTGGAAGCGGCTGGAGTCCAAGTCTCCGCCGTGGAGACATATGACACATTGCCGGTGCGGTATTCCGACGAGGCTATCCTTGCGCTGCTGTCCGGCCAACCGGTCGATGCGGTGCTGCTCTATTCGGCCAAGGCGGCCGCCGCGATGCAGGTTCTGACCAACCGGCCGGCTCTGCAAGAGGTCTTTGAAAAGACGCGTTTTTTCGCTCTTTCCGCGCGCATCGCCGCTGCCTTCGACGACCGCGCCGGCAAAGCAATCGGCATTGCCGCACAGCCCGACGAGGAGGCGCTGCTGGCGCTTTTGCGGGTGCTGCCCTGAGCCGCGTCATCACACCGCCCCTTTTCACCGCTTGGTGATGTGCTAGACCCTTTCTGAACCATCACGCGCCGCCAGGCGTTGAGACGAAGCGAATTTTGCGGAGCCCCGGCATGGTCAAGACGCCGAAGATGCGACACTCGAAAAGCCGCCGTGAGCCGGTGACCATCGATCTCGAGCCCGGCGCCGTATCGCGCGTCGTCGACGAGGATGCCGCCAAGGCCGCGGCGCAGACCGACGAGGCAAAGGCTGAAGAAGCCGCTAGCGCCTCGCAGCCGGAGACGCCCGAAGAGCCGGTGCATGCCGACCAGACCGATCTCGAACCCTGGGAGCATGCCGACGCCGCCCCGGGGCAGGCCGGGACCGAGCCGTCCGGGGAGGCCAAAGCGACTGAACCCGAGCTGCCCTATCCCGGCTCCGATGCGCCAGCCAACCGCGCCAAGGCCTCCGACTACAATTTCGAGGATGCATCGGCGAAGCGCACCGACGACAGTCAGCCGAAAACTCAGACGCGGGACGAAAAGATGGCGCCCACACCTGCTGCGGCAAAACGTGGCGGCCTCAACGGCATCGCCGCCGGCATCATCGGTGGTGTCATCGCACTGGTCGGCGCCGGCGGCCTGCAATTTGCCGGTCTGCTCGGCGCACCGGGTTCCGGTTCGGGCGTGTCGCTCGATGGCGTCAATGGCGAGATCGCTTCGCTGAAGAGCGACATCGCCGGCCTCAGGGAAGCCGGCGGCAACAACGACGCAGCGGCCAAGGTGGTCGGGCTTTCCTCGGGCCTGGAGCAGGTAAAGGCCGATATAGCGGCGCTGAAATCGGCGGTCGAACAGGGTGGTGCGGGCGACAATGCCGGGCTTGCCGCCCTTGGCGACAAGGTCAAGCAGATCGAAACCGCGGTCGCCGCTCTCGGCAAGGCCGGCAGCGCGGCACCGGTCGATCTTGGCCCGCTCAACGAAAAGCTGGCCGATCTCGATGCGCTGGTGAAATCGACAGGCGAGGCGGCGAAGGCGCAGGATGGTAGACTCACCGCGCTGGAGCAGTCGGTGTCGCAGCTTTCCGGCAAGGTCGAGGCGGCGGCAGGACAGCCGAAGATCGCGCTCGCCATCGCCGCGTCGGCGTTGAAGTCGGCGCTTGAACGCGGCGCGCCGTTCTCGGCCGAACTCGATACGCTGGCCGCGATTTCACCCAATGCGTCTCAGATCGCGACTTTGCGGCCCTATGCCGAAAAGGGTGTGCCCACCCGCACCGAGATCGCCTCGCAGATGGATGCCGCCGCCAATGCCATGGTCGCCGCGGCAACGCCGGTCGATGAGAATGCCGGCTTCTTGCAGAACCTGATGTCGAGTGCCGAATCGCTGGTCAAGGTTCGCCCGATCGGTGCCGTCGAGGGCGCCGGTGCACCAGAAACCGTGGCGCGCATGGAAGTGGCGGTCACCCAGGGCGACTATGCCAAGGCGCTCAGCGAATATGACAGGCTGCCGGAAGCGGTGAAGGCGGCGGGCGCCGATTTTGCCGGCAAACTGAAGGCGCGCATCGATGTCGAAACCCAGGTCGACGCGCTGATCTCCGGCGCGATGAAGGCATGAGGGCAACACGATGATCCGCCTGCTCGCCTTCCTCATCGTCGTCTTCGCGCTCGGGCTGGGCTTTGCCTGGCTGGCCGACCGGCCGGGCGACATGGTCGTCACCTTCAACGGCTACCAGTACCAGGTCAGCCTGATGGTGGCGGCTGTGGCCGTCGTCACCGTGGTCGCCGCTGTGATGATCCTGTGGTGGCTGATCAAGTCGCTGTGGAACAGCCCCTATACCATCTCGCGCTATTTCCGCGTGCGCCGCCGCGACCGTGGCTATCAGGCGCTGTCGACCGGCATGATCGCCGCCGGTGCCGGTGACGGCGCGCTGGCCCGCAAGAAGACCAAGGAAGCGGCGAAGCTGATCCGTTCCGACCAGGAACCGCTGATTCATCTGCTCGAGGCGCAGGCGTCGCTGCTGGAAGGCGACCATGAAGGCGCCAGGCAAAAGTTCGAGAGCATGCTCGACGATCCCGAAATGCGGCTGCTCGGCCTGCGCGGGCTCTATCTCGAAGCCGAACGGCTTGGCGACCGCAACGCCGCCAGGCACTATGCCGGCCGTGCCGCCGCCGTTGCGCCGCAACTGGCCTGGGCCGCCGAATCGACGCTGGAAGAGCTGACCGCGCGCGGCGATTGGGATGGGGCCTTGAAACTGGTCGATGCGCAGAAGTCGACGCGGCAAATCGAACGCGACGCCGCCAACCGCCGCCGGGCCGTGCTGTTGACCGCCAAGGCGCAGGCGCTCGCCGGCAGCGATCCTGCCACGGCAAGGACAGCGGCGCTCGAGGCCAACAAGCTGCAGCCGGATTTCGCGCCTGCCGCCGTTGCCGCCGCCGCCGCACTGTTCAAGCAGAACGATGTGCGCAAGGGCTCGAAGATCCTCGAAGCCGCGTGGAAGGCCGAGCCGCATCCCGAGATCGCCGAGCTCTATACCCATGCAAGGCCGGGCGATGCCGTGCTTGACCGGCTCAACAGGGCCAAGAAGCTGCAGGAAATGAAGAGGAACCACGCCGAATCGTCGATGACGGTGGCGCGTGCGGCGCTCGACGCGCAGGATTTCCCGACTGCCCGCCGTGAGGCTGAGGCCGCGATCCGGATGGACCGCCGCGAGGGTGCCTATTTGCTGCTGGCCGATATCGAGGAGGCCGAGACCGGCGACCAGGGCAAGGTACGGCAGCTGCTGTCCAAGGCGGTGCGGGCGCCGCGCGACCCGGCCTGGGTCGCCGATGGCGTCGTTTCGGAGCGCTGGGCGCCGGTATCGCCGGTCAGCGGCCGGCTGGACGCCTTCGAATGGCGCGCGCCGATGGAGCGGCTTGGCCAGTTGATCGACAGCCGCGAGGACGCGCCGGACGCCACGGTTGTCGCTATCGAAGCGCCGGCCAGACCGGTGTCGGAAAAGCCGATCGACGTCGTCGATCATGCTGTCCAGGGCAGCGAGGCAACGGGCAAAGGAACCGATAGAAGCGAAGACTACGTCACGCCAGTCACGGCCGCAGCCTTCGCGGCGGTCCCGGCGGATGCCGAGGCCGTCGAGCCGGCGGAAGAACTGGCGCGCTTGCCGGACGATCCGGGTGTCGATCCGGACGAGGAAGCGGAAAAGTCGCCACGCCGGTTCCGGCTGTTTTGATTTGGCCATCGGCTGATTTGACTTGGCCTTTGGGCCGTTTGGGAATGGATTGATGTTCGAACGCGTTCTGTCGTTTCTGAGGGATTTACCGGCCAGCCCCAGCGCGCATGCCAGCACGGATGATCCGCGCGTCGCAGCCTCGGCGCTGCTCTACCATGTGATGAATGCCGACGGCGTGCGCCAGGACGTCGAATGGGAGCGCTTCAAGGCCGTGCTCTCCGAGAGCTACTCGATCAGCGGCGCCGAACTCGAAGCGCTCGTCGCCGCCGGCGAGCGGGCCGACAATGAGGCGATCGACCTCTATGCCTTCACCAGCGTGCTCAAGCGCCATCTCGACGCGGAAGGACGCAAGGCGTTCATCGGCTTGATGTGGGAGATCGTCTATGCCGATGGCGAGCTGCACGAACTGGAGGACAATACGGTGTGGCGCGTCGCCGAGCTGATCGGCGTCGAGCGTCACGACCGGGTCGAGGCGCGCCGCAAGGCGGCGGCGCAGGCGCCGGGCGCGCGTGGAACGTCGAGCGACGAATAGACGGGGATCTCGCCTGACGATGCCGCGCAGAACGAGTTCGAAGCCAAAAATCCTGATCGTGCTGCATCAGGAGAATTCGAGCCCCGGACGCGTCGGCCACATGCTGCTCGAAGAGGGGTTTGAACTCGACATCCGCCGGCCGCCGCTCGGCGACGCCTTGCCGGAAACGCTGGATGGCCATGCCGGCACGGTGGTGTTCGGCGGGCCGATGAGCGCCAATGATGACGACGAATTCGTCCGCCGCGAGACCAACTGGCTGGAAATACCGCTCAGGGAAAATCGCCCATGCCTAGGCATCTGCCTCGGCGCGCAAATGCTGGTCAACCATCTTGGCGGCAAGGTCGAGGGGCACGGAGAAGGGCTGGTCGAGATCGGCTGGTATCCGCTCAAGGCGACCGAGGCCGGCAGAAAACTGATGCACTGGCCGGACATGGTCTACCAGTTCCACCGTGAGGGCTTTTCATTGCCGAGGGACGCGACGCTGCTGGCGACGGCCGATACCTATCCCAACCAGGCCTTTCGCTATGGCGACAATGCCTGGGGCATCCAGTTCCATGGCGAACTGACAAGGGTGATGATGCAGCGCTGGGTGGTGCGCGGCGCCCACCGCTTCGAATTGCCGGGCGCGCAGCCCGGCCGCGATCACCTTGGCGGCCGGCTGATCTGGGACATGCACCTGAAACGCTGGCTGGACGAGTTTTTGCGCATGGTGTTCGGCAGGCCGGCTGAGTTATAGAGTGAAACCCAATTAGTTTGAACAACCGAACTTGACCAGGCTATCCGCCCGCGTGGTCGTTTCCACCGTATGCGGCGACGAACATGGCGACGGCGGACCGGCAATAGGATTCGATTTCGTTGTCGTCTTCTGCTCTCGCCTGATCGAAGCGGGCGATAATCAGGAGATCGGATCCTTTGAAAAGCGCGGCAAACAAGCGGGCGGACCGGAGAGGATCGGGCACGTTCAGAACCGCCTTCGCGTGCAACTGACGCAACAGGGCCTCGATCTGGGCGATGACATAGGCGGGGCCGGCTTCGTAATGGAGCTTGCTTAACGACTTTTGGTTCGTCTTGTCGGCCATGATCATGGCCTCGACACTGCGGACGTCCGGGCTCAACAGCGTGCGAAGCAGGGATGTTCCCACCGCCATGAGCTGATGTTCTGCCGAACCGTCGACGCCTTCGATAAGAGCCTGTGGTGCAAACCGATGACAGTGGGCCGCGATGGCCGCACCGAACAGCGCCTCCTTGTTGTCGAAGTGCCGATAGATGCTGAGCTTGGATATCTTCGCTCGCTGGGCGACCTTGTCCAATGTCGTCGCTTGAAAACCCAATTCCACGAAGAGTTCGCCCGCGGCGTCGACTATCGTTTGGCCAAGCGCCTCGTTGGCGGGCCGGCCGCGCCGGGCCTGGCTGTTTTCGGTCACCACAATTCCAGTCCTTGACAGTATCGTTATTCTTGAATTACGATACCATACAGTATCTGAAATATGCAAGCCAAAGAATGGATTTTACCCTGTCCTCCAAACCGAGTTTCCCTGGGCCGCTTTCGCGCCACACCAAACCCAACCCCCTCTATCCGCAACACGGAGCCCATCATCATGGATGACGTCATCATCATCGGCGGCAGCTTTGCCGGTCTCGCCGCCGCCCTGCAGCTCGGCCGTGCCCGCCGCAAGGTCACCGTTCTCGATACCGGCCTGCCACGCAATCGCTTCGCAGGCCGCTCGCACGGAGTGCTCGGCCACGATCACAAGCCACCATCGGACATCCTGACCGAGGCGCGGCAGCAACTGGCGCGTTATCCCGCGATCAGGCTGCTCAATGCTCGGGCCGACAGCATCTCCGGTACCATCGACAATTTCTCCGTCCTCACTGGCGATGGCGAGAGCATTGGCGCGCGCCGCCTGATCCTGAGCTATGGCGTTGTTGACCAGATGCCTGATGTTCCGGGCTATGCCGAAAGCTGGGGCACATCCATCATCCCATGCCCTTATTGCGACGGCTTCGAAGTCGCTGGCCAGCATTGGGGCCTCGTCTGGTCGGGTCCGCAGTCGATGAATCAGGTCAGGCTGTTCCACGATTGGACCGACAGGTTGACGGTCTTCGCCGATGGTCACGACATTTCACCCGATATCCGGGCCGATCTGGCGCACCGACAGGTACCTGTCGTTGATGGCCGGATCACCGGGATCGCCCGTCACGGGGACCACAATGCCACTATCAAGCTCGATACCGGCCCCGATGTCGCCGTCGATATCCTGTTCGCGCATCCGCGTAACAAGCCGTCCGCAAGCCTGCATGAATCACTGGGCCTCACCACTGTCGATACGCCAGTCGGCATCGCTATCAAGACCGACGAGCGCCGCGAAACCAGCAGGCCCGGCATCTACGCCGCCGGCGACCTCGCCAACCCCGGAATCCCCTCGGTCACCACGGCAACATGGCAAGGCGCGATGGCGGGTATCTTTGCGCAGCAGTCGATGCTGGTTTGAGAAGCCATATGGAGTTCGAACAAGTCACTTTCGACCTGCCACACGGCACCTTTCACGCGTTGCAGGGTGGTGATCCCGATGGCCAACCGACGATCGTCTTGCACGGCTTCCCGGACCATCCGCCGACCGCGAAGCCCTTCCTTGCCGAGCTCGGTCGCCGTAGACGTTACGTCGTTGCACCCTGGCTTCGCGGTTACGCGCCGTCCCCGACTGCGGGGCCGTTCGATTTCGCAGCCCTCACCAGCGACGTGCTCGCGCTGGTCGACTGCTGGTCTCCGGGGCGACCCGTGGAGCTGATTGGCCACGACTGGGGCGCCCTGATCACATACGATGCCTGCGTCACCGCGCCGGAGCGGATTGAACGCGCGGTCACGCTCGCAATCCCGCACCCACTCACCTTCATGAGCCGGCTGATAGACCCCGCTCAGTTGCGCCGGAGCTCGTACATGGGGCTCTTTCAACTGCCGGGAAGCGGCTGGATCGCCACCGCCCGCGATCTCGCCCTCATTGACCGCCTCTGGCGTCAGTGGTCGCCCGGCTTCTCGCTCGATCCTGCTCTCAAGGCGGAGCTACACGAGCACCTGCGGGCGAGCATGCCCGCGCCTCTAAAGTACTACCGGGCGATGCTGCGGCCCGGCATGCTTGGGGCGACGCGCCGTATGTCTCGGCCGATCACGGTGCCCCTGTTGCAGCTTCACGGTGCCAATGACGGCTGCATCCTCCCCGCGCAGGTCGACGACCGACATCGGTTCGCCGCCCCGCACGCGCTGGAGGTCGTTCCCGACGTCGGTCACTTCCTGCACATCGAGGCCCCCGAGGCGATTGCGGAACGGATTGCGGCATGGGCCGGGTAGCGGATCACGTTCGTCTTGGCGGAGCGCCTACTCCAGCAGATCAGCGGTGGTGCGATAGCTCCGTCGCCCTAGGGTTCGAGCACCGGCCGCAGGAAGCTGCGCTCATAGCTGAGAATGCTGCGCTTGCGCTTTTCCGTTTCAAACACTTCCTGGCATTCCGGGTCGGCAGCCATCCGCTTGCGATAGTCCTCGTAGTCGGCAAGGCTCGGAAAGCTGAACATGGCGTAGGCGATATTGTTCGCTCCTTCGCTCGGAAGGAAATAGCCATGATGGTTTCCGCCCAGGCGATTGACCAGACCGATCCAGCGACGGCCGTATTCTTCAAACTCGGCAAGCTTGTAAGGGTCGATGACATATTTCAGGTAACAGGTGATCATGGGAGCTCCTGTGAACAGGGTGATGTATGTTGCTGACCATCGGCAGCGTCAGTTGCGCCCGTTGAGATGGCGCACCTTGCGCAATTGCGGAAACAGGTAGGCCCACAGGCCTGCAACCGCGATGGCGCCGACACCGCCGATCACGACAGCCGGCACAGTACCGATCAGCGCTGCCATGGTGCCGGCGCGGAATTCGCCGACTTCGTTGGAGGCGCCGACGAAAACCTGGTTGACGGCGTTGACGCGGCCGCGCACCTCGTCCGGCGTCCACAACTGAATCAGCGTCTCCCTGATATAAACACTGAACATGTCGGTGGCGCCGAGGAGCGCCAACGCGACGATCGACAGCCAGGTGACGGTCGACAGGCCAAACAATACGGTGCAGGCGCCGAATGCCGCGACGAAGCCGAGCATGATCTTGCCGGCATTGTCGCGAAGCGGGTGCCCGGCCAGCCAGACCGCAACGCAGATGGCGCCGATACCGGGCGCCGAGCGCAGCAGGCCGAGGCCCCAAGGGCCGAGTTCAAGAATATCGCGCGCATAGACCGGCAGCAGCGCCGAGGCGCCGGACAGGAGCACGGCGAAGAGGTCGAGCGAGATGGCACCCAGCACGATCTTCTCGCTCCAGATGTAGCGGAAGCCGGCAAACAGCGTCTCCATCGTCGGCTTGTCGGTGGCGGTCCGCTGGGCAGGCTTGGGAATGGTGAAGATCAGCAGACCGGCCACCAGCATCAGCACAGAGGCGACGGCGTATGCGGCTTCGGCCGAGACGCCATAGAGCAGGCCGCCGGCGACCGGGCCGATGATCGTCGCCGTCTGCCAGGCGGACGAGTTCCAGGCAATCGCATTGCCGAAATCCTCCGGCGGCACCAGATTGGCGAACAGCGACGACGAAGCCGGTCCGTAAAAGGCACGCGCCATGCCGAACAGCGCCAGAACGACGAAGATCGGCAGCGGACTGACGAGGCCGCGCAGCGTGAAGTACAGGAGAACGAGCGCACAGCCGGCCTCGACCACCGTTGCCAGCGCCATGATCAGCCGGCGGCCGAAGCGGTCGGCGACGACGCCGGTGACCAGCACCAAGAGCAGTGACGGCAGGAACTGGACGATGCCGACAATGCCGAGATCGAAGGGATCGCGCGTCAGATCATAGATCTGCCAGCCGACGGCAACCGAGACGATCATGGTCGCGAAAGTGGTGAGGAAACGCGCCGTCCAGTAGCTGAGGAAGGCTTTGTGCCGGAAGGCGGCGTAACGCTGCTCCGGTGAAGTCTGTAGTGATGTCATGGAGAGGCCCCGTTGTGATGGCATTGATCGGCGGGGCACTTCCCGGATGGGCGCTGGTCCGACCAATGGAACGTCTAACAAAGTTCGCGGCGGGATGTGCGTTAAAACCACCCCTGGATCAAGGGATTTTCAGGCTGTTCCTTCGATCGCACAAGGAAGTTACCGTCGCAGCGCGGCCGAAATGGCGTCGAGACCGCCTCGCAATTCGGCTTCCGTCGGCCAACCAAAACCGACGCGGAAGAAGCGTTTTTCCATTTCGAACCAGTGGCCCGGTCCGACATAGGTGCCATGGTTTTCCAGCAGATCGACATAGAACCGATCGAGGTCGAAACCGGGTTCGACGTTGAGGCGTGGGAAGCCGACGACACCGCCTTCGGGCCTGATCCAGTCGACCAGCGGCTCGCGGTCGATCCAGGCCTGGACGATGTCGCGACGCTTCGCCATTTCGGGCAGCAGCACGCCCAAGAAGGCGTCACGGCGCTCCAGCATGCCGCGCGCAATGCCTTCGTCGATGACGCTGCCGCAGATGCCGATCTGCTCCTTGGCGGCGAGGAATGTCTCCTGGAGGCTGGTATCCCTGGTGGTCAGCCAGCCGATGCGGATACCGGGGATGCCGAAGGCTTTCGACAGCGACGAAACGCTGATCGCCTTCTTGCTTAGCGAGGCCGCCGACGGCAGGCGCCTGCCATAGGAGAGGTCGCGATAGGTCTCGTCGACCAGCAGATGGCAGTTGCTGCTTTCCGCGAGCGCCACCAGCGCGTCGAGTTCGGCGCGGCTCATCATCGTACCGGTCGGGTTGTGCGGGCAGGTGACGCTGATCAGTTTTGTGTTCGGCCTAATCGCCGCCTTGATGGCCTCGACATCAATGGCAAAGCCGTCTTCGAAGGCGAGGTCGACGAAGCTGATGGCGCAGCCGATCGCCCGCGGGGTTTCGATGTTGGTGGCGTAATTGGGCCGGATGACGACGAGGTGATCGCTCGCCGACAAGAGCGATGTCGAGATGATGAACAGCGCACCGGCGGCTCCCGCGGTGACCAGGACATCACCGGGCGAAACGCCGGCGTCCTGCGCGGCGATCAACGCGCGTAAGTCCTTGTCGCCGCGATGCTCGCCGTAGAAGAGCGTCAGATCAGGCAGCGAAAGACCGATGTCGGAGAGTTTCTGGTCGGCGATCGAGCTTTCGGAAAGATTGTAGCGGATACGGTCGTAGCCGTATTCCTCCGGCGCTTCCTTCTCGATCACCATCCTGGTGTAGTTCATGGCTTCCCCCAGATCATCTTTGTCTGGGGTATCCAAGCCACAAAAACATGAAGCCTGCCAAGGCGGTTTCGCCGGCAGGCTTCTGTTCCAGTCGTCCTAACTATTGGCTCAGGACTGAATTGCTCAGGCTGAAACCTTGACCTTGCGGCCCTTGGCCTTGACGGGCACCACTTCGACGGCCTTGCGGCCGAGGCCGATCGACTTCGCCAGCTGCGAACGCGAGGCGGCGTAGTTGGGAGCAACCATCGGATAGTCCGATGGCAGACCCCATTTGGCGCGGTAGGCGTCCGGGGTCAGGTTGAAATGCACACCGAGATGGCGCTTCAGCGATTTGAACTTCTTGCCGTCTTCGAGGCAGATGATGAAATCCGGCGTCACCGACTTCTTCGGGTTGACCGCGGGAACCAGCGGTTCTGCCACCGGCACGGCCGGCTTGCCGAGCCCGCCGATCGAGGTGGCGACGCTGGCGATGAGGTCGGCCAGGCCGGAGACGGGCAGGCGGTTCTTCTCAACGTAAGCGGACACGATGTGGGCGGTCAGCTCGAGAAGATCGGTGCGAGCGTCGTTGCTATCGTCGGTCAATGTTTCCTCCGTCTATGGCGCCCAGCCTCGAAAATGGGGATCGTTTTCGAAAGGACGAGGCACAAAAATCAAAAAATGCTGAAGCGTCTTTAGCGTATCCAGTGGAGCACGCGGGCAGTGCGCGAAATTCCTAGTCGGCAAATCTGCATAACGCAATGATTTAGCGCGGCGTCACACGTTATTTTGAACAACTATACTAAACTGTAATACTATCAGACGATCAAGGCCTTGTCTCGCCACAGACGAAATCCGCCTTCGAAGGCACGTGTGTTGTCACCGCGCCTGGAGTCGGCCGGTAACTCGTGGAGCTTGTCGACATTGCCGCCGCCAATGACGACATAGTCTGGCTGCAGGGCGGCGCGCAGCCGGTTGACGACGTCGAAGACAGATTCGCGCCATTTCTTCTTGCCGCGCCTTTCAAGGCCACGTTCACCGACATAATCCTCGAAACTCTTGGCCTTCTTGTAAGGAAGGTGGGCGAGTTCCATGGGCAGGCCTACATGGTCGGCGATCATCGCCGCGCCGAGGCCGGTTCCGAGGCCGAGGAACAGCATGCGGCCGCCCTCATAGCTGCCGATGGCCTGCATCAGCGCATCATTGACCACCTTGACCGGCTTGCCGAACTGCGCGGCGAAATCGAAGCCGGCCCAACCCTTGCCGAGATTCATCGGGTCGAGCACCGGCTTGTTGTGACGCACCGGGCCGGGATAGCCCATCGAGATGACGTCATAGGACAAGCCTTCGGCCAGTTTCTTCACCTTGTCGATCATCTGCTGCGGCGTCAGGTCCGGGCCGGAATCGTCCCGGCGCTCGGCACCGCCGGCGCTGGTCAGGATCTTGACGTGCGAGCCGCCAATGTCGATCGCCAGCACGATCTGCTCGGCATCGGATGCTGTTTGCTTCACTGCCTTGGCCATCGCGTCCCCTCCACTCATGCTACCGGGTCGATCCAGCCATTGGGTGGCCCAAAGCCGGCCATGGCGTCCGCCGGCCCCCATGTTTTCGGCTCGTAAAGGTGCGGCGGCGTGGTGTCGCCAAGCACCGGGCCAACGATGCGCCAGGCGAGCTCGGCGGCGTCCTGACGGGTGAAGAGCTGGCCATTGCCGTTCATGGCGTCGCCGATCAGCCGTTCGTAGGGCGGCATGTCGGCCTTGCTGTCGTCGAGCGCGGTCAGTTCCACCTGCTCGCCGACCATGTCGTCGCCGGGCGCCTTGCGCTGGGCGCCGATGGCGATCACCACCTGCGGATCGATGCGGAAGCGGACATAATTCTGGTCGGCGGGCTTGATCGGATCGAAGACGTCGAGCGGCGGCCGCTTCAGCCGCACCACCACCTCGGTGACATGCACCGGCATGTTCTTGCCGGCGCGGATGAAGAACGGCACGTCCTGCCAGCGCCAGGTGTCGACGAAGAAGCGCACCGCCGCGAAGGTCTCGACCGGCGAGTTCGGCTTAACGCCGGGCTCAGCGAGATAGCCGGTGAACTGGCCGCGCACGACATCGTCCCTGGTCAAGGTGCGGATGGCGCGGAGCACCTGCACCTTCTCGTCGATGAGATCGTCGGCGGAGCGGCCAACCGGCGGCTCCATGGCCAGCAGCAACAGGATGTTGAGCAGATGGTTCTCGATGACGTCCCGGATGCAGCCGACATCATCATAGAATTTACCGCGCCCTTCGACGCCGAAATCCTCGGCCATGGTGATCTGCACGCTCTCGACGTAATTGCGGTTCCAGATCGGCTCGAGGAAAGAATTGGCGAAGCGGAAATAGAGCAGGTTCTGGATCGCTTCCTTGCCGAGATAGTGGTCGATGCGGAAGATCGACTGCTCGTCGAACACCAGATGCAGCACCCGGTTCAGCCAGCGTGCCGACTGCAGATCGTGGCCGAAGGGCTTTTCCACCATCAGCCGCGCGCCATGCGCGGTGCCCGACTGTTCCAACCCTTGCACGACCGTCTCGAACATGGTCGGCGGCACCGCCATGTAGTGCAGCGGCCGCTGGGCGCTGCCCAGTGCCGTCTTCAGCTTCTCGAAGGTGGCCGGATCGCGGTAGTCGCCGCTGACATAGCGCAGCAGCGAGGCGAATTTGGCGAACACCGTCTCGTCGATGGCGCCGAGCGCATGGACGATGCCGTCGCGGGCGCGGTCCTGCAACTGCTTCAAATCCCAGGCGTCGAAGGCGACGCCGATCACCGGTTCGGTGAGCGTGCCCTTGGCGACCATCTGGTACAGCGCTGGAAATATCTTCTTGTGGGCGAGGTCGCCGGTCGCCCCGAAGAGCACCAGCGTATCGGACCGTTCCTGGCTCATGCGTGCGTCTCCCGCTGTGGCGTCACTTGCCGGCCTTCGGCTTTTCGACATGGCCGCCGAAGGCATAGCGCATGGCGGACAACAGCTTGTCGGAGAATTCGGATTCGCCTTGCGAGGAGAAGCGGTCGAACAGCGCCGAGGACAGCACCGGCGCCGGCACGCCGGTGTCGATCGCCGCCTTCAGCGTCCAGCGGCCCTCGCCGGAATCCGAAACACGGCCGCCGAAATTCGCCAGGCCCGGATCGCTCTTCAGCGCGCCGGCGGTGAGATCGAGCAGCCAGGAGCCGATGACGCTGCCATGGCGCCAGACCTCGGCCACCTGGGGGAGGTCGATGTCGAACTGATAATATTGCGGGTTTTCCAGCGGGCTGGTCTCGGCATCCGCCATGCGTTGCCGCTTGCCGGCATTGGCCGACTTAAGGATGTTCATGCCTTCGGCATAGGCGGCCATGACGCCATATTCGATGCCATTGTGCACCATCTTGACGAAGTGGCCGGCGCCGCTCGGTCCGCAATGCAGGTAGCCGAAGGGCGCCGTCCCAGCAGCCTTGTCCGGGGTCGGCGCGCCCGCATCGGCGCCCGGCGCCAGCGTGGCGAAGACCGAATCGAGGTGCTGCACCGCCACGTCGGGACCGCCGATCATCAGGCAGTAGCCACGCTCCAGGCCCCAGACACCGCCGCTGGTGCCGACATCGACCAGATGGATGCCTTTGGTGGCCAGTTTCGCGGCCTGGTCGACGGCGTCGTGATAGTAGGAATTGCCGCCGTCGATGACGATGTCTCCGGGCTCCATCAGGGCCGCGACCTGATCGATGATCTTGCCGGTGATGGCTGCCGGCAGCATCAGCCAGACACAGCGCGGCTTGGCGAGCTTGCCGACGAATTCCGTCAGGGATGCCGCTCCCAGGGCGCCGTCGCTGACCAGGGCCGCGACGCTTGCCGCGTTGATGTCGTAGACGACGCATTCATGGCCGTCGCGCATCAGGCGCCGCACCATGTTGGCGCCCATCCGGCCCAGTCCCATCATTCCGATCTGCATGGTTTCGTCCCGATTGCTTGAGGAAAGGAAAAATCTATCGGCCCGGCTGCTTTAATCATGATGCGTCAATGCCGACGCTGAAGTCGACATTCTCCCAACGCATCGCATCGGGCCAGAAAAAAGTGAAGACGAGGGTGCTCCCCTGCGCCAGTTCGGCGACCGGCAGGTCGACCAGATGGACGCCGAAAGCGTTTTCCCTGGCCTTGTGGTCCTGGATCGTCAGCCAATTGTCGCTGCTCCAATGGACAACGCCGGGCGCCGAAAGCTCGACGCGCAAAACCTTGCCGGCGGGGATGGAGCGGATCTTGTTGTTGAAGCGCCATATCCTGAGCGGCGAGCTTGTCTTGCCCTTGATGTAGCGCTCGACGCCTTGCGGCGGCATGTCGAAAACCGCGCCGTCGCGCAGCGATCGCAACAGCTTGATGTGCTCGGCATGCGCCCAGACCAGCGGCATGGCGCTGCCGGACGGTTTGCCCAGCCACAGTTCGCGATCCGGCAGATCCGGGCTGTCCCAGACCTGTTCCGGCAGCAGCCCGCCTAGACCCGCCGAGCGTTCGAAGGTCTCGAGAAGCTCCGCGGCTCTCTCCTTGCGGCCGGCCGCCAGCTCGTAATGCGCCCGCTCGCCGGTGAGCAGGGGCCAGGCGCGTCCCTGGCCGGTGCCGTCAAAAGGAGTGCCATCCTCGTGCTCGCCATAGCCGTCGCTGGTGTAGCGGTACCAGACCGGGCCTTGCGGCAGATCGCAACGCAAAAGGGCATCGACGGCCTTGACGGTATCGACGATGCGCGGATCGTCGGCCGCCCTGAGGCCAAAGCGAACCAGGGCCAGGGCGTCGGGGCTGATTATGGCTTCCGCCGGCTTGTCGGTGTCGCCTGGCGGACGATTCTTGATCGGCACGAAGCCGTCCTTCGGCGGAGCGGCGCCCGCATCGTCCGGCGGCGCGATGCGGACATAATAGCCTTGGACGCCTGCGTCGATGCAGAGCTGAGTGCCCGTGACGTAGGTCCAGCGTTCGATCTGATCGTTCCAGCAATCAGCGGTTTCGCGCAGGTAGTTTGCCGGCTCACTCTTTCCGACGACGTCCAGCATGTCGGCGGCGGCAAGCAGCGCGGCGATCTCGACGGCCAGCGTGAACGGGCTGTAGCCGGCGTCTTCCTCCCAGCGGTCCTCGCCGGTGACGGGGCCGTTGCGCACGACATAGGAGGCGGCGGTTTCGATCATGGCCAGGAAATCGGCGAGCCTGGCGCGTGGCAGGTGGCCGGCGCGGCGCAAGGCGTCGGCCAGAAGCAGCGGAAAGGCGCATTCATCCATCTGGATGCCGGGCCAATAGGCGGTGCCGTCCGACCAGACATTCTGCGGCCAGTGACCGTCCGGCTGCTGGATCGAGCGCAGATAGGTCAAGATCTGCAGCGCCTGTTTGCCGTCGCCGGCGGCAAGGAAACCGCCGGCGGTCTCGACCAGGTCGCGCGGCCAGACCAGGTGGTAGCCGCCGAGATCGTCGTCGCCCTTGTTGAAGCCCCATGGGATCGACAGGCTGGCAACGGCAGCACCCGGTCTCGCGACCGAGAGATGCGAGGCCAGGACCGCCGTGCTCACACGATAGGCGTTCAGTCCGGAGGCGGTGTGGCGGTCGAGCTTCTCGAGCCTGGCCTGGAATGTCCGCCAGTTCTCGACATAGGTTTGCGCGGCGGCGTCGAAACCCTGCTTGAGACTGGCCAGCGCCAGGTCGGCGGCGGCTTCCGGCGACGCGCCGAAACCAAGCGCCAGCAAGGCCGTGGTCTTGCCGGCGGAAAAGCCGATCTCGCCGGTCAGAGCGACATTGCCGTCTTCCGCCCGTTGGCAGGACGGATCGAGCGCACCGCCGTTCTGCAATTGCTGCCATCCGTCGGAGAAGCCGACATAGCCGGCCGAACAGGCATTCCAGGGTAGCGAGGAGACCAGCGCCAGGGATACGCCGCGCCCGGTGGCGAAGAGCATGCGCTGGCCCTTGTGTTCGCCGGCCCAGGCAGTGTTGCCCATGCCGGCGTTGACGAGGTGCGGCGCAAGCAGCGCGTAGACATGGTAGTCGGCCACTGAGGCTTTCAGCGGTACGAATGCGATCTCCTGCAGCAGGACGGGCCGTTTCGGATCCGTAATGATGCGCTTTTCGATCCGGTAGGCGCCGTCCGTCGCGGTGTTGGTCAGCCTGTAGCCCGGCACGCCATCCTCGAACGGCGCTATTGCGTGCGCGGCGTCGCGCTTCTCTTCCGAGAAATAGCCACCGGGGCCGGTGACGATCAGCTCCATGTCGCGCGTGCAGGCACTGTCGAGGCGCGGATAGTAGATCTCGTTCAAGATGCCGTGGCTGATCGTGAACCAGAGCGGGCTCTTGGCTGAAAACGCGGTGCCGACGCCACTCTTGGCGCTTGATGTCCAGCGGGCCGGTATTCCGGGCGCGCCTTTCGCAACGGTCGGCGTTACTGCCATCAATTGGTCTCCTGTCGTGCTCCTAGACCATGTGCCGACGGCTTTTTCAATCATCGCACCGCAAGTTGATCGAAGGCATGCCAAGCTTTGCAGTTGACAGCTTGCGGTTCGTCTGAATTTGTCTGACAATAGATAAAAAACAGGGACTGTGCGTAACGATCATCAGGCAAAACTAGCAACTTTGGGAGGAAATCATATGAAGAAACTGCTCGTTCTGGGTGCGTTGGCGGCTATGTTGGCCTCGGGCACCGCATTTGCCGACACCAGCGGCAAGAAGATCGCATTCTCCAACAATTACGCCGGCAATTCGTGGCGGCAGGCGATGCTCGACAGCTATGGCATCGTCACCAAGAAGGCGGTCGAAGACAAGATCGTCGGTGCGGCCGACATCTTCACCACCGCCGACAAGGAAGTGCCGACGCAGGCGGCGCAGGTGCAGAACCTGATCCTGCAGGGCTATGACGCCATCGTCATCAATGCCGCCTCGCCGGACGCGCTCAATGGTGCCATCAAGCAGGCCTGCGATGCCGGCATCACCGTCGTCTCCTTCGATGGCACCGTCACCGAGCCCTGCGCCTATCGCGTCGTCGTCGACTTCAAGGATATGGGCAAGCAGGAAGTCGAGCAGATGGCCAAGTTCCAGCCCAAGGGCGGGAACCTTTTGGAAATCCGTGGGCTGGCCGGCACCTCGATCGACGATGCCATCCATGCCGGCATCCTCGAAGGCGTCGCTGCCCATCCCGAGTTCAAGATCGTCGGCTCGGTGACCGGTGACTGGGACCAGACGACGGCGCAGAAAGCGGTAGCGACCATCCTGCCCTCGCTGCCCGATGTCGTCGGCATCGTCGACCAGGGTGGTGACGGCTATGGCGCCGCACAGGCTTTCGCCGCCGCCGGCAAGCCGCGCCCGACCATCATCATGGGTAACCGGCAGGACGAACTGAAGTGGTGGAAGGAACAGAAGGACAAGGACGGCTACAAGACCTGGTCGGCTTCGATCGCGCCCGGCGTGTCGTCACTCGCCTTCTGGGTGGCGCAACAGGTGCTCGATGGCCGCAAGGACATCCCGCACGACCTGCTGGTGCCGTATCTGGCCTTCACCCAGGACGACTTCGAGGCGGCCCTGCCGAAGATCAAGGAAGGCGGCGTCGCAACCCACGAATACACGCAGGAAGACGCCCTCGCGGCGATCAAGGCCAATATCAAGTGAATGTCGTGCCAGCGTTGCCCTTCGTACCATCGCGCGGATATCTCTAGGCATGCCTGAAGGGAACGCTGACATCATCAGACTGAACGGCGCCGAAAAACATTTCGGCGCCGTTCGCGCGCTTGGCGGGGTGGATTTCCATGTCGGACCCGGCGAGTGCGTCGGCCTGGTCGGCCATAACGGCGCCGGCAAATCGACGCTGATGCATATGGTGGCGGGCACGCTGACGCCCGACAGCGGCAAGATCGGCGTGCATGGCGGCATCGAGGACAACTACTCGGTGTCGCGGGCGCAAAAACTCGGCATACGCTGCGTGTTCCAGGAACTGTCGCTGTGCCCCAATCTCAGCGTCGCCGAGAACACGCGCATCAACCACGCGTCGCTTTCAGGTTTCGGCTGGCGGCGCAAGGCGGCAGCACTGATCACCGCCAAGCTCGACGAGATCTTTCCGGACCATGGCATCTCGGCCTGGGACATTGTCGGCGATCTCTCCATCGGCCGGCGGCAGATGGTCGAGGTGGCGCGCGCCTTCACGGTCACCCAGGATCGGCTCGACCTCGTCATCCTCGACGAGCCGACGTCGTCGCTCGATGCGCATACGGCCGGCCAGTTGCTGGCCTTTGTCCGCCGCTTCGTCGCCGGCGGCAAAAGCTGCATCTTGATCTCGCATGTGCTGGGCGAGGTGCTGAAAAACGCCGACCGCATCGTGGTGATGCGCGACGGCAAGGTGGTCGTCGCTGACGCGGCCAATGCCTTCGACCGCGACCGGCTGGTAACGGCGATGGGCGGTGCGGAAGCGCGCCAGAAAATCGCGGCGGAGATTGCCGCAACCAAACCAGCGGCCAGCCCGTTGCGGGTTCGGGCGCGTCCCGCCGCGCAGAAGGACGGCACCGACCTTGTCGCCTGTGCCGGCGAGATCATCGGCCTTGCCGGACTGGCCGGACACGGCCAGACCGATCTGCTGCTGGCGATTTTCAGCGGCGCCTCGCGCGCCAAGGCAGGCATCGAGGTGACAGCACCTGTGGCGCTGGTCGCCGGGGACCGCCAGTCGGACGGCATCTTCCCGCAATGGTCGATCGCTGAGAATATCGGCATCCGCTCGCTGGCGCGGTTGCGCAATGGGCTGCTGATTTCGCCGAAGCGCGAGGCCGAACTTGCCGCAGTCTGGCAGAAGAAGATCGGCATCCGCACGCCCGACATGAACAACAACATTTTTTCGCTGTCGGGCGGCAACCAGCAGAAGGCGCTGTTTGCCCGTGCACTCGGCTCGGATGCGGAAATCGTGCTGATGGACGATCCGATGCGTGGCGTCGATATCGGCACCAAGCTCGAGGTCTATGACCTCGTGCGCGAAGAGGCGCGCAATGGCCGCACCTTCCTCTGGTACACCACGGAAACGGAAGAGCTCGACAATTGCGACCATGTCTATGTCTTCAAGAACGGCCGCATCGTCGCCAATCTGCGCCGCGACGAATTGACCGAAGAGAAGATCATCCAGTCCTCCTTCGGCGACGCGGCGTGAGATGACCGCTGCCAGCCTCGACACCGGCCGAAAGAACTCCGCCGAGCGTGGGGCGCTGGCCCGCGCCCGGCTGCTGCGCGGGCTGCTGCCGGCGCTGTCGCTGACGCTGGTGCTGCTCGCCATCGCCTGGCTCAATCCGCGCGCCATCAGCTATTTCGGCTTCAGCCTGATGCTGAACCTGGCGATCCCGATCGCGCTGGCGACGATCGCGCAGATGTTCGTCATAGCAGGCAATGAGCTCGACCTGTCGATCGGCACCTTCGTCGGTTTCGTCGGCTGCGTCACCGCGACCTGGCTGAAGGACGCACCGCTGATCGGTGTCGCCATCCTGCTCGGGTCGATCGGCATCTATGCGCTGCTCGGCGCGCTGATCCATCTGCGCAATCTGCCATCGATCGTGGTGACGCTCGGCATGAGCTTCGTCTGGCAGGGGCTCGCCATCCTCGTCCTGCCCAAGCCCGGCGGCAAGGCGCCGGACTGGCTGCTTGGGCTCATGGCGTTCAAGCCGCCTTTCGTGCCGTTCCCGATCATCGCGGCGCTGCTGATCGGGCTCATCGTCCATTTCGGCCTGATGCGTACCTCCTATGGCGTCATCCTGCGCGGCTCCGGCGGCAATCCGGCGGCACTCAAGCGCGCCGGCTGGTCGCTGCTGAAGACCAAGATCGTGCTGTTTGCGCTGGCCGGCCTGTTCGGCGTGCTGTCGGGCATGGCGCTGATCGGCATCACCACCTCGGCCGACGCCAATATCGGCAATGGCTACACGCTGCTGGCGATCGCCGGCGTCATCCTCGGCGGCGGCGAATTCGTCGGCGGCCGGGTGTCGCCGATCGGCGCGGTGATCGGCGCGCTGACTCTGGCGCTGGCTGCTTCGCCGCTGCTCACCTTCATGCACATCCCGCCCGACTGGCAGGTGGCGGCCAATGGCGCCATCCTGATCATCGTGCTGGCGGCGCGGGTGCTGATCAGCCGCAGGGAGAGGTGAGCGATGGCATTGGTTAGATCGCTGGTTGCCAAACCCTGGATCTGGTCGTTTGTCGGCGCCTTGTTGGTGTGGCTGGCAACGATCGCCTTCACCGGCGGCTATGGCGCCGGCGGCATGGTGACGGCAGCGTTATCACTCGCCGTGTTCACGGTTATCGTCGGCGTCGGCCAGATGTTCGTCATCACGCTCGGGCCGGGCAATGTCGATCTGTCGCTGCCGGCCAATATCGGGCTCGCCAGTGCCGTCGCCATGAAGGTCATGGCCGGCAGCGATTCCATGATTGTGGTCGGGCTGCTGGCGGCACTCGCCTGCGGTGCTGCGATCGGTGCCGTCAACTATCTGCTGATCTGGGCGCTGCGCATTCCGCCGATCATCGCCACGCTGTCGGCGAGCTTCATCATCCAGTCGATCGACATCAGCTATGGGCGTGGGCTGCAGATCAAGCCGCCGCCTGGCTTCGCCGATTTCACCAATTGGCAAATCCTGGGCATTCCCGTGCTGGCATTGCTGACCGTGCTGTTCACCATCGCTGCGGCCATCGCCTTGCAGCGCATGATCTATGGCCGCTCGGTGCTGGCGATCGGCCAGAACATCCGCGCCGCCTGGCTCGCCGGCGTCAATGTCGGCCGCATCCGCTTCCTCACCTACACGCTGTCGGGGGCGCTCGGCGGCATCGACGGCGCGTTGCTCGCCGGTTATTTCCGTGGCGCCAATGTCGATATCGGCAATGAATATCTGCTCGCCTCGATCGCCGTGGTCGTCATCGGCGGCACGTCGGTCGCTGGCGGCAAGGCCAATGTGCCTGGTGTGTGGGGCGCGGCACTGTTTTTGGTGCTGCTCTTGACCATGCTCAACACCTTTGGCGTCAGCGCCGGCGTACGTCTGCTGCTGACGGGGCTGATCATTGTCGGAGTGATTACGGCGGCGGGCGGCGAGAAAGCGGTGCGGTAGCGTGAAGGATCACGACGCGTCGGCACTGAGCTCCCGGACAATCGTTGGGCCAGCCCAACATCGGGTTCCCATTCGCGGCGCGGCCTAGTAAACCCTTCCGCGATCGCAGTTGGCCTCGGGAGGGCTCCGCTTGTCCAGTTCCGTCAGCGTCGTGAACGAGAATGGCGTCGCCATCGTCACCATCGATAATCCGCCGGTCAATGCGCTGAGCTTTCATGTCCGCGAGCCGCTGATGCAGGTATTGGTCGGCTTGCGCGATGATGCTTCGGTCGCGGCTATTGTCATCGCCTGCGCTGGCCGGACTTTTGTCGCCGGCGCCGACATCACCGAGTTCGGCAAGCCGGTGCAGCAGCCCGATCTGCGCGCCTTGATCGTGATGCTCGAGACCATCACCAAGCCGACGGTCGCCGCCATCCACGGCACCGCGCTCGGCGGCGGTCTCGAACTGGCGCTCGGCTGCCATTTCCGCGTTGCCAATGCTGGCGCCAAACTCGGTCTGCCGGAGGTGAAGCTCGGCATCCTGCCGGGCGGCGGCGGCACGGTGCGGCTGCCGCGCCTGGTCGGCGCGGTGAAGGCCCTGAAGATGATTGTCTCGGGCACGCCGATCGGCGCTGCCGAAGCGCATGGAGCGGGCCTCGTCGACGCTGTCTTCGAAGGCGATCTGACCACGCATGCCGTGAACTTCGTCCGCGAAATCGCCCGCAAGGGGGGTCCCTTCACGCCAGTGCGCGATCGCGATGACTTGCTTGCGGAAACCGACCTGACGGCCTTCGACGCCGCGGTAGCAGATCTTGCAAAGAAGGCGCGGGGCCTCGAAGCGCCGATCGCCTGTGCGCAAGCGGTGCGCAATGCCGTCACGCTGCCCTTCGACGAGGCGCTGGCGGCGGAGCGCGCGCTATTCGCTGGGCTGGTTGCCAGCGACCAGTCGCGGGCGCAGCGGCATCTGTTCTTCGCCGAGCGTGAGGCGGCTAAGGCTCCCGGCAAGGATATTGTCAAGCGCAGGATCGCGCGCGTCGGAGTCATCGGCGCGGGCACGATGGGCGGCGGCATCGCCATGGCCTTCGCCAATGGCGGCTATCCCGTCACCTTGCTGGAAACCAGCCAGGAGGCGCTACAGCGCGGGCTGGGGACGATCGAGAAGAACTATGCTGTCTCCGTTTCGCGCGGTTCTCTGACCGAAGATGCCAAGCGTCAGCGGCTGGCCCAGTTCAAGGGCTCGACCGACTATGCCGATCTCGCCGAGTGCGACCTGATCGTCGAGGCGGTGTTCGAGGACATGGCGGTCAAGAAGGAAGTCTTTGGCAAGCTCGACGCCTTCGCCAAGCCGGGCGCCATCCTCGCCACCAACACCTCCTATCTCGACATCAACGAGATCGCCGCCTCGATTTCGCGCCCGCAGGATGTGGTCGGCCTGCATTTCTTCTCACCGGCCAATGTCATGAAGCTCTTGGAGATCGTGCGGGCCGACAAGACCGCACCGGACGCGCTGGCAACATCAGTCGATATGGCGCGGCGGATCGGCAAGGTGGCTGTCGTCGTCGGCGTCTGCCACGGCTTCGTCGGCAACCGCATGCTGGCAGCGCGTGGTTCGGAATCGGAGGCGCTGCTGCTGGAAGGCGCTACGCCCAGCCAGATCGACAAGGCCTTCACCGATTTCGGCTGGCCGATGGGTCCGTTCCAGATGGGCGACCTCGCCGGCCTCGATATCGGCTGGCGCAACCGCAAGGCGCGGGGCCTCACGGCCGTGATCGCCGACACGCTGTGCAAACAGGGGCGTTTCGGCCAGAAGACCAGCCGTGGCTTCTATCTCTACGAGGCCGGTGTGCGGGCGGGCGTTGCCGATCCCGAGGTGGAGGCGCTGATCCGCGACAAGGCAGCCGAGAAGGGCATCGAGTCGCGCACGATCGGTGCGGAAGAAATCATCGAGCGTACGCTCTACCCCCTGGTCAATGAGGGCGCCAAGATACTGGAGGAAGGCATAGCGGCGCGCGCCTCCGACATCGATGTCGTCTGGGTCAATGGCTACGGCTTTCCCATCGGCAAGGGCGGCCCGATGTTCTGGGCCGGTCTCGAAGGCGCGGCCAGGATCATCGAGCGGCTCGACTATTGGCATCAGCAGACTGGCAAGGATGTTTTCAAGCCGGCGCCGCTGCTGAAACGGATGGCCGAGACCGGTTCCTGGGAGACCGAGGCAACGGGCTGACCGCGCTATCCGTAAAGCAGTATCGAGCGCCGCTGCCCTCACACGTGCTTGCGGCCGCCGGTCTCGCGGAACCAGCTGTCGGGATAGGGGTACCACCAGTCCTGGATTGCCGGCTTGTGGTCGATGATGACCATCTTCGAGCGGCGGAAGGCATCCAGCCCCTGCCGCCCGAGTTCACGGCCGAGGCCTGATGCCTTCCAGCCGCCGAAGGGCAAGGCGTCATTGTCGATCAGCGGGTTGTTGACCCAGACCATGCCGGCCTCCAGCCGTTCGGCCGCCTCATGCGCTTCGGCGAGATCCGTGGTGAACACCGAGGCGCCGAGCCCGAACGGGCTGTCATTGGCAAGCCGGATCGCCTCGTCGAAATCTTGCACGCGGCAGATCGCCGCCACCGGCCCGAAGCATTCTTCGCGCACGATCGCCATGTCGGGAGTGACTCCGGTCAGGATGGTCGGTTCGTAGAACCAGCCGACATTGTGCGCTGGTGGGATGCGCCCGCCGTTCACAGCCTTGGCGCCATTGCGAATGGCGTCATCGACCAGGCGCATGACCTTGGCGCGAGCCGCCTCGCTGACCAGCGGTCCGATCTCGGTCTTGTCCATGCCGTTGCCGATGCGCAGGGCCCGCGTCCTCTCGGCAAACAGCGCGACGAAGCGATCATGCACGGCATCGACGACAAAAAAGCGCTCGGCCGAGGTGCAGACCTGACCGGTAAGGTGGAACGCGGCGGTGACGCTGCCGGCCGCGGCGACCTCCAGCGGCGCATGCTCACTGATGATCAGCGGATCGCTGCCGCCGGCCTCGATGACGCATGGCTTCATGCGTTCGGCGCAAGCCACCGCCACCGCCTTGCCGGCGGCGACCGAGCCGGTGAAGGCTACGGCGTGGGTGCGGTCGGACGTGATCAATGCCTGCGCGGTCGCCGCGCCACCGGGCAGGCAGGAGATCAGGCCTTCGGGCAGCGAACGGAACACAGTCATGTAGTCCAGCGTCGACAGCGTCGTCGCTTCGGCCGGCTTGATGACGCAGGCATTGCCGGCAGCGAGCGAAGCGGCGACGGTCCAGCACATCAAAAGGATCGGAAAATTGTAGGGCATGATGTGGACGGAGACGCCGTACGGCTCGTAGCGCGCATACTGGAACGAACCGGCCTGCGTCGTGCCGGCGATCTTGCCGGCATCGTCACGCGCCATCTCGGCATAATAGCGGAAGATCGGCGCGCAATTGGCGATCTCGCCGATGGCTTCGGGATAGGGCTTGCCCATCTCGCGCACCATCAGTTCGGCGCAACGGGTGAAGTCGGCGGCCTCGATGGCGTTGGCGATGGCATGCAGATGCTTGGCCCGGCTCTTGGCGTCGAGTTTCTTCCAGCTAGCCTGCGCCCTGGTTGCGGCGGTGAGCACGGCATCGATCTCGCCATCGCTGGCCGCGGCGATGGCGCCGACCGTTTCGAGCGTCGCCGGATCGATCACCGGCTTGGTCGTGCCAGCCATCGGCCGGTAGTCCGGGTTGACGAAGAAGGTCGGCCGGTCAGGGGTGAAATCCATGGTCGTCCTTTCAGGTCCGCTCAGCGGATCATGTAGACCTTCTTGATCGTCTCATGGACGGTGCAGACGCCTTTCCAGTCCTGCGGAAAGAAGGCCGCCGTGTCCGGTTCGATCTCAATGACCTCGCCGGATTCGTGGACATAGGTGCAGCGCCCTTCGAGGAAGTGGCAGAATTCATCGCGGGTGACGTGGCAGTGCCATTTGCCGGGGGTGCAGACCCACAAGCCGCATTCGGAACGGCCTTCCGGCCCCTTGTAGAGCAGCTTGCCCGAAGTATGGGACTCACCCTCGATCATGGTCGGGATGACGCCCCAGTCGACGAGGTCGGTGATAGCGAGCGGCGATTGCATAATTGGCGTGGTCATATGGAATTCCTTGAAAAAGTGATCACCGGCACATGAAGGCCTTGGTCAGCGTTTGCGTGATGATGGAGATGCCGGTCCAGCCGGCTTGAAAGAACACCAGTGTGCCGGCCGTGACCGGAATCTGTTCGCCATTGTCGTGGACATAGCTGCCTTGCCCCGACAGGAAGTGGCAGAACTCGTCGGCGGCGAAGGTGACCTTGCGGGTGCCCGGCGTGCACGACCACAGGCCGCATTCGCTCGATCCGTCCGGGTTCTGCGACAGGATTTTGCCGGAGGCGCGCGGCGCGCCGGCAAGCGTGTTGCTGCCCGCGCCCCAATCCTCCAGTTCCACGCTCGCGGCCTGCGGCCAGTGCGGTGTCGACATGTGGTTAGCTCCGTTGTTCAGGCCAGCATGTAGACGTTGCGCATGGTCTCATGCACGGTGCATTCGCCCGTCCAGCCGGCGGGGAACATGACCACGGTTTGCGCGGAGACTTCTATCACCTCGCCGACATCCGACCGGTAGGTCGCGCGGCCGGCGACGAAATGGCACAATTCATCGCGCGGGATCGAGAGCCGCCAGCGGCCTGGCGTGCACACCCAGATGCCGGATTCCGGCTGGTTGTTTGGACCTTTGTGGACAAGCCGGCCAATGGAATGCGACGCGCCTTCGAGCGCGTCAGGCTGGGCGCCCCAGTCGACGAGATCGGTGCGGGTGGATGCTTGGTAGAGGTGCGGGGCGGAGGAGGTCACAGCAGCGCCTCCAGCAAACCAGCCGCTTTTTCAGGCCCGTTCTGCGCATGCATCTGTGCCGATGTTTTTGCCAGCTTCGCCTTCATCGCCGGGTCGGTCAGACAGGTCTCGATCTTCGCGACCAGCTCGGCATCGCTCCAGTCGTAGCGCGGCATGCCGAAGCCGTGGCCGGTTTCCTCGACGCGGGTGGCGTTGTCGTGGCCATCCCAGACATAAGGCATGATGATGGCCGGCTTGCCGAAATAGAGGCACTCGGTGAACGAGTTGTTGCCGCCGTGGTGGATGACGGCATCGACCTGCGGGATCACCGAAGGCTGCGGGAACCAGCTCTCGACGATGACGTTGCCGGGCACATCCGTATACTGGTCCTTGTAGCCGCCGACATTGACCAGCGCGCGGTAGCGCGTCTTGCCGAGCGTGGCGATGATGCGCTTCAACAGCTCGACGTCGCCGGCGCCAAGGCTGCCGAAAGAGACATAGAGCAGAGGCCCATCATTGTTTTTCGCGAAGGTCGGTACAGCGTAAGGTTTTTCCTGCCGCACGCAGCCTTCGAGATACTGGAACTTTGCCGGATCGAGCGGATGGCGACGCTTGAACTTTGCTGCCTCGGGATAGAGCAGCAGGTTGAGATAGGGCGAGGCCTCGAAGAACTGGCCGATCGGATAGGGCGCCTCGTTGTTGGCGGTGAGAAAGGCGTTGAAGTCGTCATGGATCGGCTTGATCACCGCGTTGAAGTGGTCGCGGTAGCGCTGGTGCCCGGCATGGTCGTTCTCGCCGCAGCCGGAGAGATGCGGCGGGATGTCCTCGTCCTCGATCTCGTTTTCCGAGCAGGAGATGACGCGCACCCACGGCTTGCCGAACTGTTTGATGGCCGGGAACAGGATGACGTTGTCGACGCAGATCACGTCGAGCTTGATGGCGGCCAGCACGCCCGGCAGATCCTTCTGCGCCCATTTCGCGCTGTCGACGATCGCGGTCCAGCAATCCTTCACATAGTTGTCGACCTGATCGTAGGGCGATTTGCGGAAGTTCGGGATGTGGCCGTTGATGAAATCCTCCCAGAATTTCGCCATCTGCTCGGGCGGCATCGGCTCCGACAGGTTCACCGGATGCGCTTCGAAACCGTAGCCCCTGTACACCTCGACGAAGCCGGGATCCGACAGGAACACAGCCTTGTGGCCGCGCGCCTCGACGGCTTGCGCGATGCCGACGGAATTAAGCGCCGGGCCATAGGCCGCTTCCGGAAAGAACGCGATCGTCTTCTGCGCCATCAAGCTTCTCCTCTATTCCTCAAAAATTCTGACATCGGCGGCATCCCAGCCGATTTCGACCTGGTCGCCCGATGACACCGGCCGGCGGTCGGCGGCATCGGCGGTGACGCGCACCAGGAACGGCTTTGGCGACAGCGGCGTGCGGACATGCAGTTGCAGGTCCAGCCCGTGATAGGCCAGTGCCTCAACCGTGCCGTTGGTGCGGTTCGCGGTCTCGGGCGACGGGAACAATCGGATGCGTTCGGGCCGCACCGAGGCCACGGCCGATGCGTCCGATGTGAGTGTGGCGGGAACCTTGCCGGCAATGCGCGCGCCGTTGGCCGCTATCACGCCATCAGCTGACGCCTTGCCCGGGACGAAATTCATCACGCCGATGAAGTCGGCGACGAAGCGGTCGGCGGGGTGTTCATAGATTGCATGCGGCGTGTCGCACTGCAGCAGTCGGCCGTCCTTCAGCACCGCCATGCGGTCGGCCATCACGAGCGATTCTTCCTGGTCATGGGTGACGATGACGAAGGTGATGCCGACCTCGTGCTGCAGGCGCTTCAGTTCCAGTTGCATGGCGCCACGCAATTTCTTGTCGAGGGCGCCAAGCGGCTCGTCGAGCAGCAGCAGCCGGGGCCGCTTGACCAGGGCGCGAGCGAGCGCCACGCGTTGCTTCTGGCCACCCGAGAGTTGCTCCGGCTTGCGGTCGGCGAAGGGGACGAGTTCGGTGGTCGCCAGTATGGCGTCGACGCGGGAGCGGATTTCTTTAGCCGGCAAGCGCTCCATTTCGAGGCCATAGGACACATTGGCGCGGACGCTCATATGCGGGAACAGCGCGTAGGACTGGAACATCAGATTGACCGGCCGCTTGTTGGGCGGGGTTCGGGCGATGTCCTTGCCGTCGAGCAGGATCCGGCCGTCGTTTGGCGTCTCGAAGCCGGCCAGCATGCGCAACAGCGTGGTCTTGCCGCAGCCCGATGGTCCGAGCAAAGCGAAGAACTCATTCTCCCTGATATCGAGCGAGATGCCGTCGACGGCGGTGACCCGGCCGAAAGTCTTCGACACATGATCGATGGCCAGCAGCGTGCGCGGTTCGCTCATTGACCAATAATCCCACGGTTGAGCCGCTGTGACAGGGTGAGCGCGGTGATCGAGACCGCCATGACGATTGTTGCCAGCGCGTTGATCTCCGGCGTGATGCCGAAGCGGATCATGGCGTAGATCTGCATCGGCAGCGTGGTCGAGGCGCGGCCAGCGCCAGCGGTGAAGAAGGCGATGATGAACTCGTCGACCGAGAGCGTGAAGGCAAGCAGGGCGCCGGCGATCACCGCCGGCAGGATGACCGGCAAAGTCACCCGCCGGAAGGTGGTGAGCGCGGAGGCGCCGAGATCGGCGGAGGCCTCGACGATCGACCAGTCGAAGCTCTTCAGCCTTGCGCGCACCACCGAGCAGACGAAGGCGAGGTTGAAGACGACATGGGCAAGGATGATGGTATGCAGGCCCATGGTCAGGTTGAGCATGGAAAAGAACGACAGCAGTGCGATCGCCAGCACGATGTCGGGAATGATCATCGGCGCGAAGATCAGGGCTTCGAGCCCCTTGCCATATTGCCGTCGCATCTCGACGCCGATCGCCAGCAAAGTGCCGAGCAATGTGGCGATTGCCGTCGAGACCAGCGCCACGATCAGCGTGTTGAGCGCGGCTGAGAGGATCGCGGAATTGTGGGCCAGCGAGACATACCATTTCAGCGAAAAGCCCGACCATGCCGTGGGCAGTCCGCCTTCGTTGAAGGACAGTGCGACCAGCACGGCGATCGGGATGTAGAGGAAGGCGAAGACGAGGATGAGGATGGTCCGCATGCCGAGGGTGCGGGTGAAAGACGGGGTCATCGCAGGCCTCCAATGGTTTGGAGTCGCGTGAACGAACTGCGTCCTTCTCCCCGTTCACGGGGAGAAGATGCCGGCAGGCAGATGAGGGGCAGCGCTGAGCATCGCAAAGGCTGGCGCCGCCCCTCATCCGCCCCTTCGGGGCACCTTCTCCCCGTGAACGGGGAGAAGGGAAGGAAGACGTGCTCAGCCATCGGCGTTACCTCTTGCCTCAGCAGCACGCCCAGCGGCGCGGTCGGCGGCCAGGGCCTGCGCCATCAGCACCAGAAGCATGATGGCGATCAGCGCCATGGCGAGCGCTGCGCCGAACGGCCAGTCATTGGCGGTCAGGAACTGGTCGTAGACGAGATTGCCAATCATCTGGAAGCGGCCGCCGCCGAGCAGTGCCGGGGTGACGAAATTGCCGATCGACAGCACGAAGACAAAGACGGCGCCGGCAGCGATGCCGGGCACGGTCAGCGGCAGGATGACACGGCGGAATGTGGTGGCTGCGGAAGCGCCGAGGTCACGCGAGGCCTCGGCCAGTTCCGGGTTGAGGCGCGACAAAGGCGCGTAGCAGGCGAGGATGACGAAGGGCAGATAGTTGTAGACCAGGCCGGCGATGACAGCGCCTTCGGTGTAAAGCATCGACGGCGGCTCGCCGGTATAGCCGAACCAGCGCAGCAATTGCGTGATCAGGCCTTCGCGGTTGAGCAGCACGATCCAGGCATAGGTGCGGATCAAATAGTTCGACCAGAACGGCAGCACGGCGAAGAACAGGAACACCGGCTGCCACCGGCGCGGTGCCGCCGCGATGGCATAGGCGGCGGCATAGCCGATCACCACGGCGATCAGGGTAGCGGTGCCGGCGATACGCGCCGATTTGAGGAAGATGCCTGCGTAGAGCGGGTCGAGGACCAGCCCGAAATTCTCCAGCGTGAAGGTGTAGTCGATACCGCCATAGATACCGCGCCGGAAGAAGGCGAGCGCCAGCACCAGCGCGCACGGCACCACCATCAGCGCGGTCAACCAGACCAGCGCCGGGGCCATCAGCAGGGAGGAACGAAGTCGGGTCTGGGACAATTTCTCGGATACCGCTCAGGGCCGGCGGCAGAAGCACCGCCGGCCGTGATGTCTGCGCCGCTTACTGCGCGGCCTTGATCTCGCTGACGATCTTCGAATAGTCGCGCTGGGCTTCGCCGACGTCACGCAGCTGCTCGAACTTGACGAGGTCGGCCACCGGCATCGCCATGTTGGGGAATTTGGCCAGGAAATCAGCCGGCAGGCTTTCCATCGCCGGCTTGTTCGGCACCTTGTAGTCGATGTTCTGTGCTGCCCAGGCATGGTTCTTGGCGTCGAGCATGAAGTTGATGAACTTGAAGGCGTCGTCCTTGTGCTCGGATGCCTTCATCACCACCATCGTGTCGACCCACAAATCCGAGCCTTCTTTCGGGATGACGTATTTGATCTCGGGTTTTTCGGCGATGCCGTAATTGCACCAGCCGTCCCAGGCCTGCACCATCAGCGCCTCGCCCGAAACCAGCTTGGAATAGAAGGTGGTGTCGTCATAGGCGAGCAAGGTCTTCTTGGCCGAGATCAGCAGGTCCTTGACCTCGGCCATCTTGGCCGGGTCGGTCTCGTTGACGGAAAAACCCTTGTCGAGCTGGCCGGCGGCGAGCAGCCAGCGATCGGTCGCCAGCATGGTGGTCTTGCCCTTCAGCTCGTCGGAAGGCGCGAGCAAATCGCTCCAGCTCGTCGGCGCTACTTTCACCAGGTCCGAGCGGTAGCAAAGGCCGGTCGTGCCCCAGGTGTAGGGCACGGAGAAAGTGTTGCCGACATCGTGCGGCAGCTTGGCCGCTTCCGGGTAGAGGTTGGCGAGGTTGGGGACCTTGGCGTGTTCGATCGACTCGGTCAGGCCGAGCTTGTTCAGCACTTCGGCGAAGGGCGATGAGACGAAGACCACGTCGTAACCCTTGCCGCCGGCGGCAATCAGCTTGCCCATGATCTCCTCGTTGGTGGCGTGCACCACCACTTCGCCGGAAACGCCGGTCGCGGTCTTGAAGGCGGCCATGGCGTCGGGCGCCATGTAGCCGTCCCAGTTGGAGATGACGAGGTCGGCAGCGGTTGCGGGCGCAGACAGCGCCAGGGCAAGGCCGAGAGCGATTGAAGATAGCTTGAGCGCACGGCGCCGCGGGCTGGTAGCGGTCATGGCAGACTCCCATTCCGGTTGATCGTCGAATTCTGTCTTTGGACCCGGCGCGACCCATGCCGCTGCTCCGATCCGTTCCCTCGGTCTTTTTTGTTGCCGATTGTGCTGACAGTACTATTGCAGAAAAAAGTACGTCAATCCATAATTTGTCAACTGACCGAGGAATCTGGCCGATTGCGCTTGTGCCGGCGATCGGCCAAACCAATAAGGCTCCATCCATCCGCCGAGACAAGTCCATGCAAGCCGCAGCCCGACGACCTCGCACCAACCATCTCGATCTGGCGCAGCGCATCCTGGATGTGGCGCGGCAGCGCGGTTTCGAACCCGGCACGCGTCTCCCGGAGCAGCAGATCGCCTCGCTGTGCAATGTCTCGCGCACGCCGGTGCGGGCCGCACTCAGCCTGCTGGCTGAACGGGGCGTCGTGCGTTGGGAGGCCGATACCGGCTATCATCTGGCGGTCGACCTTACCGCGCAGTCGGCCCTATCAGCCGAATTGCCCGCCACGGAGGAAGACGAGCTCGCCGAAGCGATCCTGCGCGACCGGTCGGCACGGCGATTGGACCAGACAGTGACCGCCGCCGGGTTGATGCGGCGGTACAGTGCCGAGAGAAAGACGGTACTAAAAGCGCTTAATAAACTGACGGAAGAGAATCTGCTGGACCGCGCGCCCGGCCAGTCCTGGCTTTTCCGCCGCACGCCCGACGATCCGGAAGCGCAAGGCGAAAGCTACGAGTTCCGTCTGCTCTTGGAACCCGCTGCGATCCTGACCCCTGGCTTTCAGCTGGACGGCGCGCGGGCGGCGGCGTTGCGGCAGGGCATGGACGCACTGTCGGCGCTGCCGGATGCTGCGTTCGACACGCGCGAATTCCAGCGGCTGGACATGGATTTTCACGGCATGATCGCCGAGGGTTCCGCCAACCGCTTCATCACCGACGCGCTGGCCGATCATCTCAGGCTGCGCCGGCTGCCGGGCATCTATGCCGGCGTCAACGTCTTCCGGCTGCGGCAATCCCTGCTGGAACATTTGAACATACTCGACCATCTCGAAAGCCGGCAGTATGAGGTGGCTGCCGATCTGCTTCGCATCCATCTGCGGCTCTCCCGCAACCAGCGACCGCAAGCGGCCAGCCGCGGCGCCCCCGCGCTGTTCGGCATGATCAGCCGGCCGGAATGACGAGGATTGATTGACGCGTAAAGCCAGCCCGACCATCGCGCTGTTTCCCGAAGCAAGCTTCGGCGCCGCGTTGAATTGCGTCGGCATCGCGCAGGCCTTGCGTGCCAAGGGCGCGCGGCCCGTCTTCATCTGCCATGCCGGTTTCTCCGGTGTCTTTGCCGACTATGGTTTCCAGGAATACCAGCTGCCGACCGATGAACCGCTGAGCGACAGCGAGCGCCAGAGCTATTGGCAGGCCTTCGTGCGCCGGCATTTGCCGCATTTCCGGCTGAGCCCGATCGACCAGCTCGAGACCTATGTCGCGCCGACCTGGCAGGCGATCGTCGACACCGCCGTCAATGCCGAGGCGCCTTTGCGCCAATTGCTGGCGCGGCTGAAGCCCGACGCCGTGGTGCTCGACAATGTCATCATGTTCCCGGCGATCGCCGCCGCCGGCTGCCCGTGGGTGCGCGTCGTCTCCTGCGCCGAGACGGAATTGCCCGACGCCAAAGTGCCGCCCTACCTTTCAGGAATGGGCGCTGACGACCCGCAACGCGCGGCGTTCGAGGCCCGCTATCTCTCGGCCTCGGCGCCGGCGCATGACCGCTTCAACCGGTTTCGCGTCGATGCCGGCCTGACGCCATTGCCCAAGGGCCTGTTCCTGGAAAGTTCGCCCGACCTCAATCTGCTGCTGACGCCGGCGATCGTGCGGCGCGAGCGGGCTGAGCCACTTGATCCGCAGCGCTTCGTCTATCTAGAAGGCTGCGTGCGGTCGGAAGGGCCGTTCGAGGTGCCGGTGTTTCCACGCAATGGCGGACCGCTGGTCTATGTCGCCTTCGGCAGCCTTGGCGCCATGGATGTCGGGCTGATCGAGCGCATGCTTGCGGTGTTCGACCGGCTGCCGGCGCGCTTCATCGTCAATGTCGGCGGCCTGCGCGACGCCTATCGCGCGGTTCCCGACAATGTCTATCTCGACGCCTGGTTTCCACAGCCCTCCGTGGTGGCGAAATCCGACCTGTTCATCCACCACGGTGGCAACAACAGTTTTTGCGAGGCGCTGCGCTTCGGCGTGCCGTCGCTGATCATGCCCTATTGCTGGGACGGCCACGACAATGCGCGCCGCGCCGAAGAGACCGGCACCGGCGATCATATCGGCCGTGACGGCTGGACCGAAGGAGTATTGGAGAGAGCCATTCTCGGCCTGCTGGCCGACGACGCCATGCGCGCCCGCCTAAGGGACAATGCAGCCCAGATGGCGCTGAAACCCGGAACGGACGTGGCCGCGCAAGCCATACTCTCTCTGATACGGACTTGAACGAAATGCCTGACAAGATAACGAATACCGCCATAGCCTCCACCGACCCCAAGGCCTGGCTGGCCCAGCACGGCATCAACGAGGTCGAATGCCTAGTGCCCGACATGAACGGCGTGCTGCGCGGCAAGGCGCTGCCGACGGCCAAGTTCCTCAAGGCGCTGGAAGACCGCGCGCTTTATCTGCCGAGCAGCGCCTTCCTGGTCAGCATCGATGGCCGTTACTCCGGCTCGATCGACGAGGGTTTTGCCTATTCGGACCCGGACATGCGCATGGTGCCTGATGTCTCGACGCTGTGCCTGGCGCCGGGTGCGGGGAAGGCCTATGTCTTCGCCGACGCCTTCCACATGGACGGCAGGCCGTGGATGGCTTCGCCGCGCCATGTGCTGCGCGCCGTGCTCGATCTCTACCGCCAGCGCGGCTGGCGCGCGGTGGTGGCGCCGGAACTCGAATTCTATCTCACCGCGCCCAATCCCGATCCGGACAAGCCGCTGACCGCGCCGGTCGGCGCCAATGGCCGCGCGGAGGGCGTGCAGCATCCCTATGACATGGCGGCGCTGGAAGAATTCGAGCCGGTGATCCGCCGCGTCTATGACTATGCCGCGGCCGCCGGCCTGCCGCTCGATACGCTGATCCATGAATCGGGCACGGGGCAGCTGGAGATCAATCTCCTGCATGGCGACGCGCTGCCGCTTGCCGACCAGGTGCTGCTGTTCAAGCGGCTGACGCGGCAGGCCGCGCAGCAATGCGGCATGCACGCCACTTTCATGGCCAAGCCGATCGCCGCCCAGGCTGGCAGCTCGATGCATCTGCACATGTCTGTTGTCGATGAAGCGGGCAATGCGCTGTTTGCCAGCACTAACGATGCCGACACCGAGATGTTCGGCCATTTCATCGGCGGCCTGCAGAAATATGTCCCTGAGATCATGCCGCTGTTCGCGCCGAACGTGAATTCGTTCCGCCGCATAAGACCGAACCACAGCGCGCCGGCCAACATCGAGTGGTCGCACGACAACCGCTCCTGCGGCCTGCGCGTGCCGGCCGGTGGCCGCGCCGCGCGACGGGTGGAGAACCGACTGCCGGGCGCCGATTCCAATCCCTATCTGGCGATCGCCGGATCGCTACTCGCCGGCTATCTCGGCGTCGAGCAGAAGCTGGCGCGCTCGGCCGAGGCTTCGGGCAATGCCTACAAGATCAAGAGCACGCTGCCGAAAACCATGGAGGAGGCGCTCGATCGCTTCACTGCCTGCGATCCAGTGCGGCAACTGCTCGGCGAGGATTTTTTCCAGACCTATCTGCGCGTCAAGAGCGTCGAGCTCGACCTGTTCCAGAGCGTGGTGACAAGCTGGGAACGCGACCATTTGCTGCTGAAGGTGTGATCATGGCATCTTCAACGGGTTTCAATTCCGGTCTCGATATCGGCAGATCCTATTATGTCGCCACCGCCAATCCGGCGCCGGACCATCCGGCGCTTGTCGGCGATATCGAGGCCGACCTGGTCGTCGTCGGCGGCGGCTGCACCGGCCTGTCGGCGGCCCTTCACGCCGCCGAGCGCGGCCTGAAGGTGGTTCTGCTCGAAGGCGGCAAGATCGGCTGGGGTGCATCGGGCCGCAATGGCGGCCAGATGATCCCCGGCCTGCGCAAGGGCGCCAAGGGCCTGGTCAAGCTTTACGGGCCGGAGCGGGCGAAGGTGCTGTTCGACCTTGCCTTCGAAGCGCGTGGCCTGGTGCTCGACATCATCGAGCGCCACGCCATCGACTGCGATCTGAGGCTCACCGGCCATCTGGTGGGCGCCGTCAACGGCTCCGACCTCAAAGACCTCGAGGACGAAGCAAAGTGCCTCGAAAGCGTGATGAAATTCCGCGATGTCGAGATCCTGTCGGCGGCGGACGCTCGCGCCAAGGTCGATACGCCCTATCACGGCGCGATGTATGAGCCGCTTGGCGGTCACATGCATCCGCTGAACTACACGCTCGGCCTTGCCCGCGCGGCAGTGACGGCCGGCGTCGTCATCCACGAGAATTCGGTGGCGGTGAAACTGGAGCGCGAGCCTTCGATCCGAGTCTCGACATCAAAGGGTTCGGTCCGGGCCAAGCATGTCGTGCTGGCGGGCGATGCGCTGCTCAATGGGCTGGAGCCGCGTGTCAATAGCCGCATCATGCCGGTCGGCAACTACATCGTCGCGACCGAGCCGCTGGAAGGCAAACGCAACGTCATTCCGGCCAATGTCGCGGTGTCGGACACACGCTTCGTCGTCAACTATTACCGCATGTCGGCGGACGGCCGCCTGCTGTTCGGCGGCGGCGAGCGCTACACGCCATCGCCGCCGGCCGATATTGCCGGCTTCGTGCGGCCGCACATGGAAGCGACGTTTCCGCAGCTCAAGGGCTGCCGCATCGATCATGCCTGGGGCGGGCTGGTGTCGGTGACGACGTCGCGGCTGCCGCATGTCGGGCACTATGGCGAGGTCTATTTCGCGCATGGCTATTCCGGCAAGGGCGTCATCCTGTCGACGCTGTCGGGCAAGCTGCTGGCGGAAGCGATCACGGGCGATGCTTCACGGCTCGATCTCTTCTCGACGCTGACACCGATGCCCTTCCCGGGCGGCACGGCGCTGCGTGGGCCACTCTATGTCCTGGGCATGCTGTGGTATGCGATGCGGGATCGGATCAAGCATTGAGGTCGCGAGAGGCGACCTAAACCACGAAGAAATCCTCGATGCGCTGCCTGGCCTCAAGCAGCGCCGGTAGGATCTCCCGCTCCATCTCCGCGACCGAAAATCGCGCCGACTGGGTCGAGACGTTGATGGCCGCGACCGTGTGTTCGGCGCGGTCGCGGATCGGCACGGCGATGGAACGCAGGCCCAGCTCCAACTCCTCGTCGACGATGGCAAAGCCGTCCACCTTGGCCTTGCCGATGGCGCCGGCCAGCAGCTTGATGTCGGTGATCGTTTTCGGCGTCCGTCTCTCGATGGCTGCCTGGTGCAGAAATTTGTCCAATTTCTCTGGCGTCAGGCCGGCAAGCAGGATGCGGCCCATCGACGTGCAATAGGCCGGCAACCTGGTGCCGACATCGAGCGACACGCTGAGGATGCGGCGGCCGGGAATGCGGGCGACATAGACGACATCCTGGCCCGACAGGATCGCCGCCGAGCAGGCCTCGTTCAACTGCGCTGCCACCGTGCGCATAATGGGCGCGGCGAAGCTCCACAGCGATCCGCCGCCCAGCCATGTGCGGGCAACGGTCAGCAGGCGCGGCGACAGCGAGAACATACGGCCATCCTGGGTGGCATAGCCGGTAGCGACAAGCGTCAGCAGGAAGCGGCGGGCGCCGGCGCGGGTCAGGCCGGCTTCCTCGGCCATTTCGGTTAAGGTCATGCCCGTGGGATGGTGGGCCAGGATCTCCATGACGGCAAGGCCGCGCTCGAGCGAGCCGACATGGTCACGGGAAGCGGCCTCTTCGTCCATCGAACCTCCGCAGAAATGGCATCGTCGTCAGGATTGACTCCGCGACCTCTCCGAGCGTAGAAAGTTTCGCATACAAAACATAAGTTCGCAATACGAACTTTTGGACTGGGAGCCGATACAATGGTCAAGTTCCTGCCGCTCAAGCAGGCCGTTGCGGAGAATTTGAACAATGGCGACTCTGTCGCCTTCGAAGGCTTCACCCATCTGATCCCAACAGCCGCCGCGCATGAGGCGATCCGCCAGGGATTTCGCGACCTGACCCTGATCCGCATGACGCCGGACCTGATCTACGACCAGATGATCGGCATGGGCATGGCGAAGAAGATCGTCTTCTCCTATGTCGGCAATCCCGGCGTCGGCCTGCTGCGGCGCGCCCGCGACGCCATCGAGAACGGTTTTCCCCGGTCGCTCGAGGTCGAGGAACACAGCCATGCCGGCATGGCCAACGCCTATGAGGCGGGCGCGGCCGGCCTGCCTTGCGCGGTGTTCCGTGGCTATCGCGGCGCCGGCCTTGCGGCTGTCAATCCGAACATCAAGTCGGTGACTTGTCCGTTCACCGGCGAGGTGCTGGCGGCCGTTCCCTCGATCCGGCCCGACGTCTCCTTCATCCATGCGCAAAAGGCCGACAAAAAAGGCAATGTGCTGGTCGAAGGCATTATCGGCATCCAGAAGGAAGCCGTGCTGGCGGCCAAACGTGCCGTGGTGACGGTCGAGGAAGTGGTCGACAATTTCGACGATCTGCATCCCAATCTGACCGTGCTGCCACGCTGGACCATCGCGGCGATCTCGGTCGTGCCCGGCGGGTCGCACCCGTCCTACGCTCACGGCTATTATGCGCGTGACAATGCCGCCTACCTCGAATGGGATGACATCGCCGCCGACCGCGAAAAATTCCAGGCCTGGATGCAGGCGAATGTCATCGAGAAGAGCGCCGACGATTTCGCGGCCCGGGTCGACCATTTGAGGAAAGCGGCATGAGCGACGATCAAAACCCCTTGGGCTTTACCCCCAACGAGATGATGACGATCGCCGCCAGCCGAGCGCTGCGGAATGAGGATGTCTGCTTCGTCGGCATCGGCGCGCCGTCGGCCGCCTGCAACGTGGCGCGGCTGACGCATGCGCCTGATATCACGCTGATCTATGAGAGCGGCACGATCGGCACCGCGCCCGACGTGCTGCCGCTGTCGATCGGCGACGGCGAATTGTGCGAGACCGCGGTCACCACGGTCGCGGTGCCGGAAATGTTCCGCTACTGGCTGCAGGGCGGCCGTATTTCGATCGGTTTCCTCGGTGCGGCGCAGCTCGACAAGTTCGGCAACATCAACACCACGGTCATTGGCGATTATTTCCATCCCAAGACCCGGCTGCCCGGCGGCGGCGGCGCGCCGGAGATCGCGACGTCGTCGAAGGAGATCTACATCACCATGGCGCAGACCAAGCGCGGCATGGTCGAGACAATCGACTTCTTCACCTCCTTCGGCCATGGCGAGGGCGGCGATCACCGCAAGCGCCTCGGCATCGACACCGCTGGCCCGACGCTGCTGATCACGGATCTTGCCATCTGGAAGCCGGACCCGGTGACCAAGGAATTCACCGTCGTGTCGCTGCATCCGGGCGTCTCGCGCCAGCAGGTGCAGGACAGCTGTGGCTGGATCGTAAAGTTCGCCGAGGCGCTTGACGAAACACCGGCGCCAAGCGAACTCGAACTGAAGACATTGCGCGACCTGCAGGCCCGCACCAAGGCGGCGCATGAGGGTACCGGAAAAGCAAAGGCTGCATGACATGGCCGAGGCCTATATCTGCGACTACATCCGCACGCCGATCGGCCGCTTTGGTGGCGCGCTGTCCTCGGTACGATCGGACGACCTCGGTGCCATACCGCTGAAGGCGCTGGCCGAGCGCAATGCCGGCATCGACTGGTTGGCGGTTGACGATGTCGTCTATGGCTGCGCCAACCAGGCCGGCGAGGACAATCGCAACGTAGCACGCATGGCGCTGCTGCTGGCCGGCCTGCCCAAGGAAATCCCGGGATCGACCGTCAATCGCCTGTGCGGCTCCGGCATGGATGCACTGACCATTGCGGCGCGGGCCATCAAGGCCGGCGAGGCGGAGTTGATGATCGCCGGCGGCGTCGAATCGATGAGCCGCGCCCCCTTCGTCATGCCGAAGGCCGACACGGCGTTTTCGCGCAATGCCGAAATCTACGACACCACCATCGGCTGGCGCTTCGTCAACCCGCTGATGAAGAAGCAGTATGGCGTCGATTCGATGCCGGAGACCGGGGAGAACGTCGCCGAGGATTTTTCCGTGTCGCGCGCGGATCAGGACGCCTTTGCGGTGCGGAGCCAGGACAAGGCGGTCGCGGCACAAGCCAATGGAAGGCTGGCCAAGGAGATCACAGTGGTGACCATCCCGCAACGTAAGGGCGATGCGGTTGTTGTCAGCAAAGATGAACATCCCCGCGCGGGCACCACGGTCGAGGCGCTGGCCAAATTGCCGACGCCGTTCCGGCAGGGCGGTACGGTGACCGCCGGCAATGCCTCCGGCGTCAATGACGGCGCGGCGGCACTGATCGTTGCCTCCGAAGCAGCGGTGAAGAAATACGGCTTGACGCCGATCGCCCGCATCCTCGGCGGGGCCGCCGCCGGCGTTGCGCCGCGGATCATGGGCATCGGCCCGGCGCCGGCAACGCAGAAACTCTGCGCGCGGCTTGGCCTGACGCCGCAACAGTTCGATGTCATCGAGCTCAACGAAGCCTTTGCCTCGCAAGGCATCGCGGTGCTGCGTCAGCTCGGCATTGCCGAGGACGCGCCGCACGTCAACCCAAATGGCGGTGCCATCGCGCTCGGCCATCCCCTGGGCATGTCGGGCGCGCGTATCTCCGGCACGGCGGCGCTGGAGCTGCGTGAACGCGGCGGCCGCTATGCGCTGGCCACCATGTGCATCGGCGTCGGCCAGGGCATCGCCATCGCGCTAGAACGGGCCTGAGCAAGGACCCTTTCTTGGTTGGCCAGATCGAAGATCTGATTAGGCCCACCAAATTTGACCATGTGGACAAAAGTCCGGGCCCGTTCCATAGTTCCCCGTCTGACATTTCTAGGAACAGCCGGCTCGACACGGCTGTCGAACAGAGGGGAATGCAATGGAAAACCGCAAGAACAAATTCCAGATAAAACGCGAAGGGCTTTCGCGGCGCAACGTGCTGGAACTGGGCGCGCTTGGCCTGGCTGCCGCGATGCTACCGGGCGCCGCGTTCGGCAAGGACAAGAAGCTGAAGGTGGCGGCGATCTTCGCCACGCCGATCGAGGAGCCATGGGACAACCAGATCCATGTCGCCTTGCAGAAGGCCGAGAAGGAACTCGGCATCGAATACAAATGGTCCGAGAAGGTCCAGACCGCCGACTTCAGCCGCGTCATGCGTGAATATGCGCAAGGCGGCTACCAGCTGGTGCTGGGCGATGCCTTCGCCGCCGAGCGTGAATCCCGCCGCACGGCCAAGCAGTTCCCGAAGACCGCCTGGCTATTCGGTTCGGGTGCCGGTCCCGCAGAACCCAATTTCGGCGTCTTCGACAACTGGATCCACGAGCCCGCCTATCTCTCCGGCATGATCGCCGGCAAGATGTCGAAATCGGGTACGGTCGGCGCGGTGGCGGCGATGGGCATTCCGGAAGTGAACCGGCTGGTCAACGCCTTCTTCGCCGGCGCCAAGGAGGTCAATCCGAACATCAAGAAGAAGGTCGCCTTCATCGGTTCCTTCTTCGATCCGCCCAAGGCCAAGGAAGCGGCGGTGGCGCAGATTGATGCCGGTGTCGACGTCATCTATGCCGAGCGCTTCGGCGTCATCGAAGCGGCGGTCGAAAAGAAGATCTACGCCATCTCCAACATGTCGGACCAGTCGAGCCTCGGCCCCGACACGGTCATCACCGGCCCGGTCTGGGATATGTATCCGACGGTCGAGCAGGCGATCAAACTGGTCAAGGCCGGCGTCTACACCGCGCAGGACTATGGCGATTTCTCGCGCATGGCCAAGGGCGGCTCGTATCTCGCCCCCTACCACAAGTTCGACAAGACGCTTCCGGCGGATGTCAAGGATCTGGTCGAGAAGAAGAAGGCTGAGATCCTGGAAGGCAACTTCCGGGTGGATGTCGACGAGAACACGCCGGTTTCGGACTAGAGCGGATATCCCTCCCCCTTGAGGGGAGGGTGGCCCGCAGGGCCGGGTGGGGTCCGCCGCGCCGCGCTCCATCTTGTTAAGTCATAGGTTGAGGCGGCCGAGGCGACCCCTCCCGCCTCGCTTCGCTCGGCACCCTCCCCTCGAGGGGGAGGGGCATCCCCGCAGGAGTGCCCTTGCCCGCCCCACTCATCGAAATGCGCGGCATCACCAAGAGCTTTGGCGCTGTCAAGGCGAACGAGGCTGTCGACCTGAGCGTGGCGCCGGGTGAAATCCTCGGCCTGCTGGGCGAGAACGGTGCCGGCAAGACGACGCTGATGAACGTGCTGTTCGGCGCCTATGCGCCGGATGCCGGGGAAATCCTGATCCAGGGCCAACCGGTCAGGATCACCAGTTCGGCCGATGCGCTGGCCGCCGGCATCGGCATGGTGCACCAGCATTTTCATCTGGCGCCACGGCTGACGGTGCTGGAAAACCTGCTCATCGGCATCCCGGGCAAAGCGGGGCGGCTCGACCGCGCCGGCGGGTTGGCGCGACTCGTCGAAATCAGCCGCCAGCATGGGCTGACGCTCGATCCCGACCTGCCGGTCTCGGCGCTATCGGTCGGCGAGCAGCAGCGGCTCGAAATCGTTAAGGCGCTGTTTCGCGGCGCCAAGCTCTTGATCCTCGACGAACCGACCGCGGTGCTGGCGCCGAGCGAGGTCGACGGGCTGTTTTCGGCGTTGCGCTCGATGGCGGCGCAAGGCCTCGGCATCATCTTCATCTCGCACAAGCTCAACGAGGTGCGGGCGCTGACGCATCGCTGCACGGTGCTGCGGCTTGGCCGCGTCGCCGGCCGTGTCGATGACCCAGCCAACACGACATCGGCGGCGATGGCGCAACTGATGTGCGGCCATGAGATCGTACCGCCGGCAAGGGGACCGTCGACACCCGGCGCTGAGGTGCTGACCCTCGACGGCATTTCCACTTCAAAACATTCGGGCACGGCGCTGCGCGATGTATCGCTTGCCGTTCGCGCCGGCGAAATCCTCGGCATCGCCGGCGTGTCGGGCAATGGCCAGCGGGCGCTGGCGGAGGTGATCTCCGGCGTGCGCGCGCCCGATGCCGGCCGGATGACGATTGCCGGCCAGAAGGTCACGCGGTTTTCGCCGCGCGAGGTGCAGGCGCTTGGCCTTGGCCGTATCCCGGAAGACCGCATGACCACCGGCCTCGTCACCAATTTGCCGCTCGCCGATTCGATGGTGCTGCCGCGGATCGGCACCGCCGCCTTTTCAGCCAAGGGCCTGCTCAAGCCGGACGCAATCCGCGCCTTCGCCGAAGAACAGATCAAGGCCTATGATATCAGGTGTCCCGGGCCGATGACCCGCGCCGGGGCGCTGTCGGGCGGCAACCTGCAGAAGGCGCTGTTGGCGCGTGAACTCGCTTTCGATCCGAAGGTGCTGATCGTGTCACAGCCGACGCGCGGCCTCGACATCGGTGCGGCACGCTTCATCCATGAAAAATTCCTCGACATGCGGGCCAAGGGCTGCGGCATCATCGTCATCGGCGAGGATTTGGAAGAGCTGCTGGTGCTCTGCGACCGCATCGCGGTGATGTATGAGGGCCGCATCGTCGGTACGCTCGACAGCGCCGATGCGACGATCGCGCGGCTCGGCCTGCTGATGACCGGGGCGGAGGGGCACAGCTGATGTTTCGCCTGGAAGTCCGCACGTCGACGCCCGCCTGGTTCAACCTGGCTTTGCCACTGCTGGCGATCGCGGCGACGCTCGTGCTGTGCAGCGGCCTGATCGCGCTGGCCGGCGCCGGCGTGCTCGAATCCTACGGCGTGATGTTTTCGGCTTCGCTCGGCGACAGCTACGCCATCACCGAAACACTGGTGCGTGCCGCACCGATGATCTTCACCGGGCTGGCGGTCGCCGTCGCCTTCCGGGCCAAGTTCTGGAACATCGGCGCTGAGGGGCAGTTGCTTGCCGGTGCGGTTGCCAGCTGCTTTGTCGGCGCCATACCGATGCCGGGGCCGCTCGCCATGCTGTTGATGGCCGTGGCAGGCGCTGCGGCCGGCGCCGCTGTTGCGCTTGTGCCGGCGACACTGCGCGTAAAATTCAAGGTCGACGATGTCGTCAGTTCGCTGCTGCTCAATTCGGTCATCTATTATGCGCTGATGGCGCTGATCGAAGGGCCGTGGAAAGATTCCTTCAGCGGCTATCCGATCTCACCGCCGATCGAGGATTCGGCCAATTTCCCGGTGCTGATCGAAGGCACGCGGCTGCATCTCGGCGTCGTCGTGGCGCTGATCGCCGCACCGCTGATCTGGTTCCTCATTGCGCGCACGACGCTCGGCTTCAAGATCAGGGTCACCGGCGAGAATCCGGAAGCGGCCAGATATGGCGGCATCAACGTTGAACGCGTGCTGCTCTCCACCGCGTTGTTGTCGGGCGCGCTCGCGGGGCTCGCCGGTGTCGGCGAAGTCGGCGGCGTGCATTTCCAGGTGATGAGCGACATCTCGCCGGGCTACGGCTATTCCGGCATCGTCGTTGCCATGCTGGCGCGGCTCAACCCGCTCGGCGTCGTGCCGGCGGCGATCTTCCTGGCCGCCGTGATGACCGGCGCCGAGGCGATGTCGCGCGCGACCGGCGTGCCGGCCTTCCTCAGCGATGTCATCCAGGGCACGGCGCTGCTTGCCATGCTGGTAGCGCTGCTGTTCACCGCCTATCGCGTCCGCCGCGTCGGGGCTGCCCGATGAGCGCGGTGTTCGAACAGATTTTTCAGGTCGGTTTTTTGGCCGCCATCATCCGCATCGCCACGCCCTTGGCTTTCGCGACGCTCGGGGAAATGTTTTCCGAGCGCGCCGGCGTGCTCAATCTCGGCATCGAAGGCATCATGCTGCTCTGCGCCATGACCGGCTTCACCGCCACCAGCCTCAGCGGCAGCCTGTGGCTCGGCGTGCTGGTGGCGGTGCTGACCGGCATGCTGATGGGCGGACTGCATGCGCTGTTCACGGTGGCGCTCGGCCTCAGCCAGCATGTCTGCGGCATCGGCGTGACTTTGTTCTCGTCCGGCCTCGCCTATTTCCTCTATCGGCTGATCTTCGGCCAGCAATCGGTGCCGCCAAGCATCAAGGGGTTTCAGACGCTGCCAATTCCCGTCCTGTCCGACATTCCGGTGCTCGGGCCGGCGGTGTTCAACCAGTTCGCGCTGGTCTACATGGCGATCATCGCCATACCGCTCGCCGCCTTCGTGCTCTACCGCACGCCGTGGGGCCTGTCGGTGCGCATGGTCGGCGAGAACCCGCGCGCTGCGGACTCGGCTGGCGTCAGCGTCATTGCCACCCGCTTCCAGGCCGTCATCCTCGGCGGGGCGCTGATGGGATTGGCCGGCGCCTTCCTGTCGATGGCGCAGTTCAACGCCTTCACCTTCGGCGTCGTCTCCGGGCGCGGCTGGGTGGCGATCGCGCTGGTCGTGTTCGGCAGGTGGGATCCATGGCGCTCGGCGGGCGCCGCGCTGCTGTTCGCCTTTGTCGATGCGCTGCAGCTGCGCATGCAGGCGAGCGGGCTCGGGCATATCCCCTACGAAGCGTTCCTGATGCTGCCGTTCATCTTCACCATCGTTGCGATGGCGGTCATGTCGCGCAACGCGGTGGCGCCATCGGCGCTGCTGAAGCCGTTCCGGCGGGAAGAGCGGTAGGACCCGGTGCCCTTTCCTCTCCCTCCGGAGGGGGCGCTGCGAAGCAGCGACGGAGTGGGGAACCACCTGGCAACCGTCGCCAACGGATGCGCAAGAATCCTCCTGCACAGCGCCAAGGGTCGACCCCCACTCCGTCAAGCTGCGCTCGACACCTCTCCCCCGATCGACGGGGTAGAGGAAGGGCGCCAAGCTGTCCTGGGGCGAGGAACCCAGGTTCTGGGACGCCTCACATCGCTGTAAAGCCATTATCCACGAACAGATGCGCGCCGTTGACGAAGCTGGCCTCGTCACTGGCGAGATAGAGCGCGGCCTTGGCCACCTCTTCCGGCTCGCCGATCCGCCCCTGCTGCGCGGCCAAGGCTGCGTCGGAGACGTCGACGCCAAGCTTGCCGAGGTCGGCCACTTCGCGCAGGCCGTGCGGCGTGCGGATAAAGCCAGGGCAGACGGCGTTGCAGCGGATGTTGCGGTCGCGGAATTCGACGGCGATGGCGCGGGCGAACATGTGGCAGGCGCCCTTGGTGGTGTCGTAGAGCACCTCCATCGGCGTCGCCGCCACCGCCGAGATCGACGAGGTGCAGACGATCGAACCGCCACCGGCCGCGATCATGCCTGGCAGCACGGCACGCGTCATCAGGAACATCGAGCGGACATTGACGGCATGCAGCCAGTCCCATTCCTGCACCGTCGTCTCCAGGAACGGCTTTATCACGATGGTGCCGGCATGGTTGAACAGCACGGTGACCGGGCCGAGCTTTTCCGTCGCGCCTTTCACCGCCGCTTCAACCTGCGCCTCATCGGACACGTCGGCGATAAAATGCTCGGCGACGTGGCCGCGCGCGCGTATCGCTGCCGCCGTGGCAGCGGCCGCCTCGCCGTTGCGGTCGATGATCGCCACCTTGGCGCCTTCGGCCGCGAACAGCTCCGAAGCCGCCCCGCCCATGCCTGTCGCGCCGCCCGAAATGATGGCAACCTTGCCGGCCAGTCTTTCGCCCATTTCCTACTCCCGTCCCGTTTCAGTGATTTTTCGTATTCGATCGTATGGCGATGCTATCCCTCGCGTTCCGGATGGCCAAGCGAACCGCCGGAGACGGCGAATTCCCTGCCGAAACCACCGCAAACCAGTGATCCGGCTGGCTTTTTGCGTCGGATGAACAGACCCGGATGGGTTAAATCCCGGTCGGAAATACCATTTCGGTTCATATTTGGAGAAATTCGTTCCAATAAATGCCGAAAAATAGCAATCGACAAAGTCTACAAGTTTTATAGATTAACGGGCGAGACGGAGGTCGATATGCACTATATCCAGAACGCTCAGACTGACAGCAGCGGCCAGAGGCTGGCCAATGCCCAGACCTTTCGCCCGGCCTATGCCGGCGCTTTCGCCTATCTCGTCTTCGCCCTCGCGTTTGTGTTCACCGGGGCCGTTGTGCTGGGCCTCATTCCCTGAGGCTTAAGGCTGGCCCTGAGGCTTAAGGCTGGCCCTGAGGCTGCAGGCTGACTGGGGCAAGTTACCCCATACTTTCAGGCAATCGGAGTTGAATGAACCGGATTCCGGTGCGTTTGCGCGCGACCGTGGTTCGAATTTCACCGCATCCATGATTCCAGTGATGGAGGAGATGACAATGCCGATCGAATTCACGCATGTCCCCGGCAAGACCGCCGATGCCGCCATTCCGTTTTTCTACGACTTTGCCGAGACGGCGACCAAGCTCGGGCTGATCGAGGACGGCGGCTTCCAGAAGATCGTCGTCGACGATTCGGCCGGTCTGCTGACCAATATGGATCTTGCCGCCCAGGTGCTGGATCGTACTGCCTCGCTGCAGGTCGTGCTGACGCACTGGGCGGGCGTCGTCGAACCGACCGTGGCGGCGCGCCAGCTGGCATCGATAGACAGGAAGAGCGGCGGACGGCTGGCGCTCAGGATGATCAGCGAGCCATTGAACGATGACGATGCCGAGTCACGGCCGGTCGGGCACACGGTCATCTGGCAGCGTACCGATGAATATCTGGTGCTTTTGAAGCGGCTGTGGTCGAACGACCGGCCTTTCGACCATGAAGGCGCGTTCTACAGCATCAAGGGCGGCTACGTGCCGCGCAAGGGCCCGCATGGCGCCGACCTGACCATCCGCATGGGTGGACAGTCCGGAACGGCGCTGAAAGTGGCCGGCCGGCATGCCGATGTCTTCGAATTGGCGCCGGGCTCGATCGATGAAGTCCGGCAGCTGATGGAGCGCGTGCGCGGCGCCGCCGCCGAACATGGCCGGGCGGGCAAGCTGCGCTTCGCGCTGCCGGTGCGGATTCACCGGGGCGCTGCCGCCACCGGCCAAAAGGCGGTCGACCTGTCGGGGCCGCCGGCTCAGGTCGCCTTGTCGCTGCTTGCCTATGCCGGGCTCGGGATCGATGAATTCATGATCGTCGGCGTCGACACGCCGCGCGAGATCGCGACAGTCGGTCGCGAAACGATCGCCCTGCTGCGCAACTCCCTGGCGCGCCGCGAAAGCAGCGAATTCCAGCCGGGGGCCTATGCGCCTCGCGCCGGGCTGGAGACGCGGGCAACGGGCTGAAGCTCGTCAATCTCCTGTGGTCTAACGCCTGTCGCCAAGCCGCGACAGGCCCTCGATGACGGCGGCTGAATCGGCCAGCACGCCGAAGACGCCGTCCTCGACAGTCACCATGTGCAGCGCCGCCTCGTGGGCTTGTCTGTCGCCGCTGGCGCAGGCATCCGAGATCGTCAGGCACTGGAAATTGCGGTCGCAGGCCTCGCGCAGCGTGGTGTGGACGCAGACATCGGTTGTGCATCCGGAAAACAGCAAATGCGTGATGCCTTGCGCGCGCAAAACGAGCTCGAAATCCGTATAGGTGAAGGCGCTGTTGCAGGTCTTGTCGACGATGATGTCGTCAGGCGCGACGTCGATCTCCGGAACGATCTGGAATCCGGCGCCGGAGCGCAGCAGGATGTCGGTGCCGTCGAGACCGGAGCGCTTGCGGCGCCATTTTTCGTAAGGTGTCATATCGGCCATGTCGGCGCGGTAACCCTGCCTGGTGTGGATGACCCTGACGCCGGCCTTGCGCGCGGCTGATATCAGCCGGTTCACGGTGGGCAGGATCGCCCGCAGCGGCGAAGGGTCGTATCCCTGTTTGGCAAAATAGCCCGTCGTCGACAGGAAATCCTGCTGCAGGTCGATGACGACAAGTGCTGTGTTTTCAGCCATCAGCCTGCCGTCGTAGGGGAAGTCGAAGGGTGTTGCCCTGATCATCCGTGGTTCTCTCCTCGCCGACTGCGACGCCCATCCTGACCGGCGAAGGTGCGGCCGTCTACCGGGCGACGGTCTTAAACGCGAGGATGCCGAGCGCAGGGGAGTCTGTCCGCAGATGCCGCGCGCCGGTTCGTCACGTGACTGCCGCGACGATTTGTTGATCGTTGCAGTCATCTTAAATGTTGACTAGTAAGATCATGTTTCATAGTCAACCGGGCATCGGACCGCCGAGACCAGAAATTGGAAATGCGGGCGGCCGACCTGGAGAAAACCATGACCGTGGCTGGAGCTGAGATTGCCTTTCAAATCGACGCGGTGCGGTTTGCCGTCGGCGAGCGGACGCTGCTCGGCCCGGTCTCGCTGGAATTGCAGCGCTCGCGCGTCTATGGGCTGATCGGCCACAACGGTTCGGGCAAGTCGACGCTGATCAAGCTGCTGGCCCGCCAGCAGCCGGCGAGCTCCGGCGCCATCACTTTTGCCAGGCGGCTGTTGCCGCAATGGGGGGCGCGTGAGCTTGCCCGTGCGCTCGCCTATCTGCCGCAGACGACGCCGGCCGCGACCGGCCTCACGGTGCGCGAACTGGCAACCCTCGGCCGTTATCCCTGGCATGGCGCGCTTGGCCGCTTCGGCGCGGAAGACAGGCGGCATGTCGAGGAGGCGCTGGTTCTGACCGACATGGACGGTTTCACTGAGCGGCTGGTGGATGAACTGTCCGGCGGCGAGCGGCAGCGCGCCTGGCTTGCCATGCTGGTGGCGCAGAATGCCGGCGTCATGCTGCTCGACGAGCCGATCTCGGCGCTCGACATCGGCCATCAGGTCGAGGTGCTGGGGCTGGTCAAGGAACTCAGCCGCAAACGCGACCTCTGCGTCGTCGTTGTGCTGCACGACCCCAACATGGCGGCGCGCTACTGCGACGAGCTGATCGCGCTCAAGGACGGCAAGCTGCTGACCCGCGGCACGCCAGGCGAAATCATGCGGGGCGACGTGCTCAAGGGCATTTTCGGCGTGGAGATGGGCGTGTTCGCGCACCCGGTCACCGGCCAACCCGTCGGCTATGTGCAGTGACGAGATTTGATGCGGTGGCGGAAGCGGCTGGCCGCTGTGAGAACAAGGAAGAAGCTGTTGTCTAGAACTCGTTTGTTGGCGGCGTTGGTCGCATCGGTGATCCTGGCAGGTGGCAACGCCACGGCCCAGGAGCAACCGGCCGGCGCTGCCCCTGCGGCCGAGGCTCCTGCGGCGCCTGCAGCGGTGGCACCTGCTGCCGTACCGGCACCGACATCCGCCACACCGACGCCCGCCACGCCGGCGGCTGCGGCGCCGGCCACGATGGCACCAGCGCAGCCAGCCGGCCAGCCGGCCGCGGCCGCGCCGGCGGGCGCAATGGAGCTGAATCTGCCGCACGACCTGTCGCCATGGGGCATGTTCATGGCCGCCGACATTATCGTGAAGGCGGTGATGATCGGGCTGGCCTTCGCGTCGCTCGTCACCTGGACGATATGGCTGGCCAAATCGCTGGAGATCTTTGGCGGCAAGCTGCGCATCAGCCGTGCCGTGCGCGCGATCGGCGATGCCGCGACGCTGAAGCAGGCGAGCCGCGCGCTCGACCGCAGCGGCGGTCCCGGCGCGCTGCTGGTGCGGGCGGCGGAGGAAGAGGCCACACTCTCGGCCGGTGCGCTCGACCATGTCGGCGGTGACGGACTGAAGGAAAGGGTCACCTCGCGCCTGTCGCGCATCGAGGCGGCGGCGTCGCGGCGCATGTCGCGCGGCACCGGCGTGCTGGCGACGATCGGTTCCACCGCGCCTTTCGTCGGCCTGTTCGGCACGGTCTGGGGCATCATGAACGCCTTCATCGGCATATCGCAGGCGCAGACCACCAATCTCGCCGTGGTAGCACCGGGCATCGCCGAAGCGCTGCTGGCCACCGCCATGGGCCTCGTCGCGGCAATTCCGGCGGTGGTGATCTACAACGTCTTCGCCCGCTCGATAGCCGGCTACCGGCAGATCCTCGCCGATGCCTCGGCGGGTGTCGAACGGCTGGTCAGCCGCGACCTGGATTTCCGCACGGTCGCGCCGGCGACGGCGCTGGCGGCGGAGTAGCGACGCCATGGGAAGCAGAATTCGACAGACCATGGACGACGATCTCGAGGAGAGCCACGAGATCAACGTCACGCCCTTCATCGACGTCATCCTGGTGCTGCTGATTATCTTCATGGTCGCCGCGCCGCTGGCGACGGTGGACGTCAATGTCGACCTGCCGGGGTCGACGGCGACACCGGCGTCCCGCCCCGAAACGCCGCTGTTCCTGACCTTGAAGGATGATCTCACGCTGGCGATCGGCAACGACACAGTGCCGCGCCCGGCCCTCGCCGCGACACTGGACAGCAGGACCAAGGGCGACAAGCAGACGCGCATCTTCCTGCGCGCCGACAAGGCGGTCGCCTATGGTGACCTGATGGAGGCGATGAACCTGCTGCGTGGCGCCGGCTATCTGAAGATCGCGCTGGTCGGCCTGGAGACGGCGCCCACGGTCGATGCACCAGCGGGCCCGGCCGGAACGCCGGCGCCATGATACAGCTTGTCGCCTCGCCCGCTCCGCAGCTGTCGCGCTTCGGTTGGCGCGATCTTGGCCTGTGGACGTGTGCGGCGGCGCTGGTGCTTGGCGCTCATGTCGCGGTCGCCTATGCGGTGCAGAGCTTCAGTCCGATCGAGACGGATGGCGGACCGCCGCCGGCCGCGGTGATCGAAATGGCGCCGATGGTGGTGACGCCGGCCGTGCCCGAACAGGCCGCGATGCTGGACGCAGCGATGCCCGATCAGACCGAGCCCGTCGAGGAGACCGAAAAGGTCGCCGAGGCCGAGCCCGAGAAAGTGACTGAACAGGCCGAACCGACCGCCGAGCAACCGGACACGGTACCGCCCGACCAGACCGAGCCGACCCAGGTAACCGAGGCCGAACCGGTCGACCAACCGCCCCCGGATGAGGTCATTCCCGACGTCGTCGAGGCCGCGGCGCCAGAGGTCGTCGTTCCGCTGCCGCAGCCAAAGCCGGTCGAGGAGCCCAAGGAAAAGAAGCCGGTCCAGGCCAAGGCGAAAAAGCCGGTCGAAAAGCCCAAGCCGAAGCCAAAGAAGGAAAAAGCCGAGCCGGCAAAGACGGTCGCCACCGCAAGCGCGGAGACAAAGCCGGCGGCCAGGGCGGCCGCTCCGAAATCGGCAGCCGGGGTGTCAGGCGTCAGCCCGGCCAAGTGGGAATCCCGGCTGACGGCATGGATCAATCGGCACAAGCGCTATCCCAGCGCCGCGAAATCCAGGCGCGCGCAGGGCAATGTGAACGTGACCTTCACGGTGGATGCATCCGGCCGGGTGATATCAGCGCGCGTAGCCCGTTCTTCAGGCGATGCTGATCTCGACCGCACCGCGCTCGCCGTGCTGCAGGGCGCAACGGTGCCGGCACCGCCGCCGGAACTCGGCTCGCGCGTCAGCCGCACGGCGCCGTTCGTGTTCAACTTGCGGGATTAGTGCGGCTCAGCTCATCGACTGACACAGCGCTTCGACCTGCTCCAGGTAGAAGCGGCATTTCGTGCGCAGGATCCTGAGGTTAGGGTCGTCGGCGCCATTGATCTCGATGGTCTGCATCATGAAGTCGAAATGGACATGAAAGGCGTCCGCCGCGCCCCAGAGGCTGTCGGCCTGCCAGCTGTCGGCCATCGCCAGGGAAATCAGCCGCCGGGCCTCGAGGCGCGCGGCATCCGGTGAACCCGGCCGGCTGGCGATCAGGAGTTGGAGTCGACCGAATACGCTGTCCCTGGCGTCGGCGCTCCTGATGGGTGCGATCATGTTCATTGGCGGGTCCCCCTCAAATCTCGATGCTCAATGTGAATTTTGCGGGCTGCGGGCGATCAAGGTGGGGATCGCTGCGGTGTCGGATGGCCGGCCCCTGATGATGTTGGCGAGCTCTGCGTCGGCCTGCTCGAACCAGTAGACCATGTCGGCGCAGCCAAGATCGGCGGCGGCCTTTTTCAAGAGCGGGCAGCAGGCTTTGCAGCGCACAGACGGTCTCCCACCGGTTCGGCCGCGAGCCGGCCGGCGCGCACAAGGCTGATGGTTGCATCCGCTACGCTCTCCTTGGCTGAGCGTGGCTTTCCTTCGCATTCGGCTTGGGATGCATCGGGTTGCCGCTGAGCTGCGCATGCCTTGCCGGCCGTGCGCCGCGCAAAACATCGAAGGCTTCGGCATAGGCCATGCCCAAGAGATAGGAGATCATGGGAAAACGGCTTGCTTCGGCCATCTGCACCAGCTCATTGCTCATCGATGCGATATATTGAAGACTATCGATCTCTGACTGACGTAGGGTCTGATTTGACACGGTCTGCTCCTGTCATTTGGTGGAACTCAGGGAACGCGTACTGGCAGCATTGGACATAATAAGGCGGCTAATTAAGTGACTGACCCGCCGAATGCGGGCTTGGTTCCGGGGTCGAGAGTGTCAACGCATAGATGGGCGCGTCGGTGAGGCGGTCGAGGCCGAGAAGACGCTTGATCGCCGAATGGCTGAGCGCTGCCGTGGGGCAGGCCGACAGGCCATGCCTGGTCGCCGCCAGCATCATGTTCTGGCCGATATGGCCGGCCTCGATCAGCACGACGCGATAGGCGTTGGCGTCCTCATATTTCCACATGGTGCGGTCGAGCCTTGCGCAAAGCAGGATCAGGCAAGGCATGGCTTCCGCCCAGTCCTGCCCGCCGACCAGTTCGGAGATCTTCGGTAGGTGGTTGGCCGAGATCCTGCCGAGATCGTGATCGGCGGCTGAATAGTGATAGACGCCGGGCTCCAGACCCTCGACGCCAAGCGCGACGACATAGGCCTCATAGGGGTTCCGGGCGCCGCCCGAAGGGGTCATGCCCAGTGGCAGGGCGCCGACGCAATTGCTGGTCTCGCCGGTAATGCCCATGCCGGCGAACAGGCAGTCGGAGAGCTGCTGCGCGGTGATGGTGGGCGCGGCTGCGGTGCGGTTGGTGCGGCGCCGCGCCATCAGGCTCAGAAGTTCGTTGTCGTCGAGTGCGCTCGGCAGCGCAATGGCGCCGGTGGCATTCTTGAGCAGGAGGTCGGGCTGCGCGACGTGGCCGGCGCGATCGATCTGGCGTGCCTCGGCCTGTTCAATGGTCATGAACTCTGTGTCCTGGACGCAGAAATGCATCAGCGCGGTCGGGATGCCCCAGTTCCACTGTCCGGAGAATTTTGTTTCCTGTTCGGCCAGCGGCGAACCGGCGGTGACCAGGGCAGAAAAATCAAGCAATTGCGGGACGACGGCATTGAGGTCAGATTTCGACCATCCGTGGGCGCGCGCGATTTCCGCCGTGGAGGCCCATTCGTCCCAGGATGCAAGAAGGCCGATCACCTCGGGGCTGCATTCGAAGACGCTTCTGGTCAGGAAGTTGCAGGCCGTGACCTTGTTGGTCCCGGGATAGAAGACAAGCGTTTTTGAAGAGCGCATTTTCATGATGCTGAATGCCGTTTTGTGAATGTGAGGCGCCGACAGGCGAAAACCCATCGGCGCCGAACGACTTCAGCGCTTGTTGTAGTGCATGCCCTGCGAGAAGAAGACGGTCTGCGTGCCCGCGGCGACCGTCAGCTTCGGGGCATTGTTTACTTTCTTGGCCATTTTTGTCCCTTTCCCGACCCCAATGGGATCTGTTGAAAGATCCCCACACCGGGATCCGCGAGAAGAAAGGTAAGGTCGAAAGAGTTAATGCTTTGTTAAAATTGTAGTAAAGCCAACGTGGTCTAAAATATCTTTCTTGGCGATAAAGTCTAAAATATCGATTTTGCTCAAATATGGAGTAGGCAATCGCTAGCATACGCTTTTTCGGGATATTCTTATTCTTATTTAGCGTAAGCTGGCGGCTTATGCATGTCGCCCAGAGGCGCCCCCGGCTTTGGGAGGACGACATGCACGGAAACAAAGACCTGAAGGGCGCCGCACCCGTTGCGACGCGACGCGCTTCAGCCCAGTCCGTCCCGGGCGAGGCTGACGACGAGTTGATCGATGCCCGGATCATCGAGCCTGACGACATGCGCCATGCGGATCGCATGCCGTGGCCGGATACCGGACATATCCTGCCGCATGATGACCGACACGAATGCCGGCCCAGCCTCGGTCAGAAGCATGGCCTTGCCCGTCAGCACCGGCTCGGAGATGGGAGCCCATTGCACGGAGATCAGGGACGGTTCGCCGGTCTGGCGACGGTTGACGCCGCTGAAATAGATCCAGTTCAGGCGTGAGATCGCCACGCCATAGTGGTTGCCGCGTGCCCGCGCCCATGTCGAGCCACGGCGCTCCGACCAGCCGGTGACCCGGCGGAATGTGACCAGTTCGGCCTCGCGACGCACGAAGGTCACCGACCGCATCAGGAGGTCGGAACGGGTCGGGATCGAAAAGTAGGTGAAGTACGTGCCGCCCGCGATCGATGGGGCGGGTGGGCGGATCATCTGGTTGAACAGGCTTTCGGAAATCGGCGGCAGGCCGGGAGCCCTGGGCTCAGGGACACCAGGGTCCCGGTACAGTTCGGCTTCGTCGATGCGGAAGTAGTCACAGATCAGCTTGGCAGTGGCCTTGTTCGGAACGGTCTGTCCCTGCAGGTAGCGCTCGAATTGCGTGCGGTTGATACCCAACTCACGGCATACCGCGCTAACGGAGGGATGGTCCTTGCAGAGCCGTCTAAGATTTGCAGCGAGGTTCTCGCGAATGGACACGTATTTGCTTCCGCAGGCGACTTCTTCATTCCGACTCGGAATCCATATAGCGCCTTCGGTCGCCCCCCGCCGAAACGCCTTGTCACGACACACAGAAAAAACTGATTTGAGAGCGCCAGTCTAATGGGACGGCTTGCAAAAAAAATAGCGCCGATCCAGCGAGCGGCCATCGCCATAAGTCCAATTGACAATTGCCTTGCCCCGGAGACCGCGAAATCGCCTATGGTTTTTTTGGGGGACATTGGCGCTGATCGCCGCGTCGCGATGCGTGGAACGGCGCTTGCGCCCTGGCCGCGCGACAGAAAAGCGGAAAATCGATTGTTCCGATGGTGGAGCTGAGGAGGATCGAACTCCTGACCTCGTCATTGCGAACGACGCGCTCTCCCAGCTGAGCTACAGCCCCGTCCAACGGATGGCGCATTTATCGGGCGCGGCGGATTTCTGTCAAGGCAGCGTTTTGCCGAAATCCTTGTTGCCTAGTGCTGCGGCTGCCGGCCCTTGCCGGTTTGACGTGCAATGGCTACATGTCGGCAACAATTGGAGACCGGCATGCTCGCCCTCATTCAAACCATCGTCATGGCGCTTGACCTCTACTGGTGGATCATCATCGCCTCGGCGATCTTTTCCTGGCTCTATGCCTTCAACGTCGTCAATTCGAAAAACCAGTTCGTCGGCAGCATCGGCAACATGCTCTATCGGCTGACCGAGCCGGCGCTGCGGCCGATCCGCCGCTTCATGCCGGACCTTGGCGGCGTCGACATTTCGCCGATCATCCTGCTCTTAATCCTGTTCTTCCTCCGGCAGTTCATTCTCACCACGATAGCGCCGCTGTTGCTGGGCGCTTGACGGCTGCATGAGCGCGCCGTTCCGCATCCGCGAGAACGGCATCGACCTGTTTGTCCGACTGACGCCGAAATCTTCCGTGGACAGGTTTGAGGGCGTCGAAACATCGGCGGACGGGCGAAGCCATTTGAAGGCGCGAGTCCGCGCCGTGCCGGCAAACGGCGCCGCCAATCAAGCGCTGGAGAAGCTGGTCGCCAAGGCGCTCGGCGTGCCGGCATCGTCCGTCTCGGTCGTCGCCGGCGGCACGGCCCGGCTCAAGACACTGCGCATAGCGGGCGATCCGGAGGCGCTGGCACGGAGCATTGAAGCCCTCAGCGGTCAATCCTGAGCCTGACGTTCAATCGCCCAGCGGCAGCCTTGGATCGTCGACCTTCAGCGTGTTCACGCTCTGCTTGATGCGACGCAAATTCTCCAGCACCTTCGGGCCGCGGGTCTCGGCAACCGATGTCACGATCATGTCGACGATCGCCAGCAGCGCATAGCGCGATGATGTCGGCTTGTAGATGTTGCCGTCCTCGAGCGGCTGCAGGTGGATGACCGTGTCGGCGACCTTGGCCAGCGCCGAATCGGGCGCGGTGATGGCCACCGTGGTGGCGCCATATTGCTGGGCGACCTGCACCGCCTCGATGACCGATCGCGCATAGCCGGACACAGAAAAGGCGACCAGTGTGGTTTCTGGCGTGGCAACGGCGGCATACATGCGCTGCAACTGGCCGTCGATCTGCGCCAGCACCGGCAGGCCGAGCCGAAACAGCCGGTTCTGCATCTCGGTCGCCATCATCGAGGAGATGCCGCCGGAGCCGATGCACAGCACATTGCCTGACGTCGCGAGCCGCTCGGCGACGGCGACCAGCGTCGTCATGTCGAGGTTCTCGCTGGCGCGCTGGATGGCCGAGATCGCCGCTTCGGTGATGGCGGTGGCGATGCGCTGCTCACGCGCGTCGCGGCTCAGCGGCTCGGGAGACAGATATTGGCCGCCGATGGCGATGGCTTGCGCCAGATAGAATTTGAAATCGCGCAGGCCCTCGCAGCCGAGATTGCGGCAGAAGCGGGTCACCGTCGGCTCGCTGACGCCGACGCGCGCGGCAATCTCCGAGATCGCTGCCTTGGAGGCGAAATCGAGATCGGAGAGCACAAGGCTCGCCAGCCGGCGATCCGACTTGGTGCCGTCCTGCGACATCAGCTGCAGCCGCGTGATGATGTCGGCCGGCGTCTTCATGCCCGTGTTTTCGTCTTCATGTTTGTCGCTTCGTCTTCATGCCATTGCCTTCGCAGGGGTAGGCGTTATAGCGGCAGGCCCGTCGCCTTGTCGAACAGATGGATGTTGCCGGGATCGACCGAGACCGGCAGCACATCGCCCGGCCTGACCGGCACCCTGTCGCGGAACACGGCGCGTACGGTGTCCGTGCCGATGACGCCATAGACATGGGTTTCCGAGCCGGTCGGCTCGACGACATCCACCTTGATCGCCATGGCGTCGGTGGCTTCACCGATGACGAAGTGTTCAGGCCGGATGCCGGCCTCCACGGCGCTGCCTGCCGGTACCGCCTTGCCGGCAAGCGCAAGCCGGCCGCCGCCGGCCGACTCGAACCAGGTTTTGTCAGACGTCGACTTGAGGGCCCCGGAGACAAAGCTCATCGACGGCGAGCCGAGGAAGCCGGCGACGAATTTGTTGGCCGGCCGATCATAGAGTTCCAGCGGTGCTCCAACCTGCTGGATCCGGCCACGGTCCATTACGACGATGCGGTCGGCCATGGTCATGGCCTCGATCTGGTCGTGGGTGACATAGACGATGGTCGATTTCAGCCGCTGATGCAGCGCCTTGATCTCGGTGCGCATCTGCACGCGCAATTGCGCGTCGAGATTGCTGAGCGGCTCGTCGAAGAGGAACACCGAGGGTTCACGCACGATGGCGCGGCCCATGGCGACGCGCTGGCGCTGGCCGCCCGAGAGCTGGCGCGGATAACGATCGAGATAGGAATAGAGATTGAGGACGCCGGACGCCTTCTTGACCTTCTGGTCGATCGCCGCGCGGTTCTCGCCACGGATTTTTGGGCCGAAGCCGATATTGTCGGAGGCTTTCAGATGCGGGAACAGCGCGTAGGACTGGAACACCATGGCGATGTTGCGCTGCTGCGGCGGCAGGTCGTTGGCGCGGACGCCGCCGATCAGCAGATCGCCCGAGCTGATCGTCTCCAGGCCGGCCAGCATGCGCAGCAGGGTCGACTTGCCGCAGCCGGAGGGGCCGACCAGCACGACGAACTCGCCGCTTTTGATGTCGAGGCTGATGTTTTCCAGGATCTTGTGCTGCCCGAACGATTTCGACAGGTCGCGAAACTCGACGTCGGTCATGCTCACGCTCCCAATATGTCGTCGATGAACGGCAGGCACCCCGCGGTCAGTCCGGCGTCCACGGGCATCACCACGCCTGTTATGCCGGATGCGCGATCCGATGCAAGAAAAGCCACCGCTTCCGCCACTTCCGAGGCGTTGACGATGCGGCCGAGCGGATAGAGCCGCTTGAGCTTGCCCAAGATTTCAGGGTCCTTGGCGAGGCGATGGTCCCAGGCGGCGGTGCGGATCGATCCGGGGCAAACGACATTGGCGCGCACGCCGCTGCGGCCGAGCTCGACGGCGATCGATTTGGCATAGGCGTTGATGCCGGCCTTGGCCGCGGCATAGGCAGGGTTGCCGAAATGGGCGATGGCGTTGACGGAGGAGATGAAGACGACGCTGCCTGAACCGCGCGCCGCCATCGCCTTCACAAGAGGGTCGGCGAAAATCATCACCCCGGTCAAATTGAGGTCGAGCTCGTGCTCGATCTTGTCGGCATTGAGCGCGGAAATCGTCTCGGCGCGCGTCCAGCCGGCATTGTTGATCAGAATGTCGGGAACGCCGTCTTTGTCGAGCACGGCTGCGATCCCCGCCTCGATCGAAGCCCGGTCGAGAAGGTTGAAGACATGGCGCGAGGCGAGGTGCGGGCTCGCCAGCGCCTCCTCGGACCGGTCGCAGCCGACGACCCGCGCACCCCTTGCGGCCAGCAGGGCGACGATCGCCGAGCCAAGGCCGCCGCCGGCGCCGGTGACAACGACAGTGCGGCCCTCGAATTCGGCTTTCGAAACCACGGCGCTCGCTCCTCCGGCAGGTCAGGCAGATGTCGGCAGGCTAATGAATGGAATGTAATTAAGCAACATGATAATCCGCTTGCATGCCGTAAATTCCTAGATAATGTAGGAAAGTCACATAAATCTTGTGCCAGCCATCGGCACAAGGAGCGCAAATGCGCGGAACAAATGGGAGAGATCAGATGAGCCTTGCGAAATGGACTGTCGGCCTGATGGCCGGAATGAGCATGCTGGCCTTCGCGGCGCAGGCAAATGCGGGTGAAGTGCGCGTCACCGTCGCCGAATACAGCGCCAAGACCGGCCCGTATTTCGAAGCGGTGAAGAAGGAGTTCGAAGCCAAGAACCCCGGCATCACCGTCAAGTTCGAAGTCGTGCCGTGGGATGTGCTGTTGCAGAAGCTGACCACCGACATCACCGCCGGCACCAATGCGGATCTCTCGATCATCGGCACGCGCTGGCTGATCGACTTCGTCCAGCAGGACGTCGCCGAACCACTTGACGGCTACATCACGCCCGAATTCAAGGGCCGCTTCATCGACACCTTCCTGTCGCCGTCGATCATGAGCGGCAAGACCTACGGCCTGCCGATCGCCGCCTCGGCGCGCGCCATGTATTACAACAAGGAGCTGTTCGAGAAGGCCGGCATCGCCAAGCCGCCGGCGACCTGGACCGAGTTGCAGGACGATGCCCGCAAGATCAAGGCGCTGGGATCCGGCACCTTCGGTTTCGGCCTCCAGGGCAAGGAGATCGAGACCGACGTCTATTACTACTATGCGATGTGGTCGCAGGGCACCGAAATCCTCAACAAGGACGGTACGTCTGGCCTCGGCACACCGGGCGCGCTCGAAGCCGCCAAGCTCTACAAGTCGATGATCGACGAGGGGCTGACCGAGCCCGGCGTCACCTCCAACAACCGCGAGGACGTGCAGAACCTGTTCAAGCAGGGCAAGGTCGGCATGATGATCACCGCGCCCTTCCTGTCCAACCAGATCAAGGATGAGGCACCGACCCTGAAATATGGCGTCGCCGCCATTCCGGCCGGCCCGACCGGCGCGCGCGGCACCTATGGCGTCACCGATTCCATGATCATGTTCAAGAACTCCAAGAACAAGGATGAAGCCTGGAAACTGATGGACTTCCTGTTCACCACCGAGCAGCGCGCCAAGTTCACGCAGGGCGAAGGCTTCCTGCCGGTGAACAAGGAAGAGGCCAAGATGGATTATTACGTCAACAACGCCGATCTGGCCGCGTTCACGGCGCTGCTGCCCGATGCCCGCTTCGCGCCGGTCATCCCGGGCTGGGAAGAAGTCGCCCAGATCACCTCGGACGCCATGCAGAAGATCTATCTCGGCGGCGACCCCGAGGCAGGCCTGAAGGAGGCGGCGGCCAAGGCCAATGCAGTGCTGAAGAAGTAGCTCAACAAATAGGGCGTATCTCCCTGCGCCCGTGGCGCGCCCCAGACTCAGGCGGGGCGCGCCACTCCCTTACCCCAGCCAGGCTCCTTCCTCTCCCTCCGGAGGGGGGAGAGGTGGCTCGGCGAAGCCGAGACGGAGTGGGGGAACCACCTGGCAACCGCCGCGAACGGACATGGGAAAGGGCACTAGGCGCAAGCATCGCCTCGCCATGCGCCCTAGGGTCGACCCCCACTCCGTCGAGCTTCGCTCGACACCTCTCCCCCGATCGACGGGGGAGAGGAAGGGCCCGCTTCCGCAACTGCTGCGGAGGACGGACAGGCAGGTGAGGGGCAGCGCCGACGCTTGCAAGGAATTCTGAAGCGGTGCCCTGAGAAGAACGAGGTAGGATCAAGTCAATCTGTTAAGCCAGCGCAATCCAATCTCCACCCGCAACGCGGTACAAACCAGCCGATGCAACATCGTTTCTTGCCCTATCTCCTGACCTTGCCCAGCCTGTTCCTGGCGGCGGTCGTCATCTTCTGGCCGGTCTGGGACCTGATCCAGATCTCGACGCATGACGTCAACCGCTTCGGCCAGTTGCGCGAATTCAGCGGCCTTGCCAATTTCGCGGCACTCGCTGCCGATCCCGATTTCATCGCCGCACTCTGGCGCACTGGTCTGTGGACCGTGCTGGTGGTCGGCGGCGCGCTGCTGCTGTCGGTGCCGGTGGCAATGATCCTCAACACCGACTTTTACGGGCGCGGCATCGCCCGTGTCATCATCATGCTGCCCTGGGCGGTGTCGCTGACCATGACGGCGGTGGTCTGGCGCTGGGCGCTGAGCGGCGAAAGCGGCATGCTGAATTCGGCGCTGCTTGGCCTCGGCGTCATCGACCACAACATCCAGTGGCTGGCGCAGGCCAGTACCGCGTTCCCGATGCAGGTGCTGATCGGTATATTGGTGACGGTGCCGTTCACCACCACGATCTTCCTCGGCGGCCTGTCGTCGATCCCAGACGATCTCTATGAGGCGGCGGCTCTTGAGGGAGCGACGGCGCTGCAGCAGTTCCGCGAGATCACCTTTCCGCTGCTGAAACCGTTCATCAACATCGCCATCGTGCTCAACACCATCTACGTCTTCAACTCGTTCCCGATCATCTGGGTGATGACGCAGGGCGGGCCGGCCAACTCGACAGACATCCTGGTCACCCACCTCTACAAGCTCGCCTTCCGTATCGGCAAACTGGGTGAGGCGTCGGCTGTGTCGCTGGTGATGTTCGCCATATTGCTGGTCTTCACCATGATCTATGTTCGCCTCGCCATGCGGGAGCAGCGCGCATGACAAGCAAACTCAAGCGCACTGTCATCGCCTGGCTGCTGCTGGCGCCTTTGATCGTGGTGACGATCTTTCCCTTCGCGGTGATGTTCCTCACCGCTGTCAAGCCAAGGCAGGAAGTGCTGTCGCCGACCTGGTGGCCGAGCGAGTTCCGCTGGTCGAATTTTGCCGACATGTGGGTGGCGACGGGCTTCGGCCAGGCGCTGGCCAATTCGCTCTACGTCTCGGTTATCGCCACCGTTGGCGCCATCCTCATCTCCGTTCCCGCCGCCTATGCCATGTCGCGCTTTCGCTTTGCCGGCTATGGCGCCTTCCGGCAGTTCCTGCTGATCTCGCAGATGATCTCGCCGATCGTGCTGGTGCTCGGCCTGTTCCGGCTGATGGCGGCCTGGGGGCTGGTGGAAAGCACTACGGCGCTCGGCTTCATCTACATGGCCTTCAACGTCGCGTTCACCGTGTGGATGCTGCAGAGCTATTTCGATACCATTCCGCGCGATCTTGAGGAGGCTGCGTGGATGGAAGGCGCCGGCCGTTGGCTGACGCTGCGCAAGGTATTCCTGCCGCTCTGCCTGCCGGCGATCGCGGTGACGGCGATCTTCACCTTCATCAACGCCTGGAACGAGTTCGTCGTCGCGCTCACCATGCTGCGCAGCCAGGAAAGCTACACGCTGCCGATCCAGGTGTTCTCGCTGGTTGCCGGCCGCTACACGATCGAGTGGCATCACGTCATGGCCGCGACGCTGCTGGCGACGCTGCCGGTGGCAATCCTGTTCATCTGGCTGCAGCGCTACCTCGTCCGGGGACTGGCGCTCGGGGCGGTCAAATAGCAATCCAGCAATTCCAGGATAAGTGTATAGCGGTTTTCCGCCCGGAATTGCGAAAAACAAAAAGTCCACTGCGGAGCTTTCATGCGCATCTTCACCGCCTCGCTGGCGACGGAAACCAACACCTTCTCGCCGGTGCCGACAGACCGGGCTTCGTTCGAGATGGCGTTCTATGCCGGGCCGGGCAAGCATCCGGAGACGCCGACGCTGTGCTCCTCGCCGATCGTCGCCTTGCGCCGGCGCGCGGCAAAAGAGGGCCTGACCGTCATCGAGGGTACCGCCACCTGGGCCGAGCCGGGCGGCCTGGTGCAGCGGCAGACCTTTGAGGCGCTACGCGACGAAATTCTCGGCCAGCTCGAGGCGGCACTGCCGGTCGACGCCGTCATCCTCGGCCTGCACGGCGCCATGGTGGCGCAAGGCTATGACGATTGCGAAGGCGATCTGCTGGAACGTGTGCGGGCAATCGTCGGGCCCGGCGTGGTGATCGCCTCGGAGTTCGATCCGCACAGCCATCTGACGCCCAAGCGCGTGGCGGCGTCCGACATCATGGCCTATTTCCTCGAATTCCCGCACACCGATTTCTACGAGCGCGGCGAACATGTCGTCGACCTTGGGCTGGCGGCGGCGCGGGGCGAGATCAAGCCCGTCATCTCGACCTTCGACTGCCGCATGATCCAGGTTCTGCCGACCAGCCGCGAGCCGATGCGTTCCTTCGTCGACCGCATCAAGGCGCTGCACGGTAAGGACGGCGTGTTGTCGGTCTCGGTCATCCATGGCTTCATGGCGGCCGACGTGCCGGAAATGGGCACACGCATCCTGGTGATCACCGACAATGACAAGGCCAAGGGCGATGCGCTGGCCGAGCGGCTGGGACGCGAACTCTACGCACTGCGCGAAAAGACGGCGATGACGATGCTAAACACCGCCGATGGCATCGACCGGGCGCTCGCCGTGCGCGCCAAGAATCCCGGCAAGCCCGTGGTCATCGCCGACATCTGGGACAATCCCGGCGGCGGTGTTCCCGGCGACGGCACCTTTGTGCTGCGCCAGATGCTGGCGCGCGGCCTGGACAGATTCGGTGTGGCGACGATCTGGGATCCGATCTCCGTGACCTTCTGCCTGGCGGCCGGGGAGGGCGCGGTCATCGACCTGCGCTTCGGCGGCAAGGCCGGTCCGCAGGCCGGCGAGCCGATCGATGCGCGCGTGCATGTGCTGAAGGCCGTTGCCGAGGGCTGGCAGAGTTTCGGGCCGAGCCGGGTGACGCTCGGACCGACCGCGCTGGTCCGCATCGAGGGCACCGAGGTCGACATCATCCTCAACACCAACCGCACCCAGACCTTCGAGCCGGACATTTTTTCCAACATCGGCGTCGATCCGTTGGCCAAGGATATGCTGCTGATCAAGTCCACCAATCATTTCTACGCCGGCTTCGAGCCGATCGCGGCGGAGATTATCTATGTCACCGCGCCGAGTTCGTACCCGAGTAATCCGGCGGTGACCAATTACAAGAAGCTGACACGGCCGGTGTGGCCGCGGGTGGCGGATCCTTGGAAGGAGTAACGCTGGTAATCTCCCCCCTTGAGGGGGAGATGTCGCCGAAGGCGACAGAGGGGGTCCTCTCGCGTGGAGCGCCAACTTCCTTGTGTCGCAGGAGGCCGAGTCCGGTCGGACCGACCCCCTCTGGGCGCTTCGCGGCCATCTCCCCCTCGAGGGGGGAGATTATCAGCGCTACACCAATCCGCGCTTCACCATCATCGCTTCGGGCGACGGCATCTTGCCGCGGAACGCCGTGTAGAGTTCTTCCGGGTCCTTCGAGCCGCCGGCGGCGTAGATGTTTTTCCTCAGCCGTTCGGCCAGCGCCGGGTTGAAGGGATCGCCGGTCTCCTCGAAGGCGGCGAAGGCATCGGCGTCGAGCACTTCCGACCACATGTAGGAATAGTAGCCGGCCGAATAGCCGTCGCCTGAGAAGACATGGCCGAAATGCGGGGTGCGGTGGCGCATGGCGATGGTGTCGGGCATGTCAAGCTTGTCGAGCGTTTCGGCTTCGAAACGAAGCGGTTCCACCGGTGCGTCGGGTCGAGCGTGATAGGCCATGTCCATCAAGGCGGAGGATGTGAACTCGACCGTGGCGAAGCCGGCGCCGAAGGTGCGCGCGGCCAGCATCTTGTCAAGCAGCGCCTTCGGCATCGGCTTGCCGGTCTTGACGTGCAGCGCATGCCTTTCCAGCACCGCCGGCACCGTTAGCCAGTGCTCGTAGAGCTGCGAGGGCAGTTCGACGAAATCGCGGCTGACCGAGGTGCCGGCGACCGACGGCCAGGTGACATCGGTCAGCATGCCGTGCAGCGCGTGGCCGAACTCATGAAACAGAGTCCTCGCCTCGTCGACCGACAGCAGTGCCGGCTCGCCTGCCGGCGGCTTGGCGAAGTTCATGATGTTGTAGATCACCGGTTTCGAGCCGCCACCCAGTTTGTAACCGGACTTCAGCGCGCTCATCCAGGCGCCGGAACGCTTGGAGGGCCGCGCGAAATAATCGGCGAGGAACAGGCCGCGCTCGCTACCATCGGCGTTTTTCACCACGAAGACACGCGCGTCCAGGTGCCAGGCGGCAATGCCCTTTTTCTCCTCGAAGGTGATGCCGAAGAGTTTCGTCGCCACGTCGAAGCAGGCGTCGATGACGCGGTCGAGCTGCAGATAGGGCTTCAGTTCGGCCTCATCGAAGGCGAATTTCTCCGCGCGCAGCTTCTCCTGGTAGAAGCGCCAGTCCCAGGCGGCGAATTTTTCGTTGCTGCCGGCTTCCGCAGCCAGCCGTTCCAATTCCTTCTGGTCGGCGGCGGCCTTCTCCAGCGCCTTTTCCCAGACCGGGTCGAGCAGTGCATGCACCGCCTTCGGCGTCTTGGCCATGGTGTCATCAAGCTTCAGCGCGGCAAAGGAGGCGTAGCCGAGCAGCTTCGCCTTTTCGGCGCGCAGCTTGAGCATGTCGCGCACCACGGACGTGTTGTCGGTGGCGCCGCCATTCTGGCCGCGCATGGTGAAGGCTTTGAAGGCGATCTCGCGCAGGTCGCGGCGTTCCGAGAAGGTCGAGAACGGCTCGTAGATCGAGCGCGACAAAGTGACGGCGTAGCGGCCTTTCTGGCCGCGTATTTCGGCGGCCTCGGCCATCGAACTCTTCACGAAGTCGGGCAGGCCGGCAAGGTCGGCCTCGTCGAGGAACAGCGCCCAGTCGCGTTCGTCGGCCAGCACGTTCTGGCCGAAATTCGTGCCGAGCGAGGACAGCTCCTCGCTGATCTTCGCCAGCCGCTTCTTGCCGTCAGCATCGAGCTTGGCGCCGGAGCGGACGAAACCTTTCCAGGTCTTCTCCAGCACCCGCAGCGTCTCGGCGTCGAGGCCCAGGCTGTCGCGGCGCTGATAGAGATCGTCGATGCGGGCGAACAGTCTCTCGTTCATCGAGATCGCCGAGAAGTGCCTGGACATTTTTGGCGAAATGTCGCGCTCCAGCGCCTGGATGGCTTCGTTGGTGTAAGCGCCGGCACGGCACCAGAAGATCGACGAGACATGATCGAGCGCCTCGCCGCCGAGTTCCAGCGCTTCAAGCGTGTTCTCGATGGTCGCTGCATCCTTGTTGCCGGCGATCGCCTCGATCTCCGCCTCATGCGCCTTCAGCGCCGCGTCGAAGACCGGGGAAAAGTCGCCGTCGCCGATGAGCGTAAAATCGGGCAGGCCGAGCGGCCCTTGCCACGTGGTCAGCGGATGGGCGGCGAGATCGATGGCTTTTTTGGAAGTCATGAGCTGTCTTTCGGATATGACGGCGAGGGGAAGGGTGGTCACCACCGATGTAGGGCGCTGGTTTGCCGCGCGCAACAGCGCCGACGGTCAGGTTTTCGTCAGTAGCCCTCGCAGTTTTCGGCGATTGCCGCCTGCGAGCTGGCGGTGATGCGGTTGTCGGCCACCGCGAAGGTTTCCTGCATCAGCATGTCATTATCGGGGAAATCGTAGCAGGCGATCACCGCGGTGACGCTGCCCTCGCTCTTTTCGATGCGGTGGCGGATTGCGGCACCGGCAACCGCACCTTTCCATTCGTCGAGCGACGCGATGAATTCCTGCTTGCTTTGAACAATGCCGAGGTCATCGAGTTTGATACGGACATCGTCGGCGAGCAGGTCGGCGAGTTCGGTGCGGTCGGCGACCAGCAGCGCGGAATACCAGCGGCCGATGATGGCGCCGTCATCGGCGCGGGCGGCAATGATTGCTATCAACAGTGCGGCCGCCGTGAAAACGGCCGAGCGGACGTTCATCACCTGGCGGACTGTCCCGTTCATTCCACCACTGGCCGCTCGAAGTCGCCGGTCTCCTTGTTCATCACCCAGAGTTCACCAGTCGAAATGTCGAACCAGGCCCCGTGCAGCGACAGCCGCCCCTTGCCCTCGAGGATCGAGACACAGGGAAAGGTTCTGAGGTTGGCGATCGAATAGCGGATCGAGATGCGTTCAAGTGCCGTCTGGCGCTCCGCCGCCGTCATGAAGGTGCTGGAGGAGACGGTTTCGGCGGCCGGCGCGATCAGGCTCATCCATTTGCCGATGAAATCGCCGGGGGACAGCGGCGCCGAATTGGGGTCGAGCGCGGCGCGGATGCCGCCGCAGCGGCCGTGGCCCATGACGACGATGTTCTTGACCTTGAGGCTCTGCACCGCGAATTCGAGCGCGGCGGAGGTCGAATGAAACTCGCCATCCGGCTCGTAGGGCGGCACCAGATTGCCGACATTGCGCAGCACGAAGAGTTCGCCCGGCCCGGCGTCGAAGATCGCTTCGGGGGCCGCGCGCGAATCGCAGCAGGCAACGATCATGGTTTCCGGGGCCTGCCCCTCGAGGGCGAGCTCGCGATAGCGGCCGCTCTCGGTGAGGTAGCGGCCATTCATGAAATTGCGGTAGCCGGCGAGGAGGTGGTCGGGAAGATGAGGCATGGGCGGCTTTCCAGGTTGGAGGCGGCAGCTCTTTGCGGTCGAGAAAGGCTCTAACGGTAAAAGCCTGTTGCGAGCAATGCAGAATTGTGGGGGCTGGCCATAAATGCCATGCGCCAAAGCGGGACGTCCAACACTGTCATGCCCAGATGGCGACCGGTATGCCAAAACCGTCAGCCAGCGGCGGGTCCGGAAATGGCCTGGCCGTGCCGCTGGCGATGCGCTCGGCGATCAGCATCATGACGGCCGCATCGAGGAAATCGTCGGCGGCCGCACCACGCGGCGGCGGCTGGTCGAGGAAGTCCATGTCGTAGCCGTGCCGGCACAGCAGCGCCTTGCGCTCCGCCATACCGGCCGGATTGACGCTGCCCTTGATCTTCTTCGGCAGTTGCATCGCCTGGTCGCCATTCAGGCGGCAGAAGGCGACTTCCGGATGCGATTCGAAGATGCGGCGGCGCAAATAGGGCCGCTCGATCAGCAAGGTGTCGATCTCGCGGATCTTTGAAAAAATGCCGAAGGCCTGGATGGAAACGCCGCGCGGCGGATCGGATGTGGCCCTGGCCACCGCGCTTGCCCTGACGTGCGCGGCGTACCAGGCTTCCATTGTGGTGAAGTCGCTGGTGTCGGCATAGAGTGCTGTGCGGGACGGGATCGAGAAGACGCTGGACTGGCGTGCGCCAAGCAGTGGGCGCACCAGCGCCTCCGGTCCGCGCCCGCCCTTGCTCGAAAACTCCGGCAGGCCGATAGGCATGTCGACGGCGACAACCGCGTCGTCGGGACTAGCTGCGAGCAGCGCCGCGAAACTGGCGAAGATCTCGACCGACGGTGCCATGCCGGGCGCACACCGCACGGCGATCCAGCCGGCCTTGCAGCCATCGGCGCCGACCAGCACGACCTCCGTCGAGATCACGCCCTGCGGTCCCGCCCCGGATGCGTGAGGTGGCGCAGCTGTACCATCGCCATCGGGTGCGACAGGCTCTGCGCGTCGGTTTCGAGCTGCAACTCGTCACCGCCGCGTTTTGCGGTGCGCGCCAGGATCTCGTAAACCGCCGCCGTGGTCGATTGCAGCGCCTTGATCGGCGGCTGGCCGGAGAGGATGCGGGCGAGGTAGACGGCCGCCGTCAGGTCGCCCAGGCCGTTCGGCGGCTTGTCGATCAGGCGGTGCTCGGCGAGCAGCGCCTGGGTGCCGTCGAGCAGCAGATTGCCTGTGCCGCCAATCATCATCGACTGTGCCGAGGTGACCAGCATGGTCGACGGTCCGGCGTGGAGTGCGGCCGAGATCACCGATTTCAAATCGGGCAAGGGAACGCCGGCCATCCATTCCAGCTCGTAGCGGTTGGGCGTGGCGATGTCGGCGATCGGCATCAGCCGGTCGCGCATGGCGGCGGCGGTGGGGTCGGGCACGTAGAGGCCGCCGGAATCGCCCATCACCGGATCGCAGATGTAGACGGCATCCGGCGTTCTGGCCTTGACGGCGGCGATCAGCGAGGCGACGGCCTCGGCCTGGCCGGCCTCGCCGAGATAGCCCGACAGCACGGCGCCGACCTCGCCCAGCCATGGCGCGCGCTCGAGATCGGCCATCAGCGCCTTGAACTGGTCGAGCGGCGGCACGATGCGCGTCGCCCGTCCGTGGCCGGGATGCCAGGGCAGCGTGACCGTGGGCACGGCCCAGACCGGAAATCCAAGCGTCTCCAGCGCAAAGACGGCGGCACGGTTGCCGACCGAACCGCGCACGACATGGCTGGAAATGACGATGACCGCACGCGGCGCGTCGGTTTGCTCGGCGCTCATTGTTCTTTAATTCCTAACTGCCCCGAATGACGTAAAGCACGAGCCAGACCATCAGGCCCAGCGTCAGAAGCAGGCCGAGTGTTCGGCCAATGCGGGTGCCCCAGACTTCTATCGGATCGTCGCGGTCGGCATCGGCCGCGGAGACGTGGTCGCGCACGCCTTTCGTGGTCCGCGCCACAAACGAGGTGCCGGACGGATCCGTCTCGCGCGCAACGCGCTCGAGGATGCGGCGCGATTCGCTCTCGCTGTCGTGGCGTTCCGCCATGATGATGTCCCGTTTTGACCAGACCTTATCGCGTTCGCGCGGCCAATCACAGGGCCTTGCGACAGGGCAATAGATGCCGGGCCTGCGCCAGAGGTCGAGGCCGTTTTCTTGCGCGCTGATTGTGGTAATGCTTCGCATGCAACTTCTACCGAGGGACACCATCATGCTTGCCCAGCGCCTTGCTCGACCATCGACATTCCGCACGCTGCCCGCCTTCCTGATGATGGCAATCGTGCTGCCGCTGCTTGCCGGCTGCGGCTACAACACGATCCCGACGGCGGAGGAAAACGCCAAGGCGGCCTGGAGCGAGGTGCTGAACCAGTATCAGCGCCGCGCCGACCTCATCCCCAACCTGGTCGAGACGGTCAAAGGCTACGCCTCGCATGAAAAGGACACGCTCGACGCGGTGGTCGAGGCACGCGCCAAGGCAACCCAGATCACGGTCACGCCGGAAACGCTGAAAGATCCCGAAGCCCTCAAGAAATTCCAGGATGCCCAGGCCGGGCTGACCAGCGCGCTGTCGCGGCTGATCGCGGTGTCGGAGGCTTATCCCGATCTCAAGGCCAACCAGAATTTCCTGGCGCTGCAGGCGCAGCTCGAGGGCACGGAGAACCGCATTGCGGTGGCACGGCGCGACTACATCCAGGCGGTCAGGGACTATAATCTGACGCTGAAGACCTTCCCGTCGGTGCTGTGGGCCACCTTCTGGTTCCGCAGCAACGAGCCCTACGCCAATTTCACCGTCGACGAAGACAAGATGCAGCCGCCGAAGGTCGATTTCGGCACGAAACAGGGCGGTTGATAGCCGGAGCCAACCGTCGTGATCTTGCAGGCCGATAAGGGGCGGCACCGCATTCGCGTTCTCGCGTTTGTGCTCCTCATCCTTTTTCTGCCCCTTACGGCCTTCGCCGCCGATCTCCCGGCGCTCACGGGCCGTGTCGTCGACAATGCCGGCATTATCGATGCCGCGACCGAGGCGGCGCTGACGCAAAAGCTTGCCGACTTCGAGGCAAAGAGTTCCGACCAGATCGTCGTCGCCACGATTCCCAGCCTCGATGGCGAGGAGATCGAACCCTACGCCACCCGGCTGTTCCGCTTCTGGAGGCTCGGCCAAGCGAAGGAGAACAACGGCGTGCTGTTGCTGGTGGCGCTGAACGATCGCAAGATGCGCATCGAGGTCGGCTATGGGCTGGAAGGCACGCTCACCAATCTGCAGAGCAAGCGGATCATCGAAAACGATATGGTGCCGGCCTTCCGCGCCGGCGATTTCTCCGGCGGCATTTCCAGAGCCGTCGACGACATTGCCATGGTGCTGGAAGGCAGCGGGTGACGACATGACCGCTTACATCATCAGCCCCTCCCGGCGCAGCCGTTTCGTGACCCTGACAGGCGCTGCCTTGTTGGCCATGGCGGTCATGCTCGTCGGCTTCACAGCCTTCGCTGCGGACCTGCCGGCGCTTACGGGCCGCGTCGTCGACAATGCCGGCATCATCGATGCCGGGACCAAGGCGGCGCTGACGCAAAAACTCGCCGACTTCGAGACCAAGGGCTCCGACCAGATCGTCGTCGCCACCATCCCCAGCCTCGACGGCGAGGAGATCGAGCCCTATGCCAACCGGCTGTTCCGCTTCTGGAAGCTAGGCCAGGCCAAGGAAAACAACGGCGTTTTGCTGCTGGTCGCGCCGAACGATCGCAAGATGCGCATCGAGGTCGGCTACGGGCTGGAAGGCACGCTGACCGATCTGCACACCAAGCTGATCATCGAAAACGACATGGTGCCGGCCTTCCGCGCCGGCGATTTTTCCGGCGGCATCAGCAAGGCCGTCGATGACATGGTCATGGTGCTGGAAGGCAATCCTGAGGAATTGGTGGCGCGAGGCGAGCGCAACCAGAAAGCACCGTTCAATACCGACAATCTGTTCTTCGCAGTGTTCATCGGCATCTGGGCGATCATCTTCTTCGGTAGCATGGCAGCCTCCATCCTGCCGCCGATCTTCGGCCAAAAACTCGGGCCCGGGCGCTATCGCTGGCTCGGCATGACCTTCGAGCCCGGGCGGCGCTCGTCAAGTGGCGGCTGGTCCTCGGGCAGTTCTGGCGGTGGCTGGTCTTCGGGTGGCGGCGGCGGCGGGTTTTCCGGCGGCGGTGGTTCGTCCGGCGGTGGCGGCTCCTCGGGAAGCTGGTGACGGCATGACGACACGCACCATCAGCCTGTTGGGGCCTGGCCATTTCAACCCGGCGATCCATGCTCTCCTGGCCGCGCTGGCGCTGCTGTTGTCCTGCTTTTCGGTTTTCGCCGCTGAACTGCCTGTCCTGACCGGCCGCGTCGTCGACAATGCCGGCATCATCGATGCCGGGACCAAGGCGGCGCTGACGCAGAAACTCGCGGATTTCGAAAAAAAGGGTTCCGACCAGATCGTCGTCGCCACCATTCCCAGTCTCGATGGCGAGGAGATCGAGCCCTACGCCAACCGGCTGTTCCGCTTCTGGAAGCTCGGCCAGGCGGGTGAAAACAACGGCGTGCTGCTGCTGGTGGCCAAGAACGACCACAAGATGCGCATCGAAGTCGGCTATGGGCTGGAAGGCACGCTGACCGACCTGCACACCAAGCTGATCATCGAAAACGACATGGTCCCGGCGTTCCGCGCCGGCGATTTCTCCGGCGGTATCTCAAAGGCCGTCGACGACATGGTCATGGTGCTGCAGGGCAATCCCGAAGAGCTCGAAGCGCGCGGCAAGCGCAATCCCGCCGACAGCAGCACCCCCATCGACCCGATCGTCGCGGTGTTCCTGATCTTGTGGGGCACGATGTTCTTCGGCGGCATCGCGATGGCGTTCCTGCCGCCGATGTTCGGCACCAAGCTGTCGCCGGGCGTGTATAGATGGCTGGGCATGACGTTTCGTTACGGTCGCGGGCCAAGCGGATCGTCTGGCAGCAGCGGCTGGACGTCAGGTTCGTCGGGTGGCGGCTGGTCGTCGGGGAGTTCCGGCAGCAGTTGGTCGTCCGGGTCAAGCAGCAGCGGCGGCGGATTTTCGGGCGGCGGCGGCTCGTCCGGTGGTGGCGGTTCTTCAGGAAGCTGGTGAGACAATGGCAACACGACCGATCAGCCCGCAGGATCATGAGCGCATAGCCGATGCGATCCGTGCCGCCGAGGCCAAAACCGACGGCGAGATCTACTGCGTCGTCGCCCATGCCAGCGACGGCTATTTCGCTCCCGCCGCCTTGATGGCGACGCTTGGCATGCTGATCGTCAGCCTCGCCGTCGCCTACGGGCTGGAAGCCTGGTGGCTCACCATCCGCCTGCCGCATTTCGTCATCGCCCAATTGCTGGCGCTGGCCTGCGTGCTGGCCCTGTTGTGGGCGTTGCCCGGCCTGCGCATCCATATGGTGCCGCGGCGCCTGCGCTATCAGGCGGCGCATGCCAATGCGATCAAGCAGTTCCTCGCCCGCAACGTCCACCGCACCACGGCGCGCACCGGCGTGCTGGTCTTCGTCTCGATCACTGAGCGCTATGCCGAGGTGGTTGCCGATTCGGGCATCGACGCCAAGGTCGGACAGCATGTCTGGGACGGTGTGGTGCGCGATCTCACCGCGCACGCCGGCGACGACCGGCTTGCCGACGGTTTCGTCAAGGCGATCGAGCAGGTGGGGGCGGTGCTGGCCGAGCATTTCCCGGCCACCACAGGCGATACCAACGAGCTGGACGACCACCTGGTCGAAATCTGAAAAGCCCGCCTGCAAACGCACCTCAGCCGGGCGCCTGACGCGGCTTTCTGCGCTTCCCCGTTCTACTGCGTCTCAGTAGAACTGAGCTCACGGACCCAAAAGTCCGCTGCGCTTCGGTTCTCGAAAGCCACGCCATCCGCCTCGGCTGAGCGCGTTTTTAGACAGGCTTTCGCACGATATCAGCAGTGTCAGGATCGGCTGTGAGAAAGCGGTCGGCGAGCCGTCCGGACTCTTGCAATCGGGCGATGCGGGTTTATGGTTAACAAATCATGAATACGCTGACGATCGACATCCGAAAAGCCGACCCGCGCGACGCTGGCGCCATCGCCGAAGTGCACCTGGAAGCCTGGCGCGGCGCCTATTCCGGCATCATTCCGCATCGCACGCTGACATCGATGATCAATCGTCGCGGCGCCGACTGGTGGGCGAATGCGATTCGCCGTGCCGCGACCGTTCTGGTCGTCGAAATCGGCGGCACCATCGCCGGCTATGCGACGATCGGCAAGAACCGCGCCCGGGAACTCAAGCAGCAAGGCGAGATCTACGAATTGTACCTGCGCCCGGAATATCAGGGCATCGGTCTCGGCCGTCGGCTGTTTTCGGCAGCCAGGGCGCGGCTCGCCGACCATGGCCTGAAGGGCATGGTGGTGTGGGCGCTGGAAGACAATCAGAACGCGCTGGCCTTCTATGCCGGCGCCGGCGGCCGCGATGTCGCCGAGGGTGTCGAGATCTTCGAACAGAAAGCGCTGAAGAAGGTCGCCTTCGTCTGGGAATGACCGCCTGGGAATGACCGCGGCGGCCAAAGCCGATACGCCGCGCGTATCCCCGTGAAATCACGACGCTGAAACATCTTGTGCCGATGATTGAACGCGTCGGATGGCATCGCGTCTCGCCTGGCGTCCGTGAATACGATTCGCCGCATTGCGCCATTCTGCGCCGCCCGCTATCTCCTCCCCAACCGAGAGAGGGACAAAACCATGCGCATCGAAGCCATAGCCATCGGAAAGAATCCGCCTGAGGACATCAACGTCATCATCGAAGTGCCGATCGGCGGCGAGCCGATCAAGTACGAGATGGACAAGGAGGCCGGCACGCTGTTCGTCGACCGCTTCCTGCACACCTCGATGCGCTACCCTGGCAATTACGGCTTCGTGCCGCACACGCTGTCGGGTGACGGCGATCCGATCGACGTTTTGGTCTGCAACACGCGCGCACTGGTGCCGGGCTGCGTCATCAATGTCAGGCCGATCGGCGTGCTGGTGATGGAAGACAATGCCGGCCAGGACGAGAAGGTCATCGCGGTGCCGTCGCCGAAGCTGACGCTGCGCTACGAAAACGTCACCGAATACACGCATTTGCCCGAAATCACGCGTCAGCAGGTGCAGCATTTCTTCGAGCACTACAAGGATCTCGAACCCGGCAAATGGGTCAAGATCGAAGGCTGGCACGATTCCAAATATGCCAAGAAGATGATCGTCGACGCGATCGCGCGGGCGAAGGCAAGCAAGTAGTCAATTATCCACTCGGCCGAAGGCCGGCACATTGCCTATGACGGTGTGCCGGTCCTTGCCGCAGGCGAAGGTTCGCGCCTTCTCGTCGGCGAGTTTTCGCGCCTGGTCGTTGGATTGCGGGTTGCCGGTGGCCAGGACAAGGCCGACCGTGCAGCTTTCTCGCGCATCCATCTGGCCGACCTTGGCGACAAGTAGCACGTCGGTCGATTTGTTCTCGTCCTCGCCATTGCTGATCGTGCGGCGGTGGATGACCGCGAAGGGCACGGCCTTGTCGCCTGTGGTTTCGATGCGCCATTCGACCTTGGCGCCGGACGAATTGAAACCTGAAAAACTCTCCCAGGCGGACATCATGTCGCCGCCGGGTGGAAAACCGTAGAACAGCGATTCGCGGGCGTCGTCATAGGCGATCAGCACGGGATAGCCGCGATAGCCGGAACAGGCGAGATCAGCCCAGTCGCCATCGCCTTCTCCGGCCTGCGCGTAGGTCACGCAGTCTTTTTTCCAGTCGAGATCGGTGTAGGCGCTGGATATGCCGCCAGCGTGTGCCACCTGGCAGAGACCGGCAAGGGCAAGCGAGATCAGAATGGCGCGCATGACGGAGACCTCCGGTTCGGGCCGGGGCAGCGTACCGCCAATCGTTATTTCTTCAAGCTCGCTTCGATCAGCAGATCGGCGTTGCGGGCGACAGACTGCGCGGGACCGCCGAGGCCGAACAACTGGCCGCTGATATAGGCGCCCTCGATCAACAGCAGCAGCCCGTCACCCAGCGTGTCGGCGTCTTGTGCGCCCATCGCGGCGGCCATGGCGCGCAGCCGGCGACGCAGCTCCTGCTTGTTGGCCTCGCTGACGACGCGGGCCGGATGGCTGTGTTCGGGGTACTCGACTGCGGCATTGGTCATGCCGCAGCCGCGATAATCCGCCACTTGCGTGCGCTTGCCGATACGGGTCAGGAAAGCCTTGATCTGTGCGCGCGGGTCGCCGGGATGGGCGGCCACTGCCTCATCGAAACGCTCCCAGTATTCAAGGTCGTATTGCCGGAGGTAGGAAGCGGCCAATTCGTCCTTGGAGGGAAAGCTGCGGTAGAGGCTAGGCTTGGTGACGCCGGCGCGCTTGACGATCTCGTCGACGCCGATCGCCCTGATGCCCCGCCGGTAGAACAGGTCATAGGCGACGTCGAGGATCTTCTTGGCGGCCTTCGGCGGCGCCGATCCATGATCGCCGCTGATGGTCAGTTCAATATTTTTGTCCATTGGCATGGTGTAACTCGATTGACGTGTACCGATCGGTACGTGTAGATGTTCTCACCCTGCAACGTACCGGTCAGTAACATGATAGCTCGATCCCGTCCCTTTGGCCAGCGCTACGCTTTCGTCGTGGTCGGCGTCATCTTCCTCTGCCTGCTGGTCGCGGCCGGGCTTCGTTCGGCACCCTCGGTCATGATGCTGCCGCTCGAAAACAGCTTCGGCTGGCGGCGCGACGTCATCTCACTGGCCGCCGGCGTCGGCATCCTGCTCTATGGTCTGACCGGTCCGTTCGCCGCCGCGCTGATGGAGCGCATCGGGTTGCGCCGCACGCTGCTTGCCTCGCTGGTGATCATGTCGGGCTCGACGGCGCTCAGCCTGCTGATGACCAAGCCCTGGCATCTCTTCATCACCTGGGGCGTCTTCTCCGGCATCGGCTCGGGCGCCGTCGCCAGCGTACTCGGCGCCACCATCGTCAATCGCTGGTTCAAGACCAATCGCGGTCTCGTCATGGGGCTGATGTCGGCTTCCAGCGCGTCGGGTATGCTGGTGTTCCTGCCGCTGATCGCCGCATTGGCGCAATCGGGTGGCTGGCAGCCGGTTGCCATTGCGGTCGCGGTCGCCACGGCGGCTATGATACCGTTCGTCTGGCTGCTGGTGCCGGAGCGGCCGGCCTCGATCGGCATGGTGCGCTATGGCGCCGAGGCCGATGACGTGCCGCCGACATCGCCGGCATCGCAAGGCAATTTCCTGGCGCATACGCTCAACACGCTGCGCCGCGCCGCCGGCACGCGGGTGTTCTGGTACCTGTTCGCCACCTTCTTCGTTTGCGGCTTCACCACCAACGGGCTGGTCGGCACGCATCTGATCGCCTTTTGCGGCGATATGGGCATCGGCGAGGTGCAGGCCGCCGGCCTGTTGTCGATGATGGGCATTTTCGACCTGATCGGCACGACGCTGTCGGGCTGGCTCACCGACCGTTTCGACCCGCGCAAGCTGCTCGGCGTCTACTATGCCATCCGCGGCCTGTCGCTGATCTACCTGCCCTATTCCGGCTTCTCGGCAACCAGCCTGATCATCTTCGCCGTGCTCTATGGCCTCGACTGGATCGCCACCGTGCCGCCGACGCTGCGGCTCGCCAACGAGGCGTTCGGCGACCGCAGCGGACCAATCGTGTTCGGCTGGATCGTTGCCGGCCATCAGGTGGGTGCGGCCACGGCGGCAGCCTTCGGCGGCACCATGCGCGAGCTGCAGGGCAATTACGAACTGGCCTTCCTGATCGCCGGCATGACGGCAATCGCGGCGGCCTGTATCTCGCTGCTGATCAGCACCAGCCGACCGGCTTTCGATCCGGAACCGCAGCCGGCATAGGACGCGAAGAGCTCTATAATCTCCCCCCTTGAGGGGGGAGATGTCGCCGAAGGCGACAGAGGGGGTCCTCGCGCGTGAAGCGCTGACCTCCTGAGCCTGCGATAATGAGCTGAGCCCGGTCGAACCGACCCCCTCTGGCCTGCCGGCCATCTCCCCCTCAAGGAGGGAGATTAGCAGCGTCGACCTCGCCGCTAGTTCTGCGATGCGATTCTCAATCCGGGTAGCAGACCATCGGAATGTTTGGCCACACGGCGCTGTCGCAGTTGGCGCTGGCTTGTCTCTGCTTGAAGGCGGTGCTGACCGGTCCCGTCACCATCGGGTCAACGCCATCGGGCGCATCGGCAAAGGCCTGTTCGGCGGTCTGGGTGTCGGACTGGGCAACAGCGCGCGCACCCTTCTGCGTCGCGGCAGCCGACTGTGCGGCGTTGGCCGCCAGCAGCAAGGCAAAGGCCACCGAAGCGATGAGTGGCCAAAATCGGTTGAGTTTGTCGGTCATGATGGTCGAACTGCCCGGGCCCTGAAAGGTTCCCGCCTTGGTTAACAAAATCATCTCACACGCAGATGCTTAAGATTTGATGAGTATTTGGTGTCGCGCGTCCTCTTTCGCAACTGCGAAAAACCCTGTATGAGCCGCGCAACCGAAAGAGGCAGCGCCTTTGGCCTGCTGCCTGCAACGCTTCCGAGACCAGAACATGAAAATTCGTAATATCGCGATCATCGCGCACGTCGACCATGGAAAAACCACCCTCGTCGACCAATTGCTGCGGCAATCCGGCTCCTTCCGCGACAATCAGCGCGTCGCCGAACGCGCCATGGATTCCAACGACCTCGAAAAGGAACGCGGCATCACCATCCTGGCCAAGGCGACCTCGGTCGACTGGAAGGACACGCGCATCAACATCGTCGACACGCCCGGCCACGCCGATTTCGGCGGCGAGGTCGAGCGTATCCTGTCGATGGTGGATTCGGCCATCGTGCTGGTCGACGCCGCCGAAGGGCCGATGCCGCAGACCAAGTTCGTCGTCGGCAAGGCGCTCAAGGTCGGCCTGAAGCCGATCGTCGTCATCAACAAGATCGACCGCCCGGACGCCCGCCATGTCGAGGTGGTCAACGAGGTGTTCGACCTGTTCGCAGCGCTCGACGCCACCGACGACCAGCTCGATTTCCCAATTCTTTACGGTTCGGGTCGCGATGGCTGGGTCTCCGAGAACCCGGAGGGCCCGAAGGATCAGGGCCTGGCGCCGCTGTTCGATCTCGTCATCAAGCATGTGCCGGAACCGACCGTTCATCCCGGCCCGTTCCGCATGATCGGCACCATCCTGGAAGCCAACCCGTTCCTCGGCCGCATCATCACCGGCCGCATCGAGAGCGGCACGCTGAAGTCGAACCAGGCGGTCAAGGTGCTGCACCATGACGGCACCCAGATCGAAACCGGCCGCATTTCCAAGATCCTTGCCTTCCGTGGCCTCGAGCGCCAGCCGATCGAGGAGGCCCAGGCGGGCGACATCGTCGCTATCGCAGGCCTGTCCAAGGGCACCGTCGCCGACACGTTCTGCGACATGGCGGTGACCGAGGCGCTGCATGCGCAGCCGATCGATCCGCCGACCGTGACCATGTCCTTCCTCGTCAACGACAGCCCGCTCGCCGGCACCGAAGGCGACAAGGTGACCAGCCGCGTCATCCGCGACCGCCTGCTGCGCGAGGCCGAAGGCAATGTCGCGCTGAAGATCGAGGAATCGCCCGACAAGGATTCGTTCTTCGTTTCCGGCCGCGGCGAATTGCAGCTGGCCGTGCTGATCGAGACGATGCGCCGCGAAGGTTTTGAAATCGCCGTGTCGCGTCCGCGCGTCGTCATGCAGAAGGGCGAGAACGGCGAATTGCTGGAGCCGGTCGAGGAAGTCGTCATCGACGTCGACGAGGAGCATGCCGGCATCGTCGTGCAGAAGATGTCGGAGCGTAAGGCCGAGATGGTCGAACTGCGCCCCTCCGGCGGCAACCGCCAGCGCATCGTCTTCCACGCGCCGACGCGCGGCCTGATCGGCTACCAGTCGGAACTGTTGACCGACACGCGCGGCACCGCCGTGATGAACCGCCTGTTCCATGCCTATGAGCCCTACAAGGGCGAACTGCCTGGCCGCACCAATGGCGTGCTGATCTCCAACGAGCAGGGCGAGGCCGTGGCCTACGCCATGTGGAACCTGGAAGACCGCGGCCCGATGGTCATCGATCCGGGCGTCAAGGTCTATCAGGGCATGATCATCGGCATTCACAGCAGAGACAATGACCTCGAAGTGAACGTGCTGAAGGGCAAGAAGCTGACCAACATCCGCGCCGCCGGCAAGGACGAGGCGGTCAAGCTCACCCCGCCGATCCGCATGACGCTGGAACGCGCGCTGGCTTGGATCCAGGACGACGAACTGGTCGAGGTGACGCCGAAGACCATCCGCCTGCGCAAGCTCTATCTCGACCCGAACGAGCGCAAGCGTTTCGAGAAGTCGGCCAAGGTGGTCGGCGCGGCGTAATTTTTCTGACTTCTGATTGTGTGTGAGAGGGGCGGAGCAGCTGATGCTTCGCCCCTCTCTCGTTCACCCGCCGGCCGCGCGGATGATGGCTTGGTGATCCGGCTCGCCAGCCAGATCGATGCGGATCGTTGTTCTGGCGCGGGCCGGCTTGCGCAGGGCTTTGGCTCCGTCCGGACCGATGACCAGCAGGTGCCGCTCCTCCAGCGCCTGAAGCCGCGACCGCGAAATGCCGAGTTCATTGGCAAGCAGACGGTCGAGCCGGAGTGATGTCGGCATCTCCAGCCCAAGCTGGAGTTCCAGAACCGCCGCGCTTTCCCTGGCACCGCCGAGCAGCCGCTTGTGCACGGCGACATCGGCAAACTCCTCGACACGCCCCACCTGGTTGCGCAAGGCGACGATGTCGAAGGCATGGCGCCGCGCCAGTCCCGGATCATTGCTTTCGAGCGCCTGCAGCAGCGCCGGTTCGATGTCGCGGCGGTTGCAGCGTTCGAAAATGCCAAAATTCCAGGAATTGTCGCAATCGACGCAGCGATAGATCAGCCACACGTCTATGCGCTTGCCGTTGGCGTTGACGCGGAATTTTCCGCTGCAGCGATAGGCCTTCACGCCGCCGCAGCGATTGCAGTTTATCAGCGGTTGAGGTGCGATTGCAGGCGTGATCGCCCAATGGACGCGCAGGGCAGAAGACATGCCGATAGGCCCTTCCCGTCGGGAAGTTCATCAGGTCGGCAATGTCGAGATGCCCATGCGGGCGCGGCGTGGCGGTAGGCTGCGGAGATGTGAAAGTCAGGTGTCGCCGGCGGAAAGCGCGCGACAACGGTTCAGCAGTGCCAAACCGGTCTCGAACCGCCGCCCAGAAGAACACGTGAACATGAAACAGGCACCACGAATGCGGCGCCATGCAAGTGTGTCGGGGGAGTTGACGAGACCGGCGGTTACTGAGGCAAAGTGAAGCTCAAAATTGTTTCGCGGCGGGTCTTCTAGCCGTAGCCAATGAGCACTGCAAGGGTGCTATTGGCTTCAAACGAATGATGGCTTTCCAACTTGTTTGGAGATGACCAATTGTCGAGGTGACAGACAGGAGCGACTGGCGACGCCGCCGGCGATCGGTGCTTGTGACATGCCCAGTTCGCAATTACCGTCGGCTCCAGCCACTTGCGATCACCCTTCTGATGACGCTGGTGCCCAAGGGGGGTATGCTCTCTATGTCTTCAATGGTTCGCAAGACCGAATAGTGATCGATCCGTTCAGAGTAACGTCCTGGTTCGATTCCAGATCCGTATAATACCGTAAATATATGATTCTTTGTACGGTAATCGTCTTCATCGAAAGTCACTATCAAAAGGCTGTTGTTTTTCTTCGACCAGGCGGCGTAGCCTCCAAGGTGAGTTTTCAACCAAGTGTCAGCCGTCCCTATTGTGCCGTCATGCATGTCATTTTCGAGATTGGGGATCACGAAACTGACGGAAGGTAGCTTCGCATAGTCGCGAGGCAACTGGGCCAACGACTTCTCATAGCCCTTCGCGTCGGCAAACGATTCCCAGGGATTATGTTTTCGGGGCGACCCGGCTTCGACGTAGCCCGCAAACGTCTTGCCATGAGCCCGAAGACGAGCGGCCAGGTTGGGCGCTGCAAAGCTGTGCATGCCATCGTCATGGACGCCTTGTGTCAAGCCGCTGAACAGCGCGAGGTAATTGGGTTGGCTGGGGTGAGCAACCCCGTAGGATCGATCGAACAGCGCGCCGCCTTTTGCCAACTTGTTCAAATAGGGAGCAGCTCTTCCCGCCAGAGAAATCTGCTCAAAGGTGTGGTTCTCCATGATCACGACAACGACGTGATCATATTTCGGCGGCTTCCTCGACGATGCTACGGCCCAGGGCATTCCGCTCAGCGCCATGCTGGCTACCAGGACAGCCAGCATGGAGAACCGTCGAACGACCGTGCGCCAACTTTGCACAACCACGAAAACTCCTCCTCCCGCCTGTTCGGCAAGATCAACCTGACTGCAAGTCAGGCATGACAGTCAAGGGCATGGCCGAACGCGGAGCCTGCCGCCAACGTTGCAAGCGGTGATGTCGATCGGATATCGTCCGTCCTTCAACCGCTTGGAAGGCACTGCCATGCACTTCACCTCGCTCCTGATCTTCGCCGCCGCCCTGTTCGTTGCCGCCGGTTCTCCCGGCCCATCGATCGCCGCGCTCGTCGCACGTGTCATCTCAAAGGGCTTTCGCGACGTGTTCCCGTTCCTGCTCGCCATGTGGATCGGCGAGGGCATCTGGCTGTCGCTGGCGGTGTTCGGGCTGGCTGTGGTGGCGCAGACTTTTCACTTCGCCTTTGTTGTCGTGAAATGGGTGGGTGTTGCCTATCTGGCATACCTTGCCTGGAAGATGTGGACGGCGCCTGTCGAGGCGAAGGAAGGCGAGATGCCGCGCGAGGATTCGGCGATCAAGCTGTTTTTTGCCGGCATGGCAGTGACGCTCGGCAACCCCAAGATCATGATGTTTTACCTGGCGCTGCTGCCGACCATCATCGATCTCGCCTCGGTCAGCATCGTCGGCTGGGTCGAGCTGACGGCGACCATGGCGGTGGTGCTGATCGCAATCGATCTCGCCTGGGTGCTCGCCGCCTCGCAGGCGCGCAAGCTGTTGAAGAGCAAGCGCGCCATGAGGATCGCCAACCGCGTCAGCGCCACGACGATGGCCGGCGCTGCCGCGGCGATCGCGGCACGATCCTGAGGCGAAGCGTCAGCCCATCATATTGATGATCGGCGCGATCTCGACGTTGCAGTTTGGCATGGCCAGCATCGGGCAGCCTTTGGCCTTCTCGGCGGCATCGTCGATATCCCTGGCTTCGATGATCGAGTAGCCGCCGGTCGGGTTGCTGCCGCCATTGTTTTCTATCTTGCCACCGGGCAGGACGGTCTTCGACATGCCGACCGGATTGCCCGGGTCGACAACGGCCGAACCAAGCTTTCCAAACCAGCCGGTCCAGGCGTCGGTCATCGCCTTTTGCTCGGCGTCGCTCGTCGGCATCTTGCCGGAGCCGTGATAGACGTAGAGAAACTTCGCCATGTTCTCCTCCCTTGATGAGCGGCATCGAACCGGCATGCGGTCATGCCGCGCGCCGATCATCGGACCAAACCGACAAACAAGCAACGGGAATGCGCGATTGCTAATATATGGCGCGGTGAGCAGCAGCAGCGATCCGCTATCGCGCCATGGCGTGGTATTCGTCGTTCGGTCGCATATCGATTGCCGCCGCCACCCGGTTCGACATGTTGAAGAAGGCCGCGGTCGAGGCGATGTCCCAGATGTCGCGGTCGCTGAAGCCCGCGTTTCGCAGCGCGGCCCGGTCAGCTTCAACGATCTTCGCCGGCGCTTCGGTCAGCTTGACGGCGAATTCGAGCATTGCGGCCTGCTTCGGGGACAGATCGGCGGCGCGGAAATTCATCACCATCATCTCGCCGAGCGCCGGGTCGCCGGACAGCTGGCGCACCGCCGCGCCATGCGCGGTCAGGCAGTAGTAGCAGTGGTTGATCGAGGAAACGGTGACCGCGATCATCTCGCGCTCCAGCTTCGACAGGCCGGACTCTCCCAGCATCAAATCATTGTACATATCGGTGAAGGTGCGCAGCTTCCTGTCGTCGAAGGCGTAGGCCTTGAGCACGTTGGGAACCAGGCCAAGCTTCTCCTCGCATTTGGCGAAATAGGTTTTCGTCGCCTCGCTCGGCTCTCCCGAGCCAAGGTCAAGCGCTGATATTTTGCCGGTCATGGGTCGTTTCTCCTCGTTGGGCGGTGGCTTGCCGCCGAATTCGGATAATTCTTGGCAAGCCGTCAAACCTTTGTCGCCAAACAGCGGTCATCTGCTACGATAGTCGTAAAAGCATTCGACGGGAGGGAATAGCGTCATGGCCAGCGTGAAATCCGCAGCTAAGCCGAAGAAAAAAGCCACAGCAGCATCAAAAGGTGAGGAAAGGCCAGCCAGGCTCGCCGATTATCTGCTCGCACGGGCACCGGCCGAAGACATCGCCACCTATGAAGCGGCCGACCTCGAACGTGCCGCCGACCTCGCCGGCAAGGCCGTCGCCGGACACAAGAAGGGCGAGTGCGTCGTTGCCGTCGAGGCCGATTCGGGCGTCGCCCGTGAAGGCCGGCCAATGACGGTCATCACGGTCGTCAACGACAACATGCCGTTCCTGTTCGATTCCATTCTCGGTGAGATCACCGAGACATCCGGCGAGCCGACCCTGGTCACCCATCCGGTCATCACCGTTCGTCACGGCAAGGGCGGCGTCGACGAAATCCTCGGCGACGGCAGTTTCGCCAAGGAAGACAGTGGACATGATCGGCTGAGCGTCATCCATGTCCATATTCCGCGCCTGACGGCGGAGGCGGCGAACGGCTTGACCGAACGGCTGCGCAAGATGCTTGGCCAGGTGCATGCCGCCGTCAACGACTGGAGGCCGATGCTGGCCCGGCTCGACCAGGCGATCTCCGAGTTCCGCTATTCGGCGGTGCCGCTCGACAAGAAAAGCGTCGCCGAGGCGATCGCCTTCCTGGAATGGCTGCGCGACGACAATTTCACCTTCCTCGGCATGCGCGAGTTCAAATACACCGGCGGCGAGGAAAGCGGCAATCTGGAGCGCGCCGACAAGCCCGGCCTCGGCATCCTCAGCGATCCCGACGTGCTGGTGCTGCGGCGCGGCACCGAAGCGGTGACGACAACGCCCGAAATCCGCGCCTTCCTGCATGGGCCGGAGCCGCTGATCGTCACCAAGGCCAATGCCAAGTCTTCCGTGCACCGCCGCATCTATCTCGATTACATCGGCGTCAAGACCTATACCCCGAAGGGTGCGCTTGCCGGCGAACTGCGCATGGTCGGCCTGTTCACCTCGACCGCCTACACGCGCTCGGTGATGAAGATCCCGTATCTGCGGTCAAAGGCCGAAACCATCATCGCCAAGTCCGGCTTCGACCGGCACGACCACTCCGGCAAGGCGCTGATCAACGTGCTGGAGAGCTATCCGCGCGACGAACTGTTCCAGGTGCCGGTGCCGATCCTGCGCAAGCACGCCGCGGCCATTCTCGGCCTGGTCGAGCGGCCGCGGGTGCGGGCGCTGGTGCGAGCCGACCAGTTCGACCGCTTCGTCTCGATCCTCGTCTTCGTGCCGCGCGACCGCTACGACAGCGTGGTGCGCGAGAAGATCGGCGCCTATCTGAAAACCGTGTTCGAGGGCCGGCTGTCGGCCTATTACCCGGCCTTCCCCGAAGGCGGGCTGGCGCGCGTGCATTTCATCATTGGCCGCTCCGGCGGCAAGACGCCGAAGGTCGAGCAGGCGACGATCGAGGCGGCGATCCGCGACATCGTGCGGACCTGGGAGGACGCCCTTTCCGATGCGGCGGACGCCAATGGCGGCGACCAGGCGTTGAAGGCCATCGCCGCAAGGCTGCCGGAGAGCTACCGGGATTCGTTCAGCGCCGCGGTGGCGCTGGTCGATGCCGGGCGCATCGCCAAAATCAGCGCCGGCAATCCGATCGCCATCGACTATTATCGACGTGCCGAGCAGAAGCCGCAGCAGGCGGCGCTGAAGATCTATCACCACGGCAGTCCGGTGGCACTGTCGCGGCGCGTACCGGTGCTGGAAAACATCGGCTTCCGCGTCATCAGCGAGCGTACCTTCGAGGTCGGCGACGACCAGTCCGGGCTGGTCTTCATCCACGACATGGAGCTGGAGAACAGCTACGGCAAACCGATCGACCTTAGCGATGGCGGCGCGCTGTTCGAGGATGCGTTCCTGTCTGTGTGGCGCGGCGACGTCGACAATGACGGTTATAACGGCCTTGCCCAGACCGCCGGCTTGTGGTCGGGCGAAATCACCATCCTGCGCGCCTATGGCCGCTATCTGCAGCAGGTCGGAATTCCGCAAAGTCAGGATTTCATCGCCGCGGTGCTCAACCGCTATCCCGACATCGCGCGCGGCCTGCACGCGCTGTTCATCGCAAGGCTTGGGCCGACGGCCGAGGGCGAAGGCGTGGTGGCGGCAAAGCACCTCAAGGCCAAGATCAAGGACGCGCTGGAGGATGTGCCCAACATCGATGACGACACCATCATCCGCCGCTATCTCAATTTGATCGAGGCCTCGCTGCGCACCAATCATTTCGTTGCCGATACGAAGCAGAAAGGCCAGTCGCTGGCGATCAAGCTCGAATCGCAGGCGGTCGAAGGGCTGCCGGCGCCACGGCCGTGGCGCGAGATCTTCGTCTACGGTTCCGAGGTCGAGGGCCTGCATCTGCGCTTCGGTCCGGTGGCGCGCGGCGGCCTCCGCTGGTCGGACCGCGCCCAGGACTATCGCACCGAGGTGCTCGGCCTGGTCAAGGCGCAGCAGGTCAAGAACGCCGTCATCGTGCCGGTCGGCGCCAAGGGCGGCTTCTTCCCCAAGCGCCTGCCGGCGGGCGGCAGCCGCGACGCGATCTTCGAGGCCGGCACGTCGGCCTACAAGAACTTCGTCTCCAGCCTGTTGTCGATCACCGACAATATCGGCCTGGACGGCGTCATTCCGCCGGCTGGCGTCATCCGGCGCGACCAGGACGATCCCTATTTCGTCGTCGCCGCCGATAAGGGGACGGCGACCTTCTCCGATACCGCCAACGCCATCTCCGAGAAGCATGGCTTCTGGCTCGACGACGCCTTCGCCAGCGGCGGCTCGGCCGGCTACGACCACAAGAAGATGGGCATCACCGCCAAGGGCGCCTGGGAAGCGGTCAAGCGGCATTTTCGCGAGATCAACCGCGATATCCAGACCTCGCCCTTCACCGTCGTCGGTGTCGGCGACATGTCGGGCGACGTGTTCGGCAACGGCATGCTGTTGTCGCCGCAGACAAGGCTTATCGCCGCCTTCGACCATCGTGACATCTTCATCGATCCCGATCCGGATTTGGCGGCCTCGATGGCCGAGCGCGAGCGCATGTTCGCGCTGCCGCGTTCGAGCTGGCAGGACTATGACAAGAGCAAGCTGTCGGAAGGCGGCATTATCGTCTCGCGCAGTCAGAAATCGATCACCTTGCCGGCCGCGGCAGCGGCTGCGATTGGCTTGGCAAAGACGACCGCCACGCCGGTCGAGATCATGACCGCCATCCTCAAGGCGCCGGTCGACCTGTTGTGGTTCGGCGGCATCGGCACGTATTTGCGGGCCTCCACCGAAACCAACGCCGAGGTCGGCGATCGTGCCAACGATGCCATCCGCATCACGGCGCTCGACGTGCGCGCCAAGGTGATCGGCGAGGGCGCCAATCTCGGCGTCACGCAGCGGGCGCGCATCGAGTTCGGCATGAATGGCGGGCGCTGCAACTCCGACGCCATCGACAATTCGGGCGGCGTCAATTGCTCCGACGTCGAGGTCAACATCAAGATCGCGCTGGCGTCGGCCATGCGCAAGGGATCGCTGACGCGTCCGGCCCGCAACAAGCTACTGGCCGAGATGACCGATGAGGTCGGCGGGCTGGTGCTGTCCAACAACTATCAGCAGACGCTGGCTCTTTCGATCGCGCGCAAGCGCGGCCTTGCCGACATCGCGCATCAGAGCCGTTTCATGACGGCGCTGGAAGCGCGCGGCCTGCTCGACCGCGTGGTCGAGACGCTGCCGTCACCGGCCGCACTTGCCGAGCGCGAGGCGCGTGGCGAGCCGCTCACCAGGGCCGAGCTTGGCGTGCTGCTCGCCTATGCCAAGATCGTGCTGTTTTCCGACATCGTCGCCAGCGACGTGCCGGATGATGCGCATTTCGACCGCGACCTGATGGGCTATTTCCCCGACCGGATGGCAAAGAAATACGCCGCTGAAATCCACGGCCACAGGCTGCGCCGCGAGATCATCGCCCGTGTCATCGCCAATGACCTCGTCAATCGCGGCGGCCCGTCCTTCGTCAACCGGCTGCAGGAAGCCACTGGGCGTACCGCCGCCGACGTGGTGCGCACCTTCGCCGTGGTGCGCGACGGCTTTGCACTGCCGGCGCTCTACCGCGAGATCGACGCGCTCGATAACCAGATCGACGGCCAGGTGCAGCTCGATCTCTACCAGATGGTGAGCCGGCTGATCTACGTGACCAGCGGCTGGTATCTGAAGAACGATGCCGGCACGGCCCCTCTGGGCCAGCGCATCGCCGAGCTGCAGGACGCCCGCAAGGCGCTGGAGCCGAAACTCGTTTCACTGCTGCCGGCCTTCTCGCGCGAGCGGATCGAGGAGAAGCGGCACGGGCTGTTCAAGGCGGGCGCACCGGAAAAGCTCGCCGAGCAGCTGGCGCTGAGCGAGGTGGCGGAATTGATCCCCGACATCGCGCTGACCGCGCGGATGGCAAATGCCGACATCGTCGCCGCTGCCAAGGCGTTCTTCGCGGTCAGCGATGCCTTCCGCATCCCGCGTGTCGAGGACGCGGCACGCTCGATCACGCCGTCGGACTACTATGACCAGCTTGCCCTGTCGCGCGCCACCGACACGATTGGTGCTGCACGGCGCGGCATCGCGGTGGCGGCACTCACCGGCCATGCCAAGACGGCGGACCCGGTGGCGGCCTGGCTGGAAGCCGGTGGCGAGCGCGTGGCGCGCATCCGCGAGCGGCTGCAGGCGCTGACCGAAGGCGGCGACATCACCGTGTCGCGGCTGTCCGTGGCGTCCGGGCTGATGAGCGATCTGACGGGGATGTGAGGCTTACCCCCCCCCTTGCGGGGAGGGTCGCTGCGAAGCAGTGGGGTGGGGGGCGCCGACCCCCGCCCGGACCGTCGGTCCGACCTCCCCACAAGGGGAAGTAAGGGTTGGTGCCCGCGACGCTTGTTCGTTTGCATGACCATCGGAAAACATGCAGACATGGCGCAAACCGCCAGCGACATGAGGCGAGTGGAGGGGATATGGCCGAGGTAGCAGTGCAGCGTGCGTCCGGGCGCGGCATCTGGGGATGGATGTTCTTCGACTGGGCGGCGCAGCCGTTCTTCACGGTCGTCACCACCTTCATCTTTGGTCCCTATTTCGTTTCGCGCATGGCGAGCGATCCCAACACCGGCCAGGCCGTCTGGGGTTATGGCATTGCCGCGGCCGGGCTGGTCATCGCGATACTGTCGCCGATCCTCGGCTCGATCGCCGACCAGACCGGGCCGCGCAAACCATGGATTGCCTTCTTCGCCGCGATCAAGATCAGCAGTCTCATTCTGCTGTGGTTCGCGGCGCCCGGCTCGAACCTGTTCCTGATCGTGGCGCTGTTCTCGCTGGCCTCGGTGGCGGCGGAATTCTCCACCGTGTTCAACGATTCCATGATGCCGCGGCTGGTACCGAAGAGCGAGATCGGCCGCATCTCCAACACGGCCTGGGGCCTCGGCTATCTCGGCGGCATGATCGCGCTGATCTTCGTCGTCACCTGCCTCGCCGGCTCGCCGGAGACCGGCAAGACGATCATCGGCATCGACCCGCTGTTCGGGCTCGACCCGAAGCTCGGCGAGGATGCGCGTGCCACCGGGCCGCTGTCTGCCGGCTGGTACTTCCTGTTCATCCTGCCGATGTTCTTCTTCACGCCCGACGCCATCAAGGGCATCCCGATCGGGCCGGCGGTGCGCGAGGGCCTGTCGGAATTGAAATCGACACTGGCCGAGGTGCGCAAGCGCGGCGGCATCTTCCGCTTCCTGGTCGCCCGCATGATCTACCAGGACGGCGTCAACGCGCTGCTGGCGCTCGGCGGCACATTCGCTGCGGGCATGTTCCACTGGTCGATCACCGAGATCGGCATGTTCGGCATCATTCTGAACGTCGTCGCCATCTTCGGCTGCTGGATCGCCGCCAAGCTCGACACCGCGCTTGGCTCCAAGGCGGTGGTGATGATTTCGCTGGTCATGCTGTCCGTCGCCACGGTCGGCGTCGTTTCGACCGGCCCGGGTTTCACGCTGCTCGGCCTGATCCAGCTCTCGACCACCGATTCGGGCGGCCTGTTCGGCACGGCGGCCGAGAAGGCCTACATCATGTACGGCCTGCTGATCGGGCTGGCTTTCGGCCCGGTGCAGGCGTCGTCGCGCTCCTACATGGCGCGCAGCGTCACGGCGGCGGAATCCGGCCGCTATTTCGGCATCTATGCACTGGCCGGCCGGGCGACCAGCTTCCTGGCGCCGTTCCTGGTGGCGACCATCACCGCGGTGAGTGACTCGGCTAGGCTGGGCATGGCGGTGATCATCCTGTTCCTGGCGATCGGCATGGCGATATTGATCAAGACGCCGTATCCGGCGGACCAGCCGGTGGAGTGAGCTTTACCCTCCCCCCTTTGCGGGGAGGGTAAACGCGCTCAATGCCTAAAATGCCTAACCCCCGTAAACACCATCGCGATGCCATGTTCATCGGCGGCTGCGATGACGTCCTTGTCGTTCATCGAGCCGCCGGGCTGGATGACGGCGGTGGCGCCGGCTGCGACTGCTGCAAGCAGGCCATCGGCGAAAGGGAAGAAGGCATCGGAGGCGATCACCGAGCCCCTGGTCAGCGGTTCAGCCATCCCTGCGGCCTCGGCCGCATCGAGCGCCTTGCGGGCGGCGATGCGTGAGGAATCGACCCGGCTCATCTGGCCGGCGCCGATGCCGACTGTGGCGCCGTCCTTGACGTAGACGATGGCGTTCGACTTGACGTGCTTGGCGACGCGGAAGGCGAATTTGAGATCGGCCATTTCGGCCGGCGTCGGCGCGCGCTTGGTGACCACTCTCAGTTCGAGGTCGTCGACCACGGCATTGTCCCTGCCCTGGACCAGCAAGCCGCCGGACACGGATTTGACCGTCGTGCCGGGCGAGCGCGGATCGGGCAGGCCACCGGTAACCAGCAGGCGCAGGTTCTTCTTCGCCGCGACGATTGCCGCCGCCTCGTCGGTCGCGTCGGGCGCGATGATGACCTCGGTGAAGGTTTTCACGATTTCCTGCGCCGCTTCGGCGTCGAGGGTGCGATTCACGGCGACGATGCCGCCGAAGGCCGACACCGGGTCGCAGGCCAGCGCCTTAGCGTAGGCAGCCTTGAGCGAAGCGCCCTCGGCGACGCCGCACGGGTTGGCGTGCTTGATGATCGCGACAGCGGCGGAGCGGCTGGGATCGAACTCGCCGGCCAGTTCGAAGGCAGCGTCGGTGTCGTTGATGTTGTTGTAGGAGAGCTGCTTGCCCTGCAACTGGCGCGCGGTGGCAACGCCCGGTCGCTTGTCGCCATTGACGTAGAAGCCGGCGCTCTGGTGCGGGTTCTCGCCGTAGCGCATCACCTCGGTCAGCCTGCCGCCGAAGGCGCGCCAGGTCGGATGCTCGATCTCCAGCGCCTCGGCGAACCAGCCAGAAATCGCCGCGTCGTAGCAGGCGGTGCGGGCAAAGGCCTTGGCCGCCAGCTTCTTGCGGAAGTCCAGCGACAGCGAGCCGATGTTCATCTCCAACGCGTTCAGCACCGAGGCGTAGTCACCGGGATCGGTGACGATGGCGACATAGGCGTGGTTCTTGGCCGAGGCGCGGATCATTGCCGGGCCGCCAATGTCGATGTTCTCGACGATCGCGGCATAGTCGGCGCCGGAGCGGCGGACTTCCTCGAACGGATAGAGATTGGAGACGAGGAGATCGATCGGTTCGATGTGGTGTTTGCGCATCGCCGCCGCGTGTTCCGGGTCGTCGCGCACGCCAAGCAGCGCGCCATGCACCGAGGGATGCAGCGTCTTGACGCGGCCATCCATGATCTCGGGAAAGCCGGTGAGCTCGGAGACGTCGCGTACCGCGAGACCTGCCTCGGCGATCGCCTTGGCGGTGCCGCCGGTCGAGACCAGTTCGACACCGGCCGCGGCCAATGCCCTGGCGAAGTCGATGAGGCCGGTCTTGTCGAAAACGGAGAGCAAGGCACGGCGGACGGGAACGAGATCCGGTGCTGGAATGTTCTTGGCGGCGACGGCCATGGGCTGGCGGCCTTTCACGGCTGGTGTGGTGGATGCCCGCGCCGTAGCACATGACATCAGGAAATCAAGCGTCGTGCACCATTCGGCGGTTTGATATGCAATTTGCCGGCCTCGGGTATAGTCTAATCTCTTCGCGATGGAGGAACACCGATGGCATTTGTCCGAATTGGCCAGTTCACGGCGTTACCGGATACGACGGAGCGGTTGCGGGCGATCTACGAAACCGAGGCGATCCCCGCTATCCGGGCCGCAACCGGCAACATCAGCGCCGTGCTGTTGCAGCAGCACCAGGCGCGCGACGCGTTCATGGCAATCACCGTATGGAGCACTGTCGAGGACGCGGAGCGCTACGACCGCAGCGGACAGGCGGCGGTGATGGTCGACAAGATCCGCTTCGCCTTCGCCGGTCCGCCGACGCTCAGCACCTATGACGCCTTCGGTATCCCGCAGCAGGATTGAGCGAGCCGGCCGCCTTCGCGCGGCAATCAACTGTTTTCCGGATAACCGGCGATGCTGGTGCGCGTCAGCTGCCAGTGGACTTCGGACAGGTCGGAGGCCTTGAAGGCCAGCACGATCTGCCGGCTGCGGCGCGGGCCGCCAAGACCGGCGAAATAGATCGATTCCTCGACTTCCGGCACGACTTCGCTTGCCGTGAACACCCAGCTGTCGGCCTGATCGGCGGTCAGCACCAGGCGGTCGTGCTCGTCCTGCAAAAGGGTGATGTCGGGATGGACATGGAAGCGCACGGTGATGAAGTCACGGCCGTTGTTGCGGATCGCGGCATTGCCGGGCCGCTGGAACCGGTCCCTGCCGGCCAGCACATTGCCGTCCGATGATAGCTTCAGTTCGCGCTCATGCAGGAAGCCGAAACGCGGGACATAGCCGTCATGGCGGGCGATGAAGCCGTGAACGCCCTTCTGGTCGATGCGCTTGCACTGCACGTTCTGCGGGCCGCCGATCAGCGGCGAGCCGAGCAGGTCGTTGACCCGTATCGAATGGCTGAAGCGTGCCGAAGAGGTGTCGTTGATGGTGGCGGTCGAGTGCGCCGCGGTGGCGCGGGCCAGCGGCCGGAACTCGGCGGCGCCATAGGTGTCGATGCCGGCATTGACGATATAGTGCTGGCGGCCGGACGACAGTTCGAAGGCAAGGCAGCCGGCGTGCGCGGCGTTGGAAACGTCGACCGGCGGCGGCAGGCCGGTGTCGGCAATGACGGTGACGCCGCCCATCGACAGCCGCTCGTAGCCAGAATGCGGCGCGTGCAGCAGCGGCGCGCCGGCGGTGTCGTCATGGCGCAATATGGTGGCGATGCGGTCATGGATGGTAGCGCCCATGCCGTTGAAGCGGGCGAGGCTGCCATCCTGGTGGCGGAAGAAGCGCAGCGCCGGCAGCATGCGGTCGATGGCGCCGATCAGCGCCTGCGGCGGGGTTTCCGCCTGGTTGGCATAGGTCTGTCGCAACGGCAGCAGGTCGGCGAGGATTTCCAGCACCGCCATCGGGTTGCGTGAGATGTGGCCGCCATCGGCGAGGATCTGGCGGTTGAGTTCCTCGGCTAGGTTGCGGGTGGCGCCGCGCAGCGCCGAAGCCGGCGCCGGCAGGGAGAGGGCGGCGAAGGCAAGCGCTATGCGAGCGCGCAGCCGGTCCTTGCCATCGGGCATTTCGCGCGCCATCGACCTGAGGTAACGGATCTGGACGGCGAGCGATTTCAGGAAGGCGCGATAGAAGGGGAATTCGGCACCCTGCAGCACGACGGAGGAATGTTGCAGCCAGGCGATGATGCGCTTGGCCGTCGTCCCAGGCTCCCAGGCGATGCCGGCAATGTTGTTGCCGTGCATGGCGATCCAGTCGGACACCAGGGCACGCGCGTTGGCGGCGGCAAGCTCGGTGCCGGCGGCGCGCATGTGGCGCAGCCAGCGGAAGCCGTGCAGTGTCTTCTGCCAGCCATGATTGGGCACGTTGATCTGGAAAGGCGACTTGCCGCCGGTCTCGACCAGATGCCCCGACAAGGGATAACGGCCGTAATAGATCTCAAGCGCGATCTGCGGGTCGGCGAGGCGCAGGTCCGGTGGCGCGATCAGGACACGTTCGGGCGTGCGGCCGGAATAGCGCCAACGATAGACCGGCCCGGCACGCAGGCGCCGGCGCGTCTTGCGCCAGAACTCCTTCGCGACCAGCGTCCACAGACGCGTCGTGTTGCTGGCAACCAGTGCCAAAACCCCTCCTGAACGTCCTCTACCCCGGCGTCGAGTTTACATGATTGAACGACTCGTGCGAAGGCGAATTCCTGGGAAGGGGTCCGGTGCCCCATACCCTCCCTAAAAAAGTCAGCAAATCCTGTGAGTTAAGTCTTTAGCCGGCTCGGCGCATGCGCGCCGCGAAGAAGCCATCCAGCCCCGAGCGCTCCGGCGCGCCGAGATCGAGATCGGCGGGCGTGGTGCGCAATGTGCCTTGCGCCGTCAGGAACGAATCGATGCCGGCGATCTCGCCTTGCCGCAGCGGATCGTCGACCACCGCCGGCGTCCCTTTGAGGAAAGCGAGATAAAGCTCCTCGCCTTCGAGCGGGTCGAGCGAACAATTGGAAAAGACGATGCGGCCGCCGGGTTTGACGAGCGTGACAGCGCGGGCGAGCAACCGCCTTTGCAGGTCGGCGAGCTTTTCGACATCGGCGGCCGTCTTGGTCCATGGCACATCGGGATGCCGGCGCACCGTGCCGGTCGACGAGCACGGCGCATCGAGCAGTACGGCGTCGAACAGTTCTTCCGGCTCGTATTTGATGAGGTCGGCCTGGACGATTTCGGCCGACAGGCCGAGGCGATCGAGATTCTGCGCCAGCCGTGCCAGCCGGTTCTTCGAGGTATCGACCGCGGTAACCTTGGCGCCGGCGAGAATGAGCTGCGCGGTCTTGCCGCCCGGCGCTGCGCAGAGATCGGCGACGCGCAATCCTGTGACATCGCCGAACAGCCGAGCCGGCAGGCTGGCCGCGGCATCCTGGACCCACCAGGCGCCTTCCGCGAAGCCGGGCAGTTCGGTGACGGCGCCGGCGAGATTTTCCACGCGCACCGTGCCGGTCGGCAAGACAATGCCGCCGAGTTTTTCGGCCCAGAGTTCGGGATCTGCCTTGACCGAGAAATCGACCGGCGCTTCAACGCGATGGGCTTCGAGGATCTGCCTGGCCTTATCTGCGCCATAGGTGGCCTTCAGCCGGTCGGAAAACCATTTTGGCGCTTCGTCGGTGGCGGCAAGGGCTGTCGGAAGCTCGCTCTCTTTGATCCGCGCGAGCGTGCGCAGCACGCCGTTGACGAGGCCGGAAAAGCGCTGCGTGCGCGGATCGGACTTGGCATGCGTCACCGCCAGGTCGACGGCGGCGCTGTCGGGAATGTCGAGGAACAGGATTTGCGCTGCCGCCACATGCAGTATGTGCGACAAAGCGGTGGCGTTGGGTGGCAGCGGCTTTTCCAGGCGCCGCGCCAGCAGCCCCGTGATGGTCATGCGGAAGCGTAGGGCGGTGACCAGGATGGCGCGCACCAGGCCACGGTCGCGCAAATCGAGCGCCTTGTATTGCGGGTGGCCGTTCTCGTGGTCGGTCAGGCCGTCGAGCGGCGTCCTGGCATCGATGACGGCGGCAAGCAGGCGCGCCGCCGCCTTGCGGGCGGCGAGACCGGCGACGAATTCGCCACCGTCCTTGTGATCCTGATCGCCTGAGCCTGTGCGTCGAGGTACCGCCACGCTCACGACCACCGGCCTTTGGGCCCGGTCGGGTTGCGACCCCACGGATTGGACTTCGGTTCGGCCGGTTCTGCCGGCTGCTCGGGCTGCGCTGCCTGACCCCACGGGCCGGACGGCTGCTGTTCTTCCGCCTGCGGTTGCATTGGCGTCTGGCGCGGCGCCGTCCGCGATGCACCGTCGCCCATCTGCCGTGCCATCTCCTGCAACGCGGCGATGCGGTTGTCGGTGCTCGGGTGGGTGGAGAACAGACTGTCCATGCGCTCGCCATGCAGGGGATTGATGATGAAGAGATGCGCCATCGCCGGATTGCGCTCCGCATCGGGGTTGGGGATGCGTTCTGCTCCACGGGCGATCTTGTCAAGCGCGGATGCCAGCCAGAGCGGGTGTCCACAGATTTCGGCGCCGCGCCGGTCGGCCTCGTATTCGCGGGTGCGGCTGACCGCCATCTGCACGATCATGGCGGCAAACGGCGCCACGATCATCGCCGCCAGCACGCCGACAAAGCCGAACGGGTTGTTGTCGCGGTTGCCGCCGAGGAAGAAGGCGAAATTGCCAAGCATCGAGATGGCGCCGGCGAAGGTGGCGACGATGGTCATGGTCAGCGTGTCGCGATGCTGGACATGGGCGAGCTCGTGCGCCATGACAGCCGCGACCTCTTCATGGGTCAGCCGCTGCAACAGGCCGGTGGAGGCGGCGACCGCGGCGTTCTGCGGGTTGCGGCCGGTGGCGAAGGCGTTCGGCTGCGGATTGTCGATCAGATAGGTCTTGGGCATAGGCAGCCCGGCCTGCTTGGCCAGCGCCTGGACGATGGCGTAATATTCCGGCGCGTTCTTCTCGTCGACCTCGACGGCGCGGTTCATCGACAGCACCATCTTGTCGGCATTCCAGTAGCTGAGCAGATTGGTGCCGGCGGCGATCACAAATGCGATCATCATGCCGCCCGAACCGCCGATCAGGAAGCCGACGCCCATGAACAGCGCCGTCATCGCGGCAAGAAGCATGGCGGTGCGCAAAGTGTTCATCGTCTGCTCCTGTCCAACCGGTGGTGAAAGGGGGTCGATCCCTGTGGGTTCATCGCTATATGATGGTAAACGCCTGCCCCTGTTTCAATCCGTGGGGAATATCGCATGACCGACGAAACCAGTAAAACGCCCGCTGAAACCGATGGCGACGCCTCGCCGAAGGAGCTGACGCCCGCCGCACGACGGGCGCTGGCCGAGGCCGAGGCCCGGCGTACCGAGTATCGCGAGAAGGAAGCCACACTGCCCCGGGAAATCGGCGGCCGCGGTGGCAAGGAGCCCGGCCGCTACGGCGACTGGGAGGTCAAAGGCCTGACCAGCGACTTCTAGGGTGCGTTGATATTCAGGTGAGGCCGGCCTGCAAAAGGCAGCTTCCTCCGCTTCCGGTGCTCACGTACGAAAAGTACGCTCCGCTCCGGTTCTCGAAAACCGCCATTTTCGGCTCGGCCTGACCTGAATCTCATCACACCCTGGCCAACGCTGCTTAGGCAGCGCTGCGCTGTGCTTCGAGCGCCAGCCAGCCGCGTTCGTCGATGGTGATGCCGACATTGTCATAGCCCGCGATCGCGGCATGCGGGGTTGGCAGTGGGTGCGCGTGAGTGGCGTTGATCACCATGACCGAAGCTTGCGCCGCTTCAGCCGCCGCGATGCCGGCCGGGGCATCCTCGAACACCAGGCAGTCGCGCGCATCGACGCCGAGCCGTTGTGCGCCAAGCCGGAAGCAGTCGGGGGCCGGCTTGCCACGGGAAACGTCTTCCGCCGCAACGATGACCGCAGGGACAGGAATGCCGGCAGCCTGCATGCGTGCAAGCGCCAAAGAGCGTGGCGCCGAGGTGACGATCGCCCAGCTTTCGCCCGGCAGCGCCTTGAGAAACGCCACGGCGCCGGGGATCGGGACAATGCCATCCAGATCGGCGGCCTCGGCCTTCAGCAGCAGGTCGGCCTCATGCGCCGGGTCGACGCCTGGAAGGGCAAGGTTGGTGATAGTCTCGATCGCCCGCACGCCGTGGATCGTCGGCAGGAAGGCCGCGACGTCGAGGCCGTGCCGGCGTGCCCAATCGCTCCACACCCGCTCCGCCGAGGCGATGGAATTGATGAGGGTGCCGTCCATGTCGAAAAGAAAGGCGGCGAATTTTCTGCCAGCAAACATGATTTTCCTTGAAGTCCGGGGAGTGTGTCGAGGGAGGACGCAACCGTAACGTCAAGGTGCTGACATGGAAAGGCACGAGGCGTATTTTGGGACGATCCAGGGAACCAGGGCACAGCTGCGACGTTTGAGCAAAACTATTTTCCATGACGATCGAAGGGGACCTGCAATGCTGATCCGGCTCGGCTACGAAATAGCCATTGAATGCATCGAGGCCACTCCGGTGATTTCGCTGCTCGAGATCCACAAGGACAGGCAGGCTGACATCAAGCGGCAGACGCGGGTGCTGACATCGCCTTCGGTGCCGACCAAGCTCTACCAGGACCTGCATGGCAATGGCTGCCGCCGCTTCACCGCACCAGCCGGCACCTTCCGCATTCTTTACGATGCGGTGATCGAAGACAGTGGCGAGACGGACGCGGTCAACACACTGGCGAGGGAAGTGCCGGTGGCCGAATTACCGGACGAGGTGCTCGGCTATCTCCTTGGCAGCCGCTACTGCGAGACGGATCACCTCAGCAATCTCGCCTGGCAGTTGTTCGGTCATCTGCCCTCCGGCTGGGCGCGGGTGCAGGCGATCGTCGACTATGTCCACAACCGGCTATCGTTCGGCTACGGCTATGCCCGTTCGACCCGCACGGCGGCGCAGGCGCACGAGGAACGGGTGGGGGTCTGCCGCGACTTTGCCCATCTGGCGATCACGCTCTGCCGCTGCATGAATATTCCGGCGCGCTATGTGAACGGCTATCTCGGCGATATCGGCGTGCCGGTCGATCCGGCGCCGATGGATTTCTCGGCCTGGATGGAAGTCTTCCTCGACGGCAAGTGGTACACGTTCGACCCGCGCCACAACCAGCCAAGGACCGGCCGCGTCGTCATCGCGCGCGGTCGCGACGCCACCGACGTACCTTTGCTCCACAGCTTCGGCCCGCACCGGCTCAGCCTGTTCAAGGTGTGGACCTATGAACAGGAACGCAATCTGTTCAATCCGCCCCATCACGGCATCGACCGGACTGCCAGCGCGCAGATGCTAGCATAGTCCATCGCACCGTTTCGCGTCCCGCAATCTCGGGACAGTTGCTCCGGATCGGCACATAGCCCCTGTGCCGCAACAGGACGTCGCTGAGCATCCCGCAACTGCCTGGATTCGAGCATGGTAAGCGGTCCGTAAACACCGCCGAAACCGCGGTTCCCGTTTACCAGTCGTTCACCTTTGCACGCGGTGAAATTCAACAAAAACAATGTGTTGAGATTGATAGCCCAGCTCCGGCGCATAACCCGCGTCGTTCGGCTGGAATCCTGCATTTCCCTCATTGCGGCGACGAGGCCGAGGCATGTGGAGGCTGTAGGATGCGAAATTACGGGGGTCTTGTTCACGCGGTCGGCGGGTTCGCCAGAGATCGCGGTGGAAATTTCGCGGTCCTGTTCGGCTTTGCTGCCTCGGTCTTGGCGCTAGCGGGCGGCTTCTCGGTCAACGTCTCACAACTCTACAATGCCAAATCGAGCCTGCAGAGCGTGGTCGACGCGGCGGTGACATCGACAGCACGCGACCTGACGACAGGGGTCATCAAGGAAGCCGATGCCAACAATTCGGTGAAGGCTTTTCTCGACGCCAACGACACCGCTGGAATTCTGCAGGCAGGCCAGGTCGTCCTTGACCGGCTGATCGTCGACAAGATCGCGAAAACGGTCCAGGTCGACGCTCATGTCGATGTCGGCCTGTTCTTCCCGATTTTCGGCATGGGCGATACGAAGCGTGTCACCGCGTCGACGACATCGCTTTATTCGGACAAGACCATCGAAGTGGCGATGATGCTCGACGTGACCGGATCCATGGCCGGTCAGAAGATCAAGGACCTGAAGACCGCAGCGGCCAATGCGGTGGACAGTTTCCTGGGCAACCAGGATCCGAACAAGCCGCGGGTGCGCGTTTCGATCGTGCCCTATGCCAATTCGGTCAATGCCGGTCAGCTTGCCGCCAGCAGCGTTTACGTCGAAACCAACGCCAGCCAGCGCAAGCAGGCGCCCGGCAATGCAAGCGCCCAACTTGCTTCGGCGTCGCCGCGCCCCGACAATTGCGGCACCGAACGCAAGGGTGCCGACCAATATTCGGACGCGGGTCCCGACTCCAGCATGGTCAATCGCGACTATCTGCTGTCAGGCTTTGCAGCGAACACACGCACCGCTGCTTGCCCGGTAGCAGCGCTCGTGCCTTTGACGGCCGACGCCGCCACACTCAAGAATGTCATCAAGGATCTTGTTGCCTCTGGCGGCACCGCCGGCCACATCGGCGTCCAGTGGACCTGGTACATGCTCTCGGAAAGCTGGGGCAGCGTGCTCAATGCTTCGCAGCGGCCGGCCAAGGCTGATCCGAAGAAGGTTGGCAAGTACGCGATCCTCATGACGGACGGCGAGTTCAACCTGTCCTATTTCGACGCGAGCAATGTCGACGGGGTTTACAACGATGCCGGCAAGGAAACGACCCGCACGGCAGCGACGAAACTCTGCGCCGCTATGCGCGACAAAGGCATAGAGATCTTCACGATCGGCTTCAAACTTGAAGAGGCCAATGCAGTTACGACACTGCAAACCTGTGCCAGTCCCGATACCGGTTCGGCCAAGCACTTCTACCAGGCCGCCGACGGCGTCGAATTGGATACGGCCTTCCAGACGATCGCCCGCAACATCGAAACCCTTGCGTTGACGAAGTAAGGCCTAGGCCCAAAAGGAAAAGGCCGCCGCTTCTTTAGAAGCCGGCGGCCTTCCGTGTTTCCGTCCATGGCGCGGCCTGTGGCGGCAACCCCTTCGGGTTACCTGCCGCGCATCTCGCGCCTTAACGGGAAGACTGCTTCCCGAAAGTGCAATCCGCTGAGGCCACGTTCTGGAAAACGAAATCACTCGACATCGGATCACCTCCTTTCGATTTGTTGAACACACAGACATGATGGGGTGCGTTGCAGCAAATGACAAGATGCCTGACTGAAAAAGGCAACCTGCCGAAAATGCCGCCCAGCCTGATCCACGTGCTGCGGCTTGCGATCCATGGCCCAAACGGACAAGATCGTCCCATCGGGCCGTGGGGGAAGGAGCATGGACGCCACCGAAAGAGCCGCGCGCATCGTTCGAACGGTGATCGAGGCGCTGAAGCCGGGCTTTGCCGTCCGGCTGTGGACCGGGGAGCGGATCGGTCCCGCCGACGGACCGGTGCTTGCCATCAACGATCAGGACATCGTCTGGCAATTGGCCCGCCGGCCGAATTTCTCGACGCTGCTGGAGATGTGGATTTCGAGGACGATCGACGTCGAGGACGGGTCGCTGTTCGACCTCTACGCCTTGCCTTCGAAGGGAAAGCTGAGGCTGAAGGCGTTGCCGAAGCTGGCGATCCTGCGCGACCTGCCCGCCGTGCTGTTCTCGCGACGACAGATGACGAAACGGGCTGATCTGGCCGGCCGCAATCCCTTCGTCAGCGGGTCCAACAAGCAGGCGATCGAACATCACTACGATATTTCGAATGCCTTCTACCGGCTCTTCCTCGATGAGCGCATGGTCTACACCTGCGCCTACTTCACCGATTTCGCCAATGGCATCGACCAGGCGCAGCAGGACAAGCTCGACCATATCTGCCGCAAGCTCAGGCTGAAACCGGGCGACCGGCTGCTCGACATCGGCTGCGGCTGGGGCGCGATGCTGATCCATGCCGCCAAGCACTATGGCGCCATCGGCCATGGTGTCTCGCTGTCGGAGGAACAGACCCGGCTGGCGCGCGAGCGCATCCGCGCCGAGGGGTTGGAGGAAAAGATCACCATCGACATCAAGTCCTACACCGATCTCGACGGCAGCTATGACAAGATCTCGTCCATCGGCATGTTCGAGGCGGTCGGTCTCGCCAACCACGCCACCTATTTCTCGACCGTCCACCGGCTCTTGAAGCCGGGCGGCATCTACCTGCATCATGCCATTACAAGGCGCGGCAAGGGCGGCACGCGCAAGACGCTGCGCAAGGGCGCGGAATACAAGGCGCTGATCAAATACATCTTCCCTGGCGGCGAGGTCGACACGATCGGCATGACGCTTGGCAATCTCGAGGCGCACGGTTTTCTCGTCGCCGATGTCGAGAACCTGCGCGAGCATTATGCCCGCACCTGCAGGCTGTGGGCCGAGCGCCTGCACGCCCGCTTCGACGAGGCGATCGCCGAGGTCGGCGAACCCAAGGCGCGGCTCTGGCTGCTTTACCTCACGGGCTGTTCGATCACTTTCGATCGCGGTTCGGCGCAGATTTTCCAGACCGTCGTCACCAAGCGCGCGCGTGGCCCGAGCGGCCTGCCGCCGACGCGGGCCGATCTGTACCGGTAGTGCGAGACACGCTCGCGCCTTACTCGGCGATGCCAAGTGAGGCGATGTACGCCGCCGAAGCGGGGATCTTGGACTTGTCCCTGATCTCGATGATCAGGCGCGGATTGCTTTCGAGCTTCGCCAGCGCGGCAAAGACCGAGCGCCATTGGATCGTGCCTTCGCCGAGGCTCCAGTGACGATCGGCGTAGCCGTCGGCATCCTGCAAATGGATGTGCTGCAGGCGGTTGCCGGCAGCATGCACATAGTAATCAACCGGCGGAGCACCGGTCGAGCCATGGGCATAGTAGGCATGGCCAGTGTCGATCGAGACGGCGACCGCGGGGGAGTTGAAGCTGTTGGCCAACGCCACGCGAATATGCGGATCCTTGTCCTCGATGTTCTCCAGGACCATCGTGCAGCCGATGTCCTGCGCCCGCCTGACGGCATCGTGTAAGGTGAGCTGGCAATACCCGACGATTTTCTCGCGCTCACCGGGATTGTTGTCGAGATTGTTATAGGACCAGGTCGAATACGGGCTGTGGACAACCATCTGCGTCGCGCCGATGGCGGCGCAGACCTCGATACCCTGGACCAGCCGTTTGCTGACGACATCGCGAATATCGGGGTCCTGCGAGGCAATGGTGAAACCCCAGAAAGGGCCGTGAATTCCGAGCCGCCCCTGATGGCCGTCGAGAAGCTTTCTGGCGCGGGCGGCGAGCGGTGCCCAGTCGCCATTGAGAACGCTGGCCTCGGCAAAACTTTGCAATTCCAGGTCGCGCTGCTTTTCGAAGAGCCAGTCGCGATGAATTTCAAGGTCGTCCAGGGTCATGGCGGCGCCAAGAATGGGCAGGGAAGTCATAGGCACTCCGAGTGGTGTGATTTCAAGGTGTCGGGCGGCAAGACGGATCGGGCCGAGGCTGTATGACGCCGTTTTCTGTCATGCGTATTACACGCCGTGCCAAGCCTCCGCGAGGTGCAGGGGTCATGCCGCCGCTATGTGGCCTGGCGTTGGCGATATGATTTAGACGAAGCGCATCGGCGCGCCGATCTCGACGCGGGCCGGCCGGTCGACCGTGCAATAGACGCCGAGATTGTGGGCGTTGTGGCGGACCAGGTTGCGCAGGATACCGGGATCGTGCTCGAAGCCGTCCTGGCTGATGATGGTGAAGCCGCAGCGGCGGCATGGTTCGGAAATCGTCAGCAGCAATTCGCCGATCGCCAGCTTGCGGCCGATCCATTCCGTCTCCGGAAACGAACCTTCGACCGCTGCCATGTCGACGACGATGTTGGGGCGGAAGCGGCGCGGGTCGGCGGCGCCATCCGGATGCAGCGCCTTCAAGCGCGCCAGCGAGGCCGTGGTCAAGAGATGGATCGGCGCCTTGGTATAGCGGGCCGCGGTCACCGGACCGGCATAGGCCGGCGGCGCATTCTCCCGGCCGAACGGCCGGATCGAGGCAGCGAAGCCGAGATAGGCCGATACCGCGTGGTCGCATTCCACACTGGGTGCGCTCAGCCAATCGCCATTGGGGATGGCGACCTCCAGGTCGCGATCATTGGTCAGCCGGGTGCGGATGCGCGGCACCTTGTGCCATTTCGGCTCGCGGTCGGGCCGTGCGATCTCGTTGTCCGAGGTATCGACGAGGCCGAACATGCGGTCGCCCGCCATGCCCGCCGGTCCGACCACGACGGCATCCTGACGCTCGCCGGCGAGCGAACTCGCCGGATAGCGCCACAACTGGGTGACAGAGCCCAATGCCGCCTCGTCCCGCATCAACCCTTCTTGTTCTGCCGGTTGGCGATGAGGTCGTCGACGACGGCGGGATCGGCCAGCGTCGAGGTGTCGCCAAGGGCGGCAAAATCATCCTCGGCGATCTTGCGCAGGATGCGGCGCATGATCTTGCCCGAGCGCGTCTTGGGCAGGCTTGGCGAGAACTGGATCTTGTCGGGCGACGCGATGGCGCCGATCTCCTTGCGGACATGGGCGATGAGCTCCTTTCGCAATTCCTCGGTCGGCTCCTCTCCCTTCATCAAGGTGACATAGCTGTAGATGCCCTGGCCCTTGATGTCGTGAGGATAGCCGACCACGGCGGCCTCGGAAACCTTGTCATGACTGACCAGCGCCGATTCGACTTCGGCCGTGCCCATGCGGTGGCCGGAGACGTTGATGACGTCGTCGACGCGGCCGGTGATCCAGTAATAGCCGTCGGCATCGCGACGGCAGCCGTCGCCGGTGAAATACTTGCCCTTGTAGGTGGAAAAATAGGTCTGCACGAAGCGGTCGTGATCGCCATAGACGGTGCGCATCTGGCCAGGCCAGGAATCGGTGATGCAGAGATTGCCGTCTGCCGCCCCTTCCAGCACCTTGCCTTCGCCGTCGACCAGCTGCGGCTTGACGCCGAAGAAGGGCCGCGTCGCCGAGCCTGCCTTGAGATCGGTGGCACCGGGCAGCGGCGTGATCAGGATGCCGCCGGTCTCGGTCTGCCACCATGTGTCGACGATCGGGACCTTGCCGTTGCCGACGACGTTGAAATACCACTCCCAGGCTTCCGGGTTGATCGGCTCGCCGACCGAGCCGAGCACACGCAACGATTTGCGCGAGGTCTTCGTCACCGGATCGTTGCCGGCGCCCATCAGCGCACGCAACGCCGTCGGCGCGGTGTAGAAGATGTTGACCTTGTGCTTGTCGATGACTTCCCAGAAGCGCGACTGCGACGGATAGTTCGGCACGCCCTCGAACATCAGTGTGGTGGCGCCGTTGGCGAGGGGGCCATAGACGATGTAGCTGTGGCCGGTGACCCAGCCGACATCGGCGGTGCACCAGTAGATGTCACCGTCATGATAGTCGAAGACATATTGGTGCGTCATCGAGGCATAGACGAGATAGCCGGCGGTGGTGTGCAGCACGCCCTTCGGCTTGCCGGTCGAGCCCGATGTGTAGAGGAGGAACAGCGGATCCTCCGCCTTCATCTTTTCAGGCTTGCACTCCGCCTTCACCGTCGCGACCTCGTCGTGGTACCAGACGTCGCGGCCCGGAGCCCAGCCAATCTTACCGCCGGTGCGGCGCACGACGACGACGTTCTTGACCATCACATGCTGCCTGGCGGCGATGTCGATGGCCTTGTCGGTGTTTTCCTTCAGCGGGATCGGCTTGCCACCGCGCAGGCCCTCGTCCGCTGTGATGACGAAGGTCGATTCGCAGTCGACGATGCGTCCGGCCAGCGCGTCGGGCGAGAAACCGCCGAAGACGATCGAATGGATGGCGCCGATGCGCGTGCAGGCGAGCATCGCATAGGCGGCTTCCGGGATCATCGGCATGTAGATGGTGACGCGGTCACCCTTCTTGACGCCGTGCTTCTTCATCACATTGGCGAGCCGGCAGACATGCTCGTAAAGCTCGTTGTAGGTGATCTTCTTGTCGTCGTAGGGGTTGTCACCTTCCCAGATGATGGCGGTCTGGTCGCCGCGCTTCTTCAGGTGGCGATCAATGCAGTTGTAGGAAACATTGGTCAGCCCGTCCTCGAACCATTTGATCGACACCTTGCCGTCGAAGGAGGTGTTCTTGACCTTGCTGTAGGGCTTGAACCAGTCGATGCGCTTACCGTGCTTGCCCCAGAATTTGTCTGGGTTCTTGATGCTGTCGGCATACCATTTGAGATACGTGTCGTTGTCGATTAGCGCGTTCTTCTTCCAAGCTGGCTGGACGCGATGGACATGAACTTCGGACATTCCTGATTTTCCTCCCGAACCAATCCGCCGGCTTGAACCTCCGGCGGGATCGCGGCGAAGCGGCCGCGAATTTGGCGGCATTATTACCAGTTCCGCCGTGACGGCAACATTAGACGTTGGATTCGCGCGGCGGGATGCCGCAGGGGCATTGTCATAGGTTGTCAGCACTCGGGTTAGCTCGCTGCTAACTGTATGTTTTCGCGTCGAAAAGCCTGTTTCGATCAGGAAAAATCAATAGACAGTTAAGCAACGGCGCGCACAATGTTGCGTTGGGAGGCGAGGTTAATCAACCTGGGGACCGCTATGCGCGACCATGCCGAAATGGACCTGATGCTCAAAGGCTATGGGCTGACCACGGCCAAGATTCTCTATCATTTTCCCGATCATCCGCACCTGCTGCAGAGCTTCATCTGGCAGGACTACGACCTGGCGCCGAAGTTTCCGGTGCTGATCAAGTTCATCGAATTCTGGCAGGCCAAGCTCGACGGGCCGCTGCATTCGGTTGTCTACACGCACCAGAAGCTGATCGCGCCGAATGAATGGCGCAAGGTGGATGGCGAGTTCGTGCTGCATTAAGGCATGTCGATATTCAGGTGAGGCCGGCCTGCGAATGGCGGCTTCCTGCGCTTCCGGTGCTCACGTACGAAAAGTACGCTCCGCTCCGGTTCTCGGAAGCCACCATTCTCGACTCGGCCTGACCTGAATCTCAACACGCCTTAGCTTCGGCGCGTGGCGCTCACACCGCCGGCGGGTTGAGCCGGGCAAAGCCTTCCTGGCGGCGATAGGGGAAGTACGGGTAGGGCGCGGTAACTTCGCTTGCCGCGTCGAGTTTCTTCACCTGCTCCGGCGTCAGCGACCAGCCGACGGCGCCGAGGTTCTGGCGCAGTTGTTCCTCGTTGCGGGCGCCGATGATGACGGAGGAAACGGTCGGGCGCCGCAACAGCCAGTTGATGGCGATCTGCGGTACGGTCTTGCCGGTTTCCTGCGCCACCGCGTCAAGCGCATCCATCACCCGGTAGAGATGTTCGTCCTCGACCGGCGGACCGAAGCTTGCCGTGTCGTGCAGCCGGCTCTTTTCCGGCAGAGGCTGGCCACGGCGAATCTTGCCGGTCAGGCGACCCCAGCCGAGTGGGCTCCACACCAGCGCGCCAACGCCCTGGTCGAGACCGAGCGGCATCAGTTCCCACTCATAGTCGCGGCCAACCAGCGAGTAGTAGACCTGATGTGCGGCGTAGCGCGGGTAGCCATGCTTGTCGGCCTCGGCCAGCGACTTCATCACCTGCCAGCCGGAGAAATTGGAAACGCCGACATAGCGCAGCTTGCCGGCGCGCACGAGGTCGTCCAGCGTCGACAGCACCTCCTCGATCGGCGTGCCCGCATCGAAGGCGTGCAGTTGCAACAGGTCGATGTAATCGGTGCCGAGGCGCTTCAGCGCGGCATCCACCGACTTGATCAGCCGCGAACGCGACGAGCCGTAATCGGCCGGGCCGTCGCCCATCGGCAAAGAAGTCTTGGTCGAGATCAGCACGGCATCGCGGCGGCCCTTGATCGCTTCGCCGAGCACCTCTTCGGAAGCGCCGTTTGAATAGACGTCGGCCGTGTCGAACAGATTGACGCCGGCCTCCAGGCAAATGTCGATCAGCCGCCGCGCTTCGACGGCGTCGCTGTTGCCCCAGGCGCCAAACAGCGGGCCGGAGCCGCCAAAGGTTCCCGCACCGAACGAGAGCGCGGGCACTTTCAGGCCCGATGCGCCGAGACGTCGATAATCCATGGTTTTATCCTTTCAATTGCAATTCTAAGCCGGGTGCCGATCTGCTCAGTTCCCGATCAGTTGGCCAAGGTCGATGGCCTCGGCCATGGCCCGGTTTCCCTTCTCGCCCGGATGCAGATGGTCGCCGGAATCGAATTCCGGCAGCAGGCGTGTCGGATGCTTGGGATCGCGAAGCAGCACATCGAAGTCGACGACCGCGTCAAAGGCGCCACTGGTTCTGATCCAGTCGTTGACCTTCTGGCGCAGCGCGTCCTTCTCCGGCGTGTAGTAGCCGTCGAGCGGCGTGCCGCTCAGCGCGCCCTCGAAAGGTGTCAATGTGCCGCCGAGGATGATGAGATTGTGGGCGTGAGCCTGGGCGGCGAGCTGCAGATAACCGTCGGTGAGTGCCGCCAATGATGGCAGGGACTTTCCAAACACGAAGGGCGTGCCGGGCCAGCTGATGTCGTTGATGCCGATGAGCAGCACCACCGCCCTTGCGCGGGGCTGGGCCGCCACGTCGCGGTCGAAGCGCGCCGACGCCTTCACGCCCATCGCGTCGTCGAGCAGCCGCGCGCCTGATATGCCCGCGTTGAGCACCGCAATATGCTTCGAAGCGAGACGCCTCGCCAGGAAGTCCGGCCAGCGATTGTCGCCGTCCAGCGTGGCGCCATTGCCGTCGGTGATCGAATCGCCGATCGCGATCACCGCCCCATGATTTGCCGGCGCATCGACCAGGATTTCGCTGACCAGCATACGTGCGTCGGTGGTCTTCGCGGCCACGAGTGCTGCCGAAGCCGTCTGATTGCCGTCGCTGATATAGGCGGTCTGTTTGCCATCCCAGTGGAAGGTGGTGATCGGCGTCACCCGAGGCAGATAGATCGATATGGACAGATGGCTCAAAGCGCCGAGAGGCAGGTCCACCGGATCGCTGACCAGAGGTGCCCCCGCCGGGACTATTGCCCTGGTCTGGCCGCCGAAGGTAACGACGTGGTCGGTGCCGGCGACGATTTTCGAACCCTCACCTGCAATCGCGGCATGCGTTTCACCGATCTGAATAGGTGTGTTGGTATATTCGTTCGACAGCACGATGCGGAATTGCTTGCCGCCAATGCTGGTGCGGACCGTCTGGCGTATGGTCTGGTTCTCAAGCTTCGGCGCGATCTTCACCGGCAAGGCGAAGTCGGGACCCCATGTCGGTTGCGGGCTGGCGGTCCAGGTGCCGACCCAGTCCTGTCTTTCGCCTGACATTGCGGGGTTGACGATCAACGTGGTCGCCAAGGCGAGCGCGGCGAGGGTCAAACGCTTTGCCGCAAAGATGATGATGGTACGGCGCATAGGATGTTTCATTGGGGCTCTCCTCTTGGGTTCTGCCTTCCGTCATGCCGAAGGTGGGTCCTGGGTCCGCCGTCATTCCATGGAGGTGGCCGTTGCCGGGAGCAGCCGCTCTTCGCGTCTGTCGAGACGCAGGGCCAGTCCGGCCACGCCGAGCGCCGCGACCGGCAGCAAGGCGGCGACCCAGGTGAGGGAACCGAGCCCCATTCCATGGGCAATCACCGCGCCGCCAAGCCAGGCGCCGGCGGCATTGCCGAGGTTGAAGGCGGCGATGTTGAAGGACGAGGCTAGGCTCTGGCCGGCGCCTTGCGCCTTGTCCAGCACCCACATCTGCAGTGGCGCCACCGTGGCAAAGGCGGCGGCTCCGAGCAGGCCGACATAGATCACGGCCATGACCTGGCTGTGGATGGCGAAGCTCATGGTGGCGAGCACCAGGGCCAGCACCACGAGGCTGCCGAGCACGGCCGGCACCAGCCAGCGGTCGGCGACCTTGCCGCCGGCGAGATTGCCGGCAATGAGACCGCCACCGAAGACAAGCAGGATCGGCGATACGGCGGCTTCCTTGAAGCCGCTGATCTCGGTCAGCAGCGGAGCGATGTAGGTGAAGACGGCGAAGACGCCGGCATAGCCAAGCACGGTGGTGGCGAGGCCGAGCAAGACGGGCGTGCGGCGCAGCACGGCGAGATCGGCGCGCAGATCGCTCTTCTCGGGGGCCTCTTGGCTGCGCGGTACCAGCGCAAGGATGACGGCGAAGGCCGCCAGGCCGACCAGGGTCACTGCCCAGAAGGTCGCACGCCAGCCAAAGGCCTGGCCGAGCCAGGTGCCGAAGGGCACGCCGAGGATGTTGGCGATGGTCAAGCCGGTGAACATCAATGCAATCGCCGAGGCCTTCTTGTTGGGCGCGACCAGACCGGTGGCGACGACCGAGCCGACGCCGAAGAAGGTGCCGTGGGCAAAGGCGGTGATGATGCGGGCGCCCATCAGCGTCCAGTAGTCGGGCGCCAGCGCACAGGCGAGATTGCCCAGCGTGAAGATCGCCATCAGCGCCAGCAGCACGGTCTTGCGCGGCCAGTTGCCGGTGGCGATGGTGAGCAGTGGCGCGCCAATGACGACGCCCAGCGCATAGCCCGAAATGAGCTGTCCGGCGGCCGAGATCGAGACGCCGAGATCCTTGCTGACATCGAGCAGCAGACCCATGATGACGAATTCGGTGACACCGATGCCGAAGGCACCGGCGGCGAGGGCGTAGAGAGCAAGAGGCATGGCTGTTTCCACTTCCAAGACGGGCCGTTAAGGCGACGAGCGCCTTGTCCAAACCCGCGCCCCGACCCGAAAGATCGTGCCGCCACGCTCTATGAACCAGACTTGCGTTGGGCACATTTTCTGTGAAATAGATTCACAGATGGCGAGATCCGACATCAACCGCTCCGGCGAGATCGAAGTTTTTGTCCGCGTCGTCGAGGCGGGCAGTTTTTCCGCCGCGGCGCGTGCGCTGCGCATGACACCATCGGCGGTGAGCAAGCTGATCGCGCGATTGGAAGCCCGGCTTGGCGCGCGGCTGGTCAGCCGCTCGACGCGCAAGCTGCAGCTGACGCCGGAAGGGTCGGCTTTCTACGACAGCGGGCTGGGTATCCTGGCCGATATGGCGGCGGCCGAGCGCGAGGCGGCGGCGGGTGCCGCACCTCGTGGGCGGCTGCGCGTCAACACCTATGTGCCGTTCGGGGTGCACCGGCTGATCCCGCTGCTGCCGCGTTTCCTCGAACGCTACCCCGAGATTTCGGTTGATCTGGTGCTGACCGACAGCGTCATCGACCTGATGGCCGAACGCGCGGACGTTGCCATCCGCGCCGGTCCGCTCGGCGAATCACGGCTGGTGGCGCGCAAGCTCGGGCAGAGCCCGGTGGTCGTGGTTGCGGCACCCTCCTACCTCGAAACGCATGGCATACCGCTGACGCCGGCCGATCTCGACAGCCACAACCGCATGGGCTTCGGCTTCGTCAGGCATATCGACGGCTGGCCGTTCCGCGACGCGGAGGGCCGCGCCATCATGATCCCGATCATCGGCAACACGCTGGTCAGCGACGGTGAGGCGATGCGGCTGATGACATTGGCCGGTTCCGGCATCTCCAGGCTGGCGCGCTGGCACGTGGCGGCCGATATCGCCGACGGTCGGCTGGTGCCGCTGCTGGAGGATTTCAATCCGGGCGACGAGGAGGCGACCCACGCCGTCTATGTCGGCCAGGGCCGCCACCTGCCGGCGCGGGTGCGGGCTTTTCTCGATTTCCTGGCCGAGACTGCGCGGCTCTGACGAAGCGCGGCTTTCAAGGCCTGTTCGACAACCCAACAGGGGCAAGATATGGACTCCCGTCCGGTCATCGCAGGCGCCTCGGCGCTCAGGCTCCGGGAGCGTTGGCAATTCAGGAGGCGTGAATTGGTCCGCTTGTCCTTGGTCACGGCATTCCTGCTTGCCATCGCGACATTGCTGCATGCTTCAACGATCTCCGAGGCAGCCGAGGTCTCGACAGCTGCGGTGCCCGCTCCAAACGCCCAACCGGATGACGTCAAGCGGCTCCTTTCCGTGGCTTTGGCTGAAACCGAGGATTTCTGGGGCGCCACCTTCAAAGCCGGCGGATTGAAATATGAGGAGCCCAAGCTGGTGCTGTATACCGGCACTATCGCCACAGCATGCGGCCCTGTTTCAGGGACATTGTACTGTGCGGCGGACCACAAAATTTATCTCGATCCGGCGTTCCCCGAGCTTCGACAGATCGGTTCGACGGGAGATTTCGCCAAGGCGTTGATTGTGGCCCGAGAGGTTGGGCACCACGTGCAGAACGTCTCTGGCGTTCCGCACCTTGATGTCACCGCCGGCGACCAGCAAGCCGCCATCATCCGATCGGAACAGGTGGAGCTCCAGGCCGATTGTTTTGCCGGGCTATGGAGCCGCTATGTCTGGGACAAGGGGTTGCTGGACGACACCGATCTGACTGAGGCCAGGGCGCTGCTGCGATCTCTCGGAGATGATCAGGTCGCGAATGCCTCAAATAATTCGACGGCAAAGCGGTACGGCACCTCAGAACAGAGGATCCGCTGGTATGATCGGGGCCTAGCCGGAAAAGCGATCGCGGACTGCAATACCTCTGCCAATCCGCCGTGACATTGGGACTGTCCGTCACCGGCTGAGTTGGGCCATCACTGGCCGACGAGCCTCAATGCTTTCCTGATGTTTTCAATGACGGTCCCGATATCCGATCGCCCTGACGTGTATTCTCCATCCGGGTCATAATATGCGTCCCGCAGCCGCTCCAAACGAGAAATGACGGCGGCTCCGTAGTCGTGCGCGGTGCCATCGACAACGACCTTCTCGAATTCGGCCTGCGCGGCACTGACCGCGCCGACGCACACTTTCCAATCGTAAGGGCTGGCAGAAGCCGCGGCTTGGCGATCAGCCATGATCGCGACAATCCTCTCTCGAAATTGCTCAGCGGATGGTGCGATCATCGCCCCTGACATCCCGGTATGCTGCCCCGGCGTCATGATGGTAGCTGCGAAATCGTGTCCGGTACAAGGCGACCCTGCGGCCCTGACGAAAGCGCGAAAAAGCCGCGCGCCCGAAGGGACACGCGGCTTGCGGAAAAACGGAAAATCGCCTCGAGCCGAAGACGGATTACGCCTTCGGCACGAAGGGGGCAGGGCGCCGGCCAGCCGCCTGGCGCTCTAGCATCCAGCCGGGATATTCGGACGGCAGCGCGCTGACCTCATCGAGTCTGGCGAGATCGTCAGCGTCGAGCTTCAGTTCAGTCGCGGCAAGATTCTGTTCGAGCTGCTCCATGCGGCTGGCGCCGATGATGACGCTCATCATGAAAGGCTTGGCCAGGACATAGCCCAGCGCCACCGTGGCAACGCTGACATCATGTTTTTTCGCGATCTCGCGCATGACGGCGACCGCCGCCCAGGCACGGTCCTCGTTGACCGGCGGGAAATTGAAGGACGCGCGGCGACCTTCGCCATTGCCGGGCGCGCCGGGGCCGTATTTGCCGGAGAGCAGGCCGCCGGCCATCGGCGACCACACCATCAGGCCAAGTTTCTCCTCGTTGATCAGCGGCACGATCTCGCGCTCGAGGTCGCGGCCGGCGATCGAATAATAGGACTGGATGGTCTCGAAGCGGGCAAAGCCCTTGCGGTCGGCGATGCCGAGAGCCTTGGCGATCCGCCACGCCGCCCAGTTCGACACGCCGACATAGCGGACCTTGCCGCTGGCAACGAGATCGTCGAGCGCTCGCAGCGTCTCGTCGATCGGTGTCACCGTATCGGTGCCGTGCAGCTGATAGAGATCGACGTGATCGAGCTGCAGCCGTTCGAGGCTGGCATCGACCGCATCCATGATGTGGCCGCGCGACGAACCGCGCTGGTTCGGCCCATCGCCCATGGCGCCGTGCGCCTTGGTGGCGATGACCACGCTCGATCTGGCGACGCCGAGATCCCGCAGCGACTGGCCGAGCAGACGCTCGGACTGACCGAAGGAGTAGACGTCGGCCGTGTCGAAGAAATTGACCCCGGCGGCGATCGAACGGCCGACGATCTCGTTGACACCCTTCTGCTCGAGGCTGGCGATCAGGCCCCATTGGGCATTTTCGCCGGCGGTGCCGAAGGTCATGGTGCCAAGGCACAGTTCGGAGACGAACATCCCCGTATTTCCAAGCTGGTTGTAACGCATGGCGAAGGCTCCAGTAGACTATGTGATGACACAAAACAAATAGGAACGGTACGTTTCGTTTCAAGTGGTGGTGCAATGAGCCTTTCTGCCTGGACCATCCACAGTCGACCGTCACTACCGCTGCATTTATGATGGCGGTGTCAGAATTTATCAGAGATCGATGACTCGGATCATCGTGTTGGAGCGGCGATTGACCTCCTCGGCGAAGCCGTCATCCCACTCAGGACCCGAAAGAAGATATTCCGCTGGCGAAGGTTTTGCCCCAATCAACCGTTCATAGTCCTCAACAGCCAGCACGACGGCAGCTGGCTTTCCATGCACCGAAATGGTTTGCGGCCCCTTTTCTCGCAACTGCCTTAACAGCTCCGAGAGATTGCTCTTTGCGCTCTGAATATCCCAGTTCATGAGGACTGCTCGCTGATTAGCTTGGCAAGCATATATCAGACGCTGCGGAGGGACTACCGGCTGCCGAAAATCGCCGAGCCGACGCGAACGCTGGTGGCGCCGAAGGCGATGGCCGTCTCGTAGTCGCCGGACATGCCCATCGACAGTTTGGCGACGCCGGCCTCACGCCCAAGCTTTTCCAGCAAGGCGAAGTGGGGGCCGGGGTTTTCATCGGCGGGCGGGATGCACATCAGGCCTTCGATGGCGAGGCCGTGGACATCGCGGCAGCGGGTGACGAAGGCCATGGCGTCGCGCGGCTCGATGCCGGCCTTCTGCGGCTCGGAACCGGTGTTGACCTGGACATAGAGTTTTGGGGTGCGGCCTTGCCGGGCGATTTCCTTGGCGAGTTCGGCGGCGATTTTCTCGCGGTCGACCGTTTCGATGACGTCGAACAGCGCCACTGCCTCTTTCGCCTTGTTCGACTGCAGCGGGCCGATGAGATGCAGTTCGATATCCGGGAATGCCGCCTTCAGCGCGGGCCATTTGCCTTGCGCCTCCTGGACGCGGTTCTCGCCGAAGACGCGCTGGCCGGCTTCGATCACCGGCTGGATGTCGGCGGCCTCAAAGGTCTTGGAGACGGCGACCAGCGTCACCGCGCCAGCTTCGCGGTGGGCCTCCTTCTCGGCGGCGGCGATCTTCGCCTTGACCGCGAAAAACTGCTGAACGGTGTCACCCATATGCAAATCCCGCTGTTTTGACCCGCGTTTTTAGCCGCCGCGATGCCCATATGGTTGACGGGTTTGCCAAACCATGGTGAACACCCGGACCACATTCCCTGAACCGCCGAGCCAGTCGCGCGCGGTTCGCGCCTGCTTTTAAGTGAAAAACGTCCCATGGCAACCGAACGATACAATCCGCGCGCGTCAGAGCCCAAATGGCAGAAGGCCTGGGCCGACAAGAAGCTGTTCGAAGCGCACAATGACGACCCGAAGCCGAAATACTACGTGCTGGAAATGTTCCCGTACCCGTCGGGGCGCATCCATATCGGCCATACCCGTAATTACACGATGGGTGACGTGGTGGCGCGCTACAAGCGGGCCAAGGGGTTCAACGTGCTGCACCCGATGGGCTGGGACGCCTTCGGCATGCCGGCCGAAAACGCGGCGATGCAGAACAAGGTCCATCCCAAGGAATGGACCTATCAGAACATCGCCACCATGCGCGAGCAGCTCAAGGTCATGGGGCTGTCGCTGGATTGGGCGCGTGAATTCGCCACCTGCGATGTCGATTACTACCACCGCCAGCAGATGCTGTTCCTCGATTTCGTCGAGAAGGGGCTGGTGACGCGCAAATCCTCAAAGGTCAACTGGGACCCGGAGGACATGACGGTGCTCGCCAACGAGCAGGTCATCGACGGGCGCGGCTGGCGCTCGGGCGCGCTGGTCGAACAGCGTGAGCTGACGCAGTGGTTCTTCAAGATCACCGATTTTGCGCAGGACCTGCTGGATTCACTCGACGGCCTCGACGAGTGGCCCGAAAAAGTGAAGCTGATGCAGCAGAATTGGATCGGCCGTTCGGAAGGCCTGCTGATCCGCTGGCCGCTGGCCGAGCCGATCGCAGGCGAGCATGAGCTGGAAGTCTACACGACGCGGCCCGACACCATTTTCGGCGCTTCTTTCATGGCCGTTGCCGCCGACCACCCGTTGGCCAAGAAAGCCGCCGAGAACAATCCAGAACTGGCGAAGTTCATCGAAGAGATCCGCCATATGGGCACTTCGGTGGCGGCGCTGGAGACGGCCGAGAAGAAGGGTTTCGACACCGGCATCCGTGTCGTTCATCCGTTTGACGACAGCTGGACGCTGCCTGTCTACGTCGCCAATTTCGTGCTGATGGAGTACGGCACCGGCGCCATTTTCGGCTGCCCGTCCGGCGACCAGCGCGACCTCGACTTCGCCAACAAGTATGGCCTGCCGGTGATTCCGGTGGTGATGCCCGAAGGCGCCGATGCGAAGACCTTCCAGATCACCGAGGAAGCCTATGTCGGCGACGGCGTGATGATCAATTCGCGCTTCCTCGACGGCATGAAGCCGGATCGCGCCTTCGACGAGGTGGCGAAGCTTCTGGAGCAGAAGACGATCGGCAACCGGCCGATGGCCGAGCGCAAGGTGAATTTCCGCCTGCGGGACTGGGGCATTTCGCGCCAGCGCTACTGGGGCTGCCCGATCCCGATGATCCATTGCGAGGATTGCGGCGTGGTGCCGGTGCCGAAGGCCGACCTGCCGGTCAAGCTGCCGGACGATGTCGATTTCGACCGGCCGGGCAATCCGCTCGACCGGCATCCGACCTGGCGCCATGTGAAGTGCCCGCAATGCGGTGGGGATGCGCGCCGCGAAACCGACACCATGGACACGTTCGTCGATTCGTCGTGGTATTTCGCCCGCTTCACCGCGCCCTGGGCACATGAGCCGACCGATCCCAAGGCGGCCAATGAATGGCTGCCGGTCGACCAGTATATTGGCGGCATCGAGCACGCGATCCTGCATCTGCTCTATTCGCGCTTCTTCACCCGCGCTATGCGCGAGACTGGCCATGTCGATCTGGCCGAGCCGTTCAAGGGCCTGTTCACGCAAGGCATGGTGGTGCACGAGACCTACCGTGTCGGCTCGGCATCAAACGGCCGCTGGCTGGCGCCGACCGAGGTGCGGCTGGAGGGCCTCGACGGCGAACGCCGCGCCTTCGACATCGCTACCGGTGAGACCGTTACCATCGGCCCGCTCGAGAAGATGTCGAAGTCGAAGAAGAACACGGTAAGCCCGGAAGACATCACCGACGGCTACGGCGCCGACACGGCGCGCTGGTTCATGCTGTCGGATTCGCCGCCCGAGCGCGACGTGGAATGGACCGATGATGGCGCCGCCGGCGCGCATCGCTTCATGCAGCGCATCTGGCGGCTGGTGGCGACGGCGGCCGAGACGCTGGCAGGCGTCAAGCCTGCCGCGGCCGACGCCGGTGAGGCGGGAGCGGTATCGAAGGCCACGCACAAAATCCTGAAGGCAGTCGGCGAGGACATCGAGAAGCTCGGCTTCAACCGTGCCATCGCCCGCATCTATGAACTGGCCAATGTGCTGACCACGCCGCTCAACACGGTGGCGGTGGGCAAGGCCGATCCGGCACTCAAAGGCGCCTGCCGCCAGGCTGTGGAGATCCTGGTGCATCTGGTCGCACCTGTCATGCCGCATCTGGCCGAAGAGTGCTGGGAGACGCTTGGCGGCACCGATCTGGTCGCCGAACGGCCGTGGCCGGTCTTCGATCCGGCACTGGTCGTCGACAATGAAGTGACCTATCCGGTGCAGGTCAACGGCAAGAAGCGGGGGGATTTGACAATTGCCCGCGACGCGGACCAAGGTGCGGTCGAAAAAGCGGTATTGGCTCTCGACTTCGTGCAGAAAGCGCTCGAAGGTAAGGCTCCGCGCAAGGTGATCATCGTGCCGCAGAGGATCGTCAATGTCGTTGCCTGATCGGGAAAAGACAGAGCTGAGCCGTTTGCTGCGCCGCGCCGCGCTTGCCGGCCTGATCGGCTCGCTGGCGCTGGTTTCGGCCTGCACGGTGCGGCCGCTCTATTCGAACGCGCTGCTGTCGCCCGGCTCGAACGCCACAGCCAATTCCGAACTGGCGTCGATCGCCATCAAGCCGGTCAAGACGCGCTATGCCCAGCAGGTGCGCAACAATCTGATCTTCGGCTTCGGGCGTGGCGCCGGCGAACCGGCCTCGCCGGCTTATTCGCTCGATCTCACCGTGACCGAGGCCGTCGAATCCTCGGCCCTGGTGCAGGTCCAAACCGATCAGGACGAGCCGACCGCCGGTTCGGTGACACTGACCGCCAGCTATACGCTGACCGATGCGACAACCGGCGCCGTCGTCACGGTCGGCAAGCGCGCGATCACCTCGTCCTTCGACAGGCCGCGCCAGGAATTTGCCTCGTACCGGGCGCAGATCGACGCCGAAAATCGCGCCGCGCGTGAACTGGCCGAAGCGCTGCAACTGTCGATCGCCCAGGATCTGGTCCGGCACGGCAAGAAGACTGGTTAGCGCCGCTTCCTTTCACGGAAGACGCCATCTCGACCCTAGTGCTCGGCCCGCTTTGCGCTTGCCGAAGGCTCTTTCTTTTTTGGCCCTCCGCGTGTCGATGAGCAGGTGATCGTGGGTGACGATCGCGGCCAGAATCCGGCTCGTCCGTCATCGCTGCGAAAGATACATTTCGGTCGCTCCAACGTTGCTGATGGGAAGCAACTGTTAACCACTCGCTCCCTATTGCTCAGCAGACGGTTCAGCGTGAGTCTTGAGAATGGAATCCAAGCGTTTTCCTCGGGTCAATTCAGTGACAGTTTCGCCCGATAATCCCGAGGGTGAGCGTTTGAACAACAAGCCGGATGGCCAGCGAATCGGCGCGTCCAGGGCCGGCAATTCCCCGCCGCCTGTCGATCTCGGCGGCAACGAAAGCCCGGCCTGGCAGGACTATTTCTTCCTGGCGCCCAACGTGCGGTTCACCCGCACGCCGGACTATGAAGCCAACACACGCCAGCCGCGCCAGATCGCCTCTGAGCAAGGCGAATCGCATCCGCTGCCGGCGCGACAAGCCGTCGCACAGCCTGCTGCGGCTGCGACGTCGTCCGCAGTCTCGTCCCCGTTATTGTCGGCGACGATGAAAGGCCGGAATTCGGCTCCACAACCCACTCAGCCGCCTGCCAGCAACAGAGCCGTGACGCATGAGAGGCCGCCAGCATTGGGCGCGGCAGCCGTTCCGCCAAGGCATGCTGGCGAAAATGCAAGGGCTGCTGCGCCGGTGGGTGCGAGAACAGCGGTGACAGCACGCGCGTCCGCACCGGCATCGTCTGCCCAGGCAATGGCGGCGCCAGTCAAAACACCAGGCCGCGAAACCGTACGCTGGCCCTATCTGTCGAATCACGTCTTCTTCGAACTCATGGCGCCTTACATGATCGACAGCCCGTTGCCGGCGCCGCGGCCGGTTCCGGCTTCGCGGCCGGCAGTGCCGGTCGTCTCCCCACGGGTCGACATCCGCCCCGCCACGGCCGATCCGACCGCGTTGTTCCGAATCATCGAATGCCTTCCAGGCCAGCAGGCTCCGTCGACCTTGCCGGAAGTCCGCCCCGCCAACTCGAACGAAGCCGTGGTTCAACCGGCAGCGAGCAGCGCACCGCAACGGACCCGGGTGAAGGTTGCAATTCCGTCCGCTGCCGGCAACGGCGTTCCAGAACAGGTCGCGCAAGCCGCGGAGGAGAGCGTGCAAGCTCCGGCCATGCGCGTGTCTGCGCCACTGCCTCTGGTCGGCAAGATCGTGCCGGCCTCGACAGGCGAGGCGTACGAACTTCCCTCGGAAGAGTTGCTGCAGCAGCCGCCGGAGGGACAGGGCTTCTACATGTCGCAGGAGCGGCTCGAGCAGAATGCCGATCTTCTGGAAAGCGTGCTGGAGGATTTCGGTGTGCGCGGCGAGATTATCCACGTTCGCCCGGGTCCCGTCGTCACCCTCTACGAGTTCGAGCCGGCGCCGGGCGTCAAATCCTCGCGTGTCATCGGGCTCGCCGACGACATCGCCCGCTCCATGTCGGCGGTCTCCGCGCGCGTCGCCGTCGTGCCTGGACGCAACGTCATCGGCATCGAGCTTCCCAACGAGACGCGCGAGACCGTCTATTTCCGCGAACTGATCGAATCGGAAGGTTTTCGCAAGACCAGCTGCAAGCTGGCGCTTTGCCTCGGCAAGACGATCGGTGGCGAGCCTGTCATTGCCGAGCTGGCGAAAATGCCGCATCTGCTCGTCGCCGGCACCACCGGCTCCGGCAAGTCGGTTGCCATCAACACCATGATCCTGTCGCTGCTCTACCGGCTGAAGCCGGAGGAGTGCCGACTGATCATGGTCGATCCCAAGATGCTCGAACTCTCCGTCTATGACGGCATCCCGCATCTTCTGACCCCGGTCGTCACCGATCCCAAGAAGGCGGTCACTGCGCTCAAATGGGCGGTGCGCGAGATGGAGGACCGCTATCGCAAGATGGCGCGGCTCGGCGTGCGCAACATCGACGGCTACAATGAGCGCGCCGCCCAAGCCCGCGACAAGGGCGAGGCGGTCGTCATGACGGTGCAGGCCGGTTTCGAAAAGGGCACCGGCGAGCCGCTGTTCGAGCAGCAGGAAATCGATCTTGCGCCGATGCCCTACATCGTCGTCATCGTCGACGAGATGGCCGACCTGATGATGGTCGCCGGCAAGGAGATCGAAGGCGCCATCCAGCGCCTGGCGCAGATGGCGCGCGCCGCCGGCATCCACCTGATCATGGCGACGCAGCGCCCCTCGGTCGATGTCATCACCGGCACGATCAAGGCCAACTTCCCGACCCGCATCTCCTTCCAGGTCACCTCCAAGATCGACAGCCGCACCATCCTGGGCGAGCAGGGCGCCGAACAGCTGCTTGGCCAGGGCGATATGCTGCACATGATGGGTGGCGGACGGATTTCGCGCGTGCACGGCCCCTTCGTTTCCGATGCGGAGGTCGAGCATGTCGTGGCGCATCTGAAGGCGCAGGGCCGCCCGGAATATCTGGAAACCGTGACGGCCGACGAGGACGAGGAAGAAATCGAAGACGACCAGGGCGCGGTCTTCGACAAGGGATCGGTGGCAGCCGAAGACAGCGATGCCGCCTATGACGAGGCGGTCAAGGTGGTGGTGCGCGACAAGAAATGTTCCACATCCTACATCCAGCGCCGCCTCGGCATCGGCTACAACCGCGCGGCTTCATTGGTCGAACGCATGGAAAAGGAAGGGCTGGTCGGCGCGCCCAACCATGTCGGCAAGCGCGAGATCATCATGGGGCGGCGTCCGCCGGTGGCCGCGCCTGACGACGAGAGCACGGATTGAGTGGCAGCCCTTTGGGCGGCAAGGCTTCTTCGGAAGTGCAATAAAAAAGGCCGGTCGCCCGGCCTTTTCTCATTGGAGCAATGCGACCTCAGCCGATTTTCTGGCCGGTCTTGGCCCAGTCGGCAAGGAACTGTTCCAGGCCCTTGTCGGTCAGCGGGTGCTTGACCAGCGCCTTCAGCGTCGCCGGCGGCGCCGTGATGACATCGGCGCCGATCAGCGCCGCCTGCTTGACATGGTTCACCGTGCGCACCGAGGCGACGAGGATCTCGGTCTGGAAATCGTAGTTGTCGTAGATCTGCCGGATCTCCTGGATCAGCTCCATGCCGTCCGAGCCGGTGTCATCGACGCGACCGACGAAGGGCGAGATGAACGAGGCGCCGGCCTTGGCGGCGAGCAGCGCCTGGTTGGCCGAGAAGCACAGCGTGACGTTGACCATGCGGTTCATCTGGGTGCGAATGGTCTTGCAGGCCTTCAGGCCGTCCAGGGTCAACGGCACCTTGATGCAGACATTGGGTGCAATCTTGGCCAGTACTTCGGCTTCCGCCATCATGTCCTTGTATTCGGTCGCCACGACTTCCGCCGAGACCGGGCCGGCGACGATGTCGCAGATCTGCTTGGTGACGTCGGCGATCTTGCCGCCGGATTTGAGGATCAGCGACGGATTGGTGGTGACGCCGTCGAGCAGCCCCAAATCGTTCAGTTCCTTGATGTCCTTGATGTCAGCGGTGTCGACAAAAAATTTCATGGGGGTCTCCTGAAGATTTTCATGTGCATGGCATGCACATTCGGGGTTGCCCTTTGATCTAGACCAAAGTCGGGGCAAGGTCACGCCTCATGATCGAAGATTCGCCCTTTGTCGCAGCCGCACCGGTGCTGGTGCCGATGCCTGCCGAACGCCCCTATACCTATGCCGTGCCGGCCGGCATGCGCGTGGTGCCGGGGTCGATCGTGCGCGTGCCGCTCGGGCCGCGCCAGGTCGCCGGCATCGTCTGGGATGGCGCGGTCGAGAACATCGACGCGAAAAAGCTGCGTCCGATCGAACAGGTTTTCGACTGCCCGCCGATCGACCGCGCCATGCGCCGCTTCGTCGATTGGGTGGCGCAATACACGCTGTCACCACCCGGAATGGTGGCGCGCATGCTGCTGCGTGCGCCGGAGGCCTTTGACCCGGAACCCTGGATCGAGGGGCTGCAGCGCACGCTCATCGTTCCCGACCGCATAACGGACGCACGAGCGCGCGTGCTGGAGACGGCCGAGGGCGGGCTGGCCTGGACGCGGTCCGGCCTGGCGCATGCGGCAGGCGTGTCGTCGACGGTGATCGAAGGGCTGAAGGCGCAAGGCGTGTTCGAGACGGTGATGATCCCGCCGCGCCCGGTGGTGGCGGCGCCTGACTCCAGCTACGTCGTGCCCGAGCTTATGCCTGATCAGAGCGACGCCGCATCGATGCTGCGCGCCAATGTCGCGGCCGGCGTGTTCAATGTCGCGCTGCTCGACGGCGTCACCGGCTCCGGCAAGACCGAGGTCTATTTCGAGGCGGTGGCGGCAGCCCTCGACCAGGGCAAGCAGGTGCTGATCCTGCTGCCGGAAATCGCGCTGACCCACGCTTTCCTCGAACGCTTCCAGCAGCGCTTCGGCGCCAAACCGGGCGAATGGCATTCCGACCTGCCGCCCAGGATGCGCGAAAAGGTGTGGCGACAAGTGGCGGAAGGCACAGTGCGCGTCGTTGCCGGAGCCCGCTCGGCGCTGTTCCTGCCGTTCAAGGAGCTTGGCCTGATCGTTGTCGATGAGGAACACGACCCGGCCTACAAGCAGGAAGACCGCGTCTTCTACAATGCGCGCGACATGGCGGTGGTGCGCGGTCACATCGGCGGTTTTCCGGTCGTGCTGGCGTCGGCGACGCCATCGGTCGAAAGCCGCGTCAATGCGAGCCAAGGCAAATACAGCAGAGCCGTTCTCTCCGCCCGCTTCGCCGAGGCCGCACTGCCGCAGCTGAAGTCGATCGACATGCGGCGAGCGCCGCCGGCTCGGGGCGGCTTCCTGTCGCCGGTGCTGCTCGACCATATGCGCAAGACGCTGGAGAGAAAGGAGCAATCGCTGCTGTTCCTCAACCGGCGTGGTTATGCGCCGCTGACGCTGTGCCGCGTCTGCGGCCATCGCTTCGGCTGTCCGGTCTGCTCGGCCTGGTTGGTCGAGCATCGCTTTCGCGGCCAGCTGGTCTGCCATCATTGCGGGCACAATGAGCGCCGCCCCGAAGCCTGCCCGGAATGCGGCACGCTCGATCATCTGGTCGCTTGCGGACCTGGCGTCGAACGCATCGCCGAGGAGGTCGTCGCGCATTTCCCCGATGCGCGCACCATCGTGTTGTCATCCGACCTGATGGGCGGGGTGCGGCGGTTGCGGCTGGAACTGGAGGCGATCGCCGATGGCGAGGCCGATATCGTCATCGGCACGCAGCTGGTCGCCAAGGGGCACAATTTTCCCAATATGACGCTGGTCGGTGTCGTCGATGCCGATCTCGGCCTCGCCAATGGCGATCCGCGTGCCGCCGAGCGCACTTTCCAATTGCTTAGTCAGGTGACCGGCCGCGCCGGCCGCACCGGCAAGAAGAGCCTTGGCCTGCTGCAGACTTTCCAGCCCGACCATCCGGTCATGCGGGCGATCGTCTCCGGCGATGCCGAGGCTTTTTACGAGCGCGAGATCGCCGAGCGCGAACGGGCGGCCCTGCCGCCCTTCGGCCGGCTCGCCGGCGTCATCGTCAGCGCGGTGACGCGGGCGGAAGCCGAAGGCCATGCACGCGGCCTGCGCCGCGCCGCGCCCGAGGCGTCAGACCTGTTCGTGCTGGGGCCGGCGGAGGCGCCACTGTCCCTGCTCGGCGGCCGCCATCGTTTCCGCCTGCTGATCCAGGGCGAACGGCGCGCCGACATGCAAGGTTTCATCCGCGCCATGCTGGCCAATGGGCCGAAACAGCGTGGTTCGGTCCGGGTGCAGGTCGATATCGACCCGCAGAGCTTTTTGTAAGGTCGCGATATCGGCGATACGGTGCAGGCCAGCGAGAAACGGAAGATCACATGAAAACCCTTGGTTTGCTCGGCGGCATGAGCTGGGAATCGACGGCCATCTACTACCGCCTGCTCAACGAGATCGTGCGCGAGCGCCTCGGCGGGCTGCATTCGGCGAAATTGCTGCTGTGGTCGTTCGACTTCGCCGAGATCGCCGAGCGGCAGCATCATGGCGACTGGGACGGCGCCGGCATGCTGCTTGTCGAAGCGGCGCGCAAGCTCGAGGCGGGTGGTGCGGAAGGTCTGCTTCTGTGCACCAACACCATGCACAAGCTGGCCGACCAGGTGCAGGCGTCCGTATCCATCCCGCTTATCCACATCGCCGACGCCACTGCGGCCGCGATCAAGCTTGCCGGCATGCAGCGCCCGGCATTGCTGGCGACGCGCTTCACCATGGAGCAGGATTTCTACAAGGGCCGGCTCGCTGATAAATACGGCCTCTCGCCAGTGGTGCCCGATGCCGCTGGGCGCGACATGGTGCATCGCGTCATCTATGACGAGCTCTGCCAGGGCATCGTCACAGACGCCTCGAAGACGGCTTACATAGAAGAAGCCGAACGCCTGCGCCGGGAAGAGGCTGCCGACAGCATCATCATGGGCTGCACCGAGATCACCATGCTGATCGGACAGCGTGATTTCGACATTCCGGTCTTTGACACCACCCGCATCCATGCCGAGGCGGCGGTGGAATTCGCGCTCGGCTGATGCGCTGCTCCTAAAGTGCCCTGAACCATCTGGCGCGGCGGTTTTCCTCCGCTAGAATGCCCGCAATTTCAAAACAGGCATTTCGAGGGGACAAGATGGATTTTGCGCTTCCATGGCCGACGAGCCAGGGTGAATGGCTGGCCTGGTCGAGCGCCGTCTTCACCGTGCTGCTAGGCCTTCTGTTTTTTCTGGCGCCTGGCCTGGCCTTCCGCATCCTGCGCTTGCAGGCCAAGCCCGAGAAAGCGGCGGCGATCGCCGAGGGGCGCGGCAGGATGTCGGGCTTTTATCTCGGCGTCGGCCTGTGCTGCATCCTCTTGGCGCAGCCGCTGGTTTACATGGCGCTCGGCTTCTCCTGGCTGTTCACCGCCTTCGGCCGGCTGCTGTCGATGATGTCGGATGGCGCCAACACACCTTTCAATTGGGTTTCCATTGTGGTGGAATTGGTCCTGGCGGCATTGCCGCTCGCCTTTGCCTTCGGCTTTGTGCCTTGAATCCTTAGCTATTCCGGGGCGCGAGACGGGACTCTTTTGCCGGATGCGACAATAGTGCCTGAAAACCATGCGGAACGACGCATTGCGGTCTTAAAATGCCTGTGCTAGACGGCAATCGACTTTCGGCCGGGGATAGCGGAAGCCGCGTCTCCGTGCTTGGAAAAATGCAGTAAGGTCAAAGATTTAGCCAGAGTTTTTGCTCGCGCCAACAATCTGCGGCCTGTCAGACAAGAGAAAAGACGGTCCGTGGCTCAATCGTCATCGCCAATCTCAGGTGTTGCAGAACGTTATGCGGGTTCGCTGTTCGAACTCGCCCGGCAGGCAAATTCGGTCGCCAAGGTCGAGGCCGACCTCAACAGTTTCGAAGCCATGCTCGAAGGCAGTGCCGACCTTACCCGCCTGATCAACAGCCCGGTGTTCTCCAGCGAGGACCAGGCCAAGGCTATCGCTGCGCTCGCCGACAAGGCGGGGATTACCGGCCTCGCCGGGAATTTCCTGCGCGTCGTCGCCCAGAACCGGCGGCTGTTCGCCATTCCCGGCATGATCAAGGCGTTCCGTCAGATTGCTGCCGAAGCGCGTGGCGAGACCACTGCCGATGTCACGTCGGCACATGAGCTGACGGCGGCCCAGCAAACAGAACTGAAGGCCGCGCTGAAAAGCGTTGCCGGCAAGGATGTGGCCATCTCCGTCACCATCGATCCGTCGCTGCTCGGCGGGCTGGTGGTCAAGATGGGCTCGCGCCAGATCGATACGTCGCTCAAAACCAAACTCAATTCGCTCAAGCTTGCACTGAAAGAGGTCGGCTGATGGACATCCGCGCCGCGGAAATTTCCGCAATTCTGAAAGACCAGATCAAGAATTTCGGCAAGGAGGCCGAGGTCTCCGAAGTTGGACAGGTGCTGTCCGTCGGTGACGGTATCGCCCGTGTCTACGGCCTCGACAATGTCCAGGCCGGCGAAATGGTCGAATTCCCCGGCGGCATCCGCGGCATGGCGCTCAACCTCGAAGCCGACAATGTCGGCGTCGTCATCTTCGGCGCCGACCGCGACATCAAGGAAGGCGACATCGTCAAGCGCACCGGCGCAATCGTCGATGCGCCTGTCGGCATGGGCCTGCTTGGGCGCGTCGTCGACGCGCTCGGCAACCCGATCGACGGCAAGGGTCCGATCAAGGCGACCGAACGCAAGCGCGTCGACGTCAAGGCGCCCGGCATCATCCCGCGCAAGTCGGTCAATGAGCCGATGTCGACCGGCCTCAAGGCCATCGATGCGCTGATCCCGGTCGGCCGCGGCCAGCGCGAGCTGGTCATCGGCGATCGCCAGACCGGCAAGACCGCCATCATTCTCGACACGATGCTCAACCAGAAGGCGGTGCACGACAACGGCCCGGAGAAGGAAAAGCTCTACTGCGTCTACGTCGCCATCGGCCAGAAGCGTTCGACCGTTGCGCAGTTCGTCAAGGTTCTCGAAGAGCGCGGCGCGCTTGAGTATTCGATCATCGTCGCCGCCACCGCTTCCGATCCGGCGCCGATGCAGTTCCTGGCGCCGTTCACCGGCGCCACCATGGGCGAATATTTCCGCGACAACGGCATGCATGCGCTGATCAGCTATGACGATCTGTCGAAGCAGGCCGTCGCCTATCGCCAGATGTCGCTGCTGCTGCGCCGCCCGCCGGGCCGCGAAGCCTATCCGGGTGATGTCTTCTACCTGCACTCGCGCCTGCTCGAGCGCGCCGCCAAGCTCAACGACGATCTGGGCGGCGGTTCGCTGACCGCTCTGCCGATCATCGAGACGCAGGCCAACGACGTGTCGGCCTACATCCCGACCAACGTGATCTCGATCACCGACGGCCAGATCTTCCTCGAAACCAATTTGTTCTTCCAGGGCATCCGTCCGGCGGTAAACGTCGGCCTGTCGGTGTCGCGCGTCGGTTCGTCGGCGCAGATCAAGGCGATGAAGCAGGTTGCCGGTTCGATCAAGGGCGAGCTCGCGCAGTACCGCGAAATGGCTGCCTTCGCGCAGTTCGGCTCCGACCTCGACGCCGCCACGCAGCGCCTGCTCAACCGTGGTTCGCGCCTGACCGAATTGCTCAAGCAGCCGCAGTTCTCGCCGCTCAAGGTCGAAGAGCAGGTTGCGGTGATCTTCGCCGGCGTTAACGGCTATCTCGACAAGCTGGCGCTCAACCAGGTCGGCAAGTTCGAGCATGGCTTGCTCAGCCACATGCGTGCAGCCGGCAAGGACGTGCTGGACGGCATCCGCAAGGAAAAGGCGCTGTCGGACGATCTGCGCGCCAAGCTGAAGGCTGAGATCGATGCCTTCGCGAAGACTTTTGCTTGAGAAGAAGCCGGATGCACGGGATCAGGTTTGAAGCATGCCTTCATTAAAAGACCTTCGTAACCGTATCGCCTCGGTCAAGGCGACGCAGAAGATCACCAAGGCGATGCAGATGGTTGCCGCGGCGAAACTGCGCCGCGCGCAGGAAGCGGCGGAAGCGGCGCGTCCCTATTCCGAGCGGATGGGCGCGGTTCTGGCCAACATTACCCAGGCCGTCGGTGGCGGTGGCGATGCCCCGGCGCTGATGACCGGCACCGGCAAGGATGCCGTGCATCTGCTCGTCGTCTGCACCGCTGAGCGCGGCCTGTGCGGCGGCTTCAATTCGCAGATCGCCCGCTTTGCCCGCGACCACATCCGCCGGCTTTTGGCCGATGGCAAGCAGGTGAAGATCATCTGCGTCGGCAAGAAGGGTTTCGACATCCTGCGCCGCGACTATGCGTCGATGATCATCGACCGTGTCGATTTGCGCGAGGTCAAGACGCTCGGCTTCGTCAATGCGGACGCGATCGCCAAGAAGATCATCCACCTTTTCAACGAGGGCGGTTTCGACATCTGCACGCTGTTCTATTCGCAGTTCAAGTCGGTGATCAGCCAGATCCCGACCGCACAGCAGATCATTCCGGCCGGCGTTGCTTCGGCTCCGGCCGCAGCGGTGGACGGCGGCAATGCCGTCTATGAATACGAACCGGAGCCCGGCGAAATCCTCTCCGACCTCATCCCGCGCAACATCTCCGTGCAGGTTTTCCGGGCGCTGCTCGAAAACGCCGCCGGCGAAATGGGCGCCAAGATGAGCGCCATGGACAATGCGACGCGCAATGCCGGTGACATGATCAACAAGCTGTCGATCACCTACAACCGCCAGCGGCAGGCGCAGATCACCAAGGAACTGATCGAAATCATTTCGGGCGCCGAGGCGCTCTAGGCGCGGTCTGCGGGCCGTCGGCCCGCTACCGGACTGCGTGAGAAACAAAGGACGAAAAAGGGTAAAGACGATGGCGAAAGCAGCGACCCCCAAGACGGCGGCCCCCAAGGCCGCAGCCGCGAAGACCGCAGCGCCCGCGAAGGCGGCCAAGGCTCCGGCAGCAGCCGCGAAGGCGGCTCCAGCCAAGGCGGCGGCAGCGCCCGCCAAGGCCGCGGCCCCCAAGACTTCGGCTCTCGCCACCAAGGCAACCGGCGCGGTCGGCAAGGTTCGCCAGGTCATCGGCGCCGTCGTCGACGTGCAGTTCGGGGATCACCTGCCGGCCATTTTGAACGCCATCGAGACGACCAATGTCGGCAACCGCCTGGTGCTCGAAGTCGCCCAGCACCTCGGTGAAAACACCGTGCGTTGCATCGCCATGGACTCGACCGAAGGTCTGGTCCGCGGCCAGGACGTCTATGACACTGGCGCGCCGATCACAGTGCCGGTCGGCCCTGGCATGCTCGGCCGCATCATCAACGTCATCGGCGAGCCGGTCGACGAGCAAGGCCCGGTCGATGGCATCGAGATGCGCTCGATCCACCAGCCGGCCCCATCCTATGTCGAACAGTCGACGGAAGCGCAGATCCTGATCACCGGCATCAAGGTGCTCGACCTGCTTGCACCATATGCGCGCGGCGGCAAGATCGGCCTGTTCGGCGGCGCCGGCGTCGGCAAGACGGTGCTGATCCAGGAACTGATCAACAACATCGCCAAGGCGCATGGCGGCTATTCGGTGTTCGCCGGCGTCGGCGAGCGTACCCGCGAAGGCAACGATCTCTATCACGAATTCATCGAGTCCGGCGTCAACCAGAAGGGCGGCGGCGAAGGCTCCAAGGCCGCGCTGGTCTACGGCCAGATGAACGAACCGCCGGGCGCGCGTGCCCGCGTCGGCCTGACCGGCCTGACGGTCGCCGAATATTTCCGCGACCAGGGCCAGGACGTGCTGTTCTTCGTCGACAACATCTTCCGCTTCACGCAGGCGGGCTCGGAAGTGTCGGCGCTGCTCGGACGTATTCCGTCGGCCGTCGGCTATCAGCCGACGCTCGCCACCGACATGGGCGCGCTGCAGGAGCGCATCACCACGACGACCAAGGGTTCGATCACTTCGGTGCAGGCGATCTATGTGCCGGCCGACGATTTGACCGACCCGGCGCCGGCGACCTCGTTTGCCCACCTTGACGCGACGACGGTGCTGAACCGCGCGATCTCGGAAAAGGGCATCTACCCGGCGGTCGATCCGTTGGACTCGACCTCGCGCATGCTCGACCCGCTGGTCGTCGGCGAAGAGCACTATGCCGTCGCCCGCCAGGTGCAGTCGATCCTCCAGCGCTACAAGTCGCTGCAGGACATCATCGCCATCCTGGGCATGGACGAGCTGTCGGAAGAGGACAAGCAGACCGTCGCCCGCGCCCGCAAGATCGAGCGCTTCCTGTCGCAGCCGTTCTTCGTCGCCCAAGTGTTCACGGGTTCGCCGGGTAAGCTGGTCGACCTCGCCGACACCATCAAGGGCTTCAAGGGTCTCTGCAACGGCGACTACGATCACCTGCCGGAAGCCGCCTTCTACATGGTCGGCGGCATCGAGGAAGCGGTCGAGAAGGCACAGCGCCTGGCGGCTGAAGCGGCTTAATCAAGGGAATAGGGAGTAGTCAGTAGTCAGTAGTGAATAGCAGCCGGGTGATCGGGGCAGTTGCCGTTTCTCCCTACTTCCTACTCACTATTCCCTACTCACTAAATTGACATGGCTGAAGCTTTCAAGTTCGAACTGGTCTCGCCGGAACGCCTGCTGGTTTCCGAGCAGGTCGAATCCGTCGTCATTCCGGGTGCCGAAGGCGAGATGACGGTGATGGCGCATCACGCGCCAGTCATGACCACGATCAAGCCAGGTGTCGTCACGGTGAAGACCGCGTCGGGCGGCGAAGAACGCTATGTCGTGTTCGGCGGCTTCGCCGATATCGTCCCGGCCGGCTGCACGCTGCTGGCGGAATCGGCTGTTGCGGTCAAGGATGTCGACCGCGCCGATCTCACGCGCCGCATCCAGGAAGCCAAGGAAGATGCCGCCGACGCCAAGGACGATCAGGCGCGCAGCAAGGCGGAGCAGTTCCTTAGCCAGCTCACCACGCTGGAAAGCGCGCTGCTCCCGGCTTGAGGTCCACTTCAAATGACTTGATAAAAAGCGGGGCTTTGCCCCGCTTCAGACTGCTGACAAACCCCTGGCATTTGCCGGGGGTTTTTGATTCACTGGGCCATGTTGAAGCGACCCGCCCCTGAACAGACCGCGCTCGAGATGGTAACGCTGGATCAGTTGGTTCCGGCTGATCACCTGTTGCGCAAGATCGACCGTTTGATCGATTTCTCCTTCATCCACGATCTGACCGCGCCGCTGTATTGCCCCGACAATGGCCGCCCGCCGCTCGACCCGACCTTGATGTTCAAGGCTCT